>JAQBQB010000026.1 GCA_028287235.1 Gemmatimonadota bacterium | reverse complement strand
TGTTGGCCTTGCTGGCCTTGCTGGCCTTGCTGGCCTTGCTGGCCTTGCTGGCCTTGCTGGCCTTGCTGGCCTTGCTGGCCTTGCTGGCCTTGCTGGCCTTGCTGGCCTTGCTGGCCTTGCTGGCCTTGCTGTCCTTGCTGTCCTTGCTGTCCTTGCTGTCCTTGCTGTCCTTGCTGTCCTTGCTGTCCTTGCTGCGCGCGCTGTTTCATACGCTCGTCCATCGACTGCAGTCCGCGCACGAGATCGCGCGCCTTGTCGGCGGTCTGCGCTTGCTGCTTCTGACCGTTGCCACTCTGCGCCGCGGCCTGCGCCTGCTGAATGCGCTGGCCGAGATCCGCGATGTCGGCGCCAATCTGCTGCTCGGCTGAATTCATCCAATCGGCCGGCGCGGTGCGCGACTGCTGCTGGGTGTAGCGCAGCTTCTCTTCGACCTTCCGCCCGCGCAGCGTGTCCGCCGCCGTCTCCAGCGCGCGCGACACGTCGCGTTGATCGCGCTTGGAGTCGAGCGCCATGCGATCGAGCTTCGACTTCAGATCCTTCACTTCCTCGGCCATCGCGCCCTTCTGCTCGGCGATCGACTGCTTGATCTGCTGCTGGCCGGCCGCGTCGCCCGTCTGTCCGAGCTTCTGCACGTCCGACTGCACTTTCTTCTCTTGGTCGGCGAGTTGCTGCGCCGCGCGCTGCGCGTCGCTCAAGTCGCGATTCGAGCGCCCGTTCTTTTCCTGATCGAGCAGCCGACGGGCCTCCTGCAGGTTGTTCATCGCCTGCGCTGCGTCACCCGTCTTCTGACCGCCGCCGTTCGCCGCCGCTTTGCGCATCGCATTTGCTGCGTCCTGCAGCCGGCGTGACGCGTCGGCGAGCGTCTGCGACTGCTGCTCCCGCGCGAGACGTTCGAGCTGCCGCGCCTGTTCTTCGGTTTGTTGCGCCAGGTCGCGCTGGCCCTGGCCGCCCGCCGCACCCTGAGCGCCCATTTGGCTCAAGCTGTCAGCCTTGCGTCGCGCGCGGTCGTTCTCCTGCTGTTGGCGCGCCGCGAGCTGGCGCAGCTTCTCCATCGTCTCGTCGACCTGATTGTCGCCCTGCTGTTGTTGCTGGCTCTGCTGCTTGCCGCTCTGCACCGTCTCGTACTGATTGCGCATGCGGTCTTTCTGCAGCTCGAAGATGTCGGCCAGATCCTGCGCGTCCGTCTTTTGCCCGCCGCCGCCCCCACCGCCGCCGCTGTTGTTGTTCATCGACACCTGGATCTCGCGGAACACTGCTTCGGCGCGCTGCAGTTGCTGGAGCGCACGCTGCTCCGGCTGCAACGCCGACTGCGGCGAGCTCGCACCGAGGCGCTTTTCCGCCGTGTCCATGTGCGCGCTGGCCAGCGTCAGAATGTCGGCAACCTTCTTCCAGTTGCTGTCGCTCGCGGTGATGCCGCGCTGATTCAACTTCGCGATGAGTTGATCCGCCTGCTCTCGCAGCTTCTGCTGCGCGAGACGAACCGTCGCGAGATTTTCTTCGCGCGTCTTCTTGTCGACGAGCGCACTGTCGCGCTGCGTCTTGAACGTCGCGGCGATGATGTCGCGCTGCTGTTGCGAAAGCTGGCTCGCGCTGTTCGGCTGCTGCCCACCTCCGCCGCCACCGCCGCCCGGCGGACTCTGGCGCTGGCGGTATTCGTTCTCGAACGGACGCACCTGCAGGAAGTAGATGTCGGTCGACGCGTGCTGCGGACCGCTCACCGTGTTGTTGTCCGTCGCTTTCGCGTAGTACGACACGACGTCGCCCGGCTCGAGCTTGAGTCTCTCGAGCATGAACGTGTAGCCGGCCGAGATGTCCTTGAGCGCGCGATTGCCTTCGTGTAGCGGCATCGTCCGCTCGTCCGCGCCGTTCACCGAGTACACGAGCTCGAGCTTCGCGACGCCGTAATCGTCTTCGGCCTTTGCTTCGGTGTACACCTCGTCGACCGACAACACTTTCTGGTCGCGCCCGGGCTTGGTGAACTGCACCGTCGGTGGCCGATCGGGTAGCACGTCGATCGTATAGTCGAGCGAGCCGGTGACCATGCGTCCGTCCGGTCCCTGCAGCTCGACCTTATAGAAGCCGGCTTTGTCGACGCGCAGCATCGCCATCAGCCGTCCATCGGCGCTCGGCACGAGCTTGAGCGTGTCGCCGCCGTCGACGATCACGCGGCCGCCGCTGGTCGGCACGGTGGACGCGACGCGAATGCGCACCATCGTTCCCTTCAGCGCCGCGATGTCGCCCGTGCTGTCGACGTCCTGAGGCTCGAGCTGGGTGTACGCCGGGAAACGGTACTGTAGATCCATGCGCTTCACGTACGGCAGATTCGACACGTCGATCGTGTACGTCGTCGACCGCACGCCGTTTGCCTCCACCGCATACTCCATTTTGCCGGCGATGTCGAATAGCCGGAACGCGTACTGTCCGGTGCTGTCGCCCAGCATCTGCAGGCGCGTCCAACTCGTGGAGTCGACGTTGCGCACGAGGAGCTCGACGCGGTCCGATTGAAAACCGCGCAGCTTCGCGTCGATCAGCTCGTCGCCGCCTCGTGCGACGGTGGCATTCCCGGGCTCGACGGCGATGCTGAACGGGCTCGCCGCTTCCGACCGGCTCCAGAGTGTCGCCACCAAGCGCACGCCATGCTGCAGCACCGGCGGTCCGAACACCGTGAGCAACAGCACCGCGGCCATCACGGCCGCGAGCACACCGCCGTTCGTCCGCAGCTCGCCGGCGTCGATCGCCCGTCCGTCGCCCGCCGCATGAACGCGGTCCAGCGCGCCGCGGGTGAGACGCTCGATCAGCGCGGGCGAGCGCAGGCCGCCCATCGCCGGCGCGGACCCCTGCATCTCGACGGCCGTGATGACGGTGGCCTTGAGCGATTTCTCATGCTCCTCGAGGTACAGCGCCACCTGTTCGTCGCGAAACTTCGGACGCAACGGCAAGACGAGGAAACGGACGACCAGAGCCGCGATGGCGGCAAGCGCACCGACGCGACAACCGAGGACCGCCGCATCAGAATATTTGAAAATGCTCATCAGGTAGGCGGCGACAGCAAGTGCTGCCCAGCTCGCCGCGATCGTGATCGCCGCCCCGCGCAACGCGCGTTTGGCGCGGTACCGGTTGCGCACGCCGCGCACGACGCCGAGTAGCTGCGACTGGTCCGCACCCAGATGAACGCTTTCCATCATTCCCCCTGTGACATTGTCATCCTGAGCGCAGCGAAGGATCTCTCGGAACAGAGAGCGATCCTTCGTCGCTGCGCTCCTCAGGATGACATCGAATTCATCAACTCGACATCGCCTTCGACAACCGATTCGACAGCACAGTCTCCACCGCCATCAACACCACCGCGCCGAGGAGGAGATACCACCAGATCTTCTGCCGCTGTTCCTGATCCTGCGGCGTGCCGGTGTTGACGTCGCTCCCGGGCTGCCGCTGGCCGTCCACCGCCGTCACCGCAACGACGACGTCCGGCGGATCGAGATGCGATAGATCCGACTCCGCGGGATCGACGTTCACGGCGATCGGCCGTCCGCTGCCCGTGGGCGTCGTCCGGCCGCGCAGCTCGTAAAAGCCCTGCTCTCTCAGTGTAACGAGGTGATTCGCGCCTGTCGCGGTCACGCGCTCGCGAGCGCCCGAGGGCGCCTCCAACGTGAGCTCGCTCGAGCTATCTGCCGCGCGACCGGCCGTGAACGGCGCGGTGAGCTCGCCGTGGCGCGATAGGTCGAGCACTTCGCCGGCAATGAACGACGCGCGCGGATCGGCATATCGTCCCACGTGTTTGCCGAGCTGGTGCACGAAGGGAAGGAAGACCGGCTGTAGCGGCAGGTTGGTCCAGTATGGGTCGAACGTCGACGCCCACATCACGACCTTACCCGTGCCCACGCTGCGCTCGACCATCGCCGGCGAGCCGTCGTCGAAGCGCGCCGGCACCGTCGCGCCGGGTTGCGGCGTGAGCGCGCGATATCGGTAGAAGCGTGCGGTCGAGAAATCCCCGCTGCGCGGCGCGTTGAACAATTCGAAGATCGGATGCGCGTAGTCGAGCGACGAAAGTGTGCCACCCGCGTCGGCCGTGCGATCGACTACCGCGCCCACGGTCGCCGGGAGCAGCGCGCGCCATTCGGCCGGCCATGTTTCGACGCGGCCGCTGCCCGGCACGATGACGATGCCGCCACCGCCCTCGAGCAGCGCGCGAAGGCGAGCGCCCACCGCGCCGCCCGGCGGCGCAGTTTCGTCGAGCACCACGAGCGCGCGTCCGTCGAAATCGCGCGGCGTGAGGGCGTCCGCGGGCTTTTCGGTGACGCGGAACGATGGACGGTCGCCGATCGCCAGCGCGCGGCTCAAGTACAGGCTCTGATTCGCGCGCGCCGCCGATCCCGACGGCTCGATCACGAGTACCGGCACCGCATCGTCGGGCGCGATCGTGAACGCGAGCACGTCGTCGGGCGTCAACGAATCGGGCGTGATGCGAACCGCGCCCTTCGTCGCGCCGCTCGGCACCGCGATCGACGTGAACGCCACCTGCTGCGCTCCACTCGCCGGCAGGTTGACGCTCTTCGTCTGCACGTCGCGGCCGCCGATCGCGAGCGTCGCCGTGACCAACTTTGGCGCGGCGCCGGTGTTGATCAATCGCGCGGCGACCGTGACGTGATCGCGATCGCCGGTGCTGTCGCGATCGGTCGTGACCTGCGCGACGGCGACGTTCGGCGTTGCGCCGCCGCCAATGTCCGTGGTCGTGACCACCGTGCCCGGCGGAAAGGAGATCTCGTTGTGATTCACCCAGCCGACCTTTTGGTAGTCGGAGATGAGCACGACTTCGCGGCGCGGCAGGGTCGACGCCGAGATGATCTGTGACGCGAGCTTGAGCGCGGGCGCGTAGCGCGTGGGTTCGGCGCTCAGCTTGGCGACGGACAACGCCGCGGCGATGCGCTCCGGCGTTGCGGTCGCTTCGTTGGCGACCGACGCGTCGCCCGCGAACAACACGAGCGTGCCGTGATCGGACGACGAGAGGCGTCCGATCACCTTGCGCGCCGCGTCGCGGGCCTTCGTCCACCGATCGGCGTAGCCCATGCTGGCCGAGCGGTCGAGGAGGATGACGACTTCACGCGCTCCGGTGGTGCCCACGGCGGTGCGCCGTTTCGCGAAGAAGGGTCGCGCGAACGCGGCGACGAGCAATGCGAGCGCGATGCAGCGCAGAATTAGTAGCAATAGGTGACGAATTTTCTGCCGCCGCACCGAGCGATACGGGATGCGCTCGAGGAACATCAGCGACGGGAACTCGACGACCACTTTCCGCTCGCGGTTGATCAGATGGATGATCACCGGAACGGCGATGGCGGCGAGGCCGGCGAGGAAGGCGGGGGCGAGGAAGTTCATCTACCGCACCCGGCTGAATCGCTGGCGCGCGGCCAGGTACGCGAACAACGCCTTGTCGAGCGGCTTCGACGTGTCGAAGAGCGAGTAGTCGGCGCGCGACTCTCCGATGCGCTTGGCCAGCGCGGCCGTGTGCGCGCTCACGAGGTCGCGGTACTGCGCGCGCAGGTACTCGGGAATGACGGGCATCTTCACGCCCGTCTCCATGTCGATGAAGTTGCTCGCGTCGGAGAAGGAGAAATCGATCTCGCGCGGATCGAGCAGGTGGAAGACGATCATGTCGTTGCCGCGCCCGCGCACCTGGCTCAACGCTGCGACGACATCTTCCACATCTTCATAAAAATCCGAGATGAGCAGCACGAGGCTGCGCCGGCGCAGCGTCTCCGACAGCTTTCGCAGCGGCGCCAGAAGCGTCGACTTTCCCGGCGTCACCTTGGAGTCGCGCCCCTTTTTCTCGACGCGGTCGAGCGTGTGCAGAATCTGCTGCAGGTGCTTCGCCGACGGCGGCACGTAGTCGACGATGTCGTTGTCGATCGTCACGAGCCCCACGCGATCGCGTTGGAGACTCGAGAAATACGTGAGGCAGGCCGCGAGATAGCACCCGTACGTCAACTTCGACAACCGCGCGTCGTCCGGCATCGCCCCATACCGCATCGAGGGCGACGCGTCGAGGATGACGCAGAAGTTCATGTTCGTGTCGGCTTCGTATTCTTTCAGATAATACCGATCGCTGCGCGCATAGAGCCGCCAGTCGATGCGCCGGATGTCGTCGCCCGGCATGTATGCCCGATGCTCGGCGAAGTCCGTCGATGAGCCCAGATGGGGAGCGCGGTGCAGGCCGTTGATGAACCCGTCGACAACGGTGCGCGCGAGCAGCTCCAGGTTTCCGATACGTGCGAGAACTGTTGGGTCGAGGAGGGACGTGGTCGATTCGGGGGCAGCGGTTGTCATACGAGAAGACCGTTCGTGCTTGGACCGGCCGCTCTACCGGGACGATTCCGTCGGTTTTGTTCACGGATCACGCGGATGACGCGGAAAAAAGCCGGATCGCTCCCTGCACATTGAAACAGCGTAGCCCAACGAGCCGGGACGAACGCCTTTTTTGGAACGTACGCTCGAGAAGCCACTCGAAGTGTCCCGAGCGTCTTTTCCAAAGGACAAAACGTTCGTCCGGGCTCGTTGCGCGAGGAGCTTTCATTCCTAACGGAGCGATCCGGCTGTTTCCGCCTCATCCGCGTCATCCGTGAGAACCCGACGGAATCGTCCCGTCGTATGAGCCAGTCAGCGCACATAGCTGCGTACCGAGATCGACAAGATCACATCCCCGATTTTGGAACAGGCACCACCGCCAACAGTTTCTCGATGATCGAATCCGTCGTGACTTTCTCGGACTCGGCGTGGAAATTGGTGAGCACGCGGTGCCGCAGCACGGGCTTGGCAAGTGCGCGAATATCCTCGAAGCTCACGTTGAACCGCCCGTCCATCAGCGCCCGTGCCTTGCCGCCGAGGATGAGCATCTGTGGCGCGCGCGTGCTCGCGCCGTAGGAGACCCACTGCTTGATGAAGTCCGGCGCCTTGGGACCCGGCCGGCTCGTTCGCGCGAGGTGCACCGCGTAGCGCGCCACCGGCTCGGCGATCGGCACGCGGCGGATCAACTGCTGAAAGGCGACGATGTCCGCGCCCGTTACCGCGTGCTGGAAGCGGTAGTTCTGCACCGACGTCGTGCGCGTCGCGACCTGCACCTCCTGATCCTCGGGGAGGTAGTCCATGATGATGTTGAACATGAACCGGTCGAGCTGCGCCTCGGGAAGCGGATACGTGCCCTCGAGCTCGATCGGGTTCTGCGTCGCGAACACATGGAACGGCTCGTCGAGCTTGTACGTCTTGCCCTGCACCGTCACACGATGCTCCTGCATCGCCTCGAGCAGCGCCGACTGCGTTTTCGGCGGCGTGCGGTTGATCTCGTCGGCCAGCACGATGTTCGCGAAGATCGGCCCGGGCGTGAACACCATGTGGCGGCGGCCCGTATCCGGGTCGTCCTGGATGATGTCCGTGCCGGTGATGTCGCTCGGCATGAGATCCGGCGTGAACTGGATGCGCGAAAACTTGAGGTCGAGCACCTGCGCGATCGTGTTGATCAGCAGCGTTTTCGCCAACCCCGGCACGCCCACGATCAGGCTGTTACCGCCCGTGAACAGCGACAGCAGCACGAGCTCGATCACCTCCTCCTGACCCACGATGAGCTTTTGTAGCTCGGCGATGATCTGATCGTGCCCAACCTTGAGCTTTTCGGCGAGCGCGATGTCGTCGGAGGAATCGAGCGAAGGGGCTTGGATCGTAGTGGCCAAGTGAGATCTCTGTTGTTGGGTGGAGCGTTGAACGTGGAGCGTGGAGCGCCGAACACGGGACGTGACGCCCCGCGCTCCGCGCCCAAGGCTCCGCGCTAATGCGTCAGCGCGTAGATGATGTAGTTCACGCCGAGCTTGTAGGTCTCGTTCGCCGCGGCAATCGGCACGAAGCCGGCTCCCGACCATTGCCACGATTCACCGATGTCGTTGTCGACGTTGGCAATCAGCATCAACCGCTTCTTCGGGTCGTTGTCCTGATAGATGCCCCAATACGTCGGCAGGTTGTTGCCGTACGCCGACGTCGGTGAAACGGCCGCCTTCAAGTCGATCTTGAAGAACGAGTCGAAGATCGGCTCCTTGCCCGTGAGCTGCACCCACTTCGCCGCCGGCATTGCGCGCGCCATCTGCTGCCGCAGATTCGTGAAGTCGTAATTGCCGCGCCAGCCTTCACGGAAGTCGTCGAAGATCATGAAGCCGCCCTTCAGCATGTAGGCGCGAAAACCGGCGATCTCCTTGTCGTTCGGCATCCAGCCGCCGGGCTCCGACATGTAGCTCACGGGATACTTGAAGAGCAGCGGATCGTCGAGCGCCACGAGCGCACTGCCCAAAATCGGCCCCGCTTCGACGAACGGACGCACCGCGCTGATGTCGCGCAGAATCTTCGTGAAATTCTCCTCGGCGTCGGGATAGTCGTGCGACCATCCCGGCCCCTCGGCGCCGGCCCAATGGAGAAAGCCGCGATACTTGATTCGCGCAAACGTGAAACGCCCGTCGTACACGGGATTACCGTGGAACGCCGGCGGCCGGTAGGTCTCGTCGGGTCCGCCGAAAAACTGGTTGAATCCGCCGCCGCCGCCACGTCCGCCGCGCCGCTGTGCGTCGGCCGCACTCACCGCGACGGCACAGAGCGCCGCTGCGGCGCAGACCACTCTCGACATGTTCATGGCTTCTTCTCTCCCCCCGCCGTACGTGCGTCGTACAACGCCAGCAGCAGCGTTTGCGCCTTCTCGTAGTTCGGAGCTTCTTCCAGCGCGCGGAGCACGGTAGTGCGAGCGTGCACGTCGTCGCCCGCCTCGTGCTGCGCCTGCGCGAGCTGATAGAGTGCGTCGGCCTTGTCCACCGGACCGAGCGCGACGACCGCCGACCGCTCCCGCACGACGCGCGCCTTGTCGCCGGTTTTCTGCGCCAGCGCCGCCAGCCGCTGGTGCATCGGCATGTCGAACGGATTCACGAACATCGCGCGGTCGAGCGCGTCGGCCGCGCCTGAGGCGTCGCCGAGCGCCTCCTGCAAGTCCGCGAGCTTGATCAACGCTTTGACGTTCGTCTCGGTGAGCGACGTCCACTTGAGCAGCACGTCGGCCTGCTTGCGCTTGTCGCCTTTCTTTTCGTAGGCGGCCGACAGCAGTGCGTACGGACTGTCGTCGCCGCCGTATTCCGGGAACATGCCGCGCGCTTTCTCGAGCAGCGGAATCGCTTTGTCCACTTGGTCGTGCGCGAGCAACCCCGCGCCGGCGAGCAGTTGCACGCCGAAATCGTTCGGCGCATTCGCCGCCGCCTGCTGTAAGTCCTCGACCGACATGGCGCGCGTGATCGCCGGCGGCTCGGCCGTGAGCGAAGGCAACACTCCTGCGAACCGCGCCTTGAGGTAATCGTCGAACTTCGCGTCGAACGTCTTGAGGTCGGTGTTCAGCACGCGCTGAAAGACCTGATCGGTCGTCGCCCCTTCCTTATATGCCTGCAGCATCTTCTGCAGCGCGGACTCACCCCAGTCGCGCACGATCAGCTCGAAGACCAGCGACGCCTGGTAGTACGAGAACTGCACCTGCGACGGATACGCCGGATGCATGAAGCCGTCGTTCATCCGGCTCACGGGCACGAGCTTGCCCGACTTGAACGCCGCGAGGAAATCCGGCGTCACGCCGAAGCCCCAACCCGGCTTTGCGTGATGCTCCTCGTACACCGACAGCCCTTCCGAGAACCAGCGCGGAATACGGTTGTCGGTCATGCCGAGCGTGAAGGTGTGCGCCAGCTCGTGCCACACCGTGGAGCCCCAGTTGAACGGACCGGCATCTTTCGCCGCGGGCGAGTCGAACGCGAGGGTGGTGCCGAAGCTCACTCCCAGCGCACCCAAACCGGCGAGGCCCACGGTGCGCACGGAAAAATCGGCGTGGCTGCGATACACTTCGACGCGCACCGGCGGTGGCGGCGTGTAGGCATAGTGCTTCTGAAAAGTGGCATACGCGTTCTCGGCGAGATCCTTCAGGTAGATCGCGAGAATCGGCGATTCGTCCTTCTCGATCATGAACTGGAAGTGGTCGCTCGTGATCAGATCGTAGTTCTTGTACGTGTCGAGGAGGTCGAGCGTGTTCTTGACCCACACGTTGTACGGATCGCCGGTGAACGACGCCTCGAGGCTCTTCTTTCCCTCGGCGATCTGGCCGAGTCTGAGCTCGTTCATTCCGAGCACGCTCCACGCGTGCCAGTCCTTGGGTGCGAGCGCCACTGCCTGTTTCGCGAACTCCTCCGCTTGGCGATACAGCCGCACCTGCGCGGAGAGCTCGGCCAGTGTGCTGTAGAAGTCGGCGTCACTCGGATTGATCGCGAGCGCGCGCTGGCGAAGCGCGTCGAAGCCCGCTTGATCGTGCGTGAGATACTTGATCGCCGCCGCCACGGCCAGCGCCTCCTGCGAGGCGGGATTCACGGCCAGCGCGCGATCGACGTCCTTCTGCGCGCCGGCGTAATCCTCGAGCGACATGAGGACTTGCGCGTGCATCGCGCGCGCGCCGACGTAGTCCGGATTGACGTTGAGCGCGGCACGGAGCAACGAGTCCGCGCCGCTCTGTCCGTCGAGCTCGAGACGGCGCGCCGCGCCGAGCAGCGCGCGCGGATTCAATGGATTGACCTGCAACACTTCGTCGAAGGTGGTCTGCGCCTCGGCGAAGTTGTACTTCCGCAGGAACAGCTCGCCCAACCGCACCCGCGCGTCGGCGTTGAGCGGATCGGCGGCCAGCGCGCGATCGTACGCCTTGAGCGCATCCTTGAACAGCTGTGGGTCGTTCGCGCCGAGGTATTCGACGGCCGTGCCGACCGCGGCAAGCTCGCCGCTCGTCAGCGATGCGCCGAGGCTGGCGTTGTAGACGTCGATGAACCGGTCGAACTCCTTCATCGCCCGATCGCGCTCGCCGCGATCGAAGTGCAGCACCGCGAGATTGAGCGCAGCGGTGAGGCTGTCGGACGCGTGTGCGATACCGGCGCGGACGAACGCGCTCTCCGCCGGCGCGCGTTTGCCGCGCAACAGCAGCACTTCCCCGAGTGTGTTCCAGAGCTCACTGCCGCCCTTTGCCGCCGTGGCGCGCCGTGCGGTGTTCTCGGCGTCGTCGTACTTCCCGATCGTCGCGTAGGCGTGCACCAGATCGAGCTGCGCACCGAACCACTCGCTGTCGGATGCCGGCACCTTGGAGAGAATGGCGATCGCCGCCTGGTACTTGCCGGTGCGCAGCGCGTCGCGGCCGGCGTCGGCGTCTTGTGCAGCCAGCGTGCCCGCGACGAGCGTCATTCCGAGCGCAGCGACGAGTCTCATGACTTCCGTCCCTCGATCTCCCGGATCGTCTTCGCCTTCCGGGCGAGCTGCACGAGCAAGCCCTCGAGCGCGTCGTCGTACGCGTTCGCGGCCATCGCGGCCTTCTTGGTCCGAAGCTGCTCGATCTCGTCCTCGAGCGTGAACTTCTCCTTGTACAACGTTGCGAGCCGCGGGTCGTTCGCGCCGGCGCGCGTGATGTACGCTCCGTCGAGGAAGAAACGCCGGGCGAGCAGCCCCTCGCCGGTGCGGCCGTCGGGCTCCGCGACGCCCGTCTTGGCGCCCATGTCCTCGAGCTGCGCGTGCTCGGTTTGCAAGCGTGTGTCCGTCTCGTAGACGCGCTTCGTCTCGGCCACCGCATAGCGAAACGCCTCGAGCAGCGACACGCGGCCATCCTTGTCGGTGTCGGCGACATCCTTGCTCAGCGCGTCGGCGAAATATTGCGCGAAACGAGATTCGTTCCGCTCGAACGAGCTCTTCGTGGCCGTGATGATCACGCGGTTCGATGCCGACAGTACCGGCAGCATGTCACCGCTCGCGCTTGTGAGATTCACGAACGCCAACTTCTGCGTGGGGAAGCGCGACAACAGCTGCGCGAAGTCGCGCGCGCTCAGGTCGGGTCCGGGAATGCTGATCTTCGTGTCCTCGCCTTCGCCGCTGCCGTGGCCGATGAGCACGAGGACGACCTGATCGCCCGGGCCGGCCCGCGTCGCGAGCTGTCCGAGCAGTCGCTCGACATTCACCTTCGTGGACTGTCCGCGGAAGTGCGGCCGCGTCGATACGCTGTCCTCACTGAGCCAGACGATCTCCGAATCGGGAAGCAGAAATCGCTTGCTCGCCGCGTCGGCAATCGTCGACGCGATCTTGGCGAAGGAGTCCGTGTACTTCTTGTCGCCTCCGAGGCCGCTGACGATGACGAGGTGGGTCTGGGCTTTCGAGGGAACGGGGACGAGGGAAGCGGGAAGCGCAAGCAAGAGCGCAAACAACGCTCGCCGCGCGCCGCGCCCTTCCCGGTTCGCTCGTCCCGCTTCCCTCATGCCAACCCCCGCATCTTCCGATACGACCATTCCGCCGTCACCAGCGCGACGAGCAGCAGCAACACGGCGGGCATGTCCCAGAGATCCATCTGGTTCACCACCGTCACGCCGTGCTTGCTCAGCGCTACGTCCTCGGCGAGCGAGCCCGCGGTCGCCGGCGTGTAGAACTTGCCTCCGGTTTCCGTCGCCATGCGCTTCAAGAGCGGCGCGCGCATCTCGGCATCGAAGTATTCCGTGTTGAGATCTGCAACGCGCACATAGCTCGTGTCGCCCACCGTCGTTCCACCCGGGAGCTCGGCGCTCACGCGCACGGTGTAGACGCCCGGTTGATCGGGTGTGAAGGTGCCGCGGTATTCGCCGTCTCGATCGATCGCCCAGTCGAGTGACAGATCGCGCGTGAAGCCGCTGTCGCTCGTCAGGTGCGCGACGACCTTCGCGTCGTTGCGCGGAATGAAGATGCTGTCCGACACCGCGGCGCGAATGGCGATCGGATTCTTCGGATTGCTCTGGTCGGTCGGGAGCGACACGACCACGCGACTCGGTACGTCGCTCGTCATCCAGCGCAGCATCTGCCGCCAGAAGCGCTCGAAGGTCTCGTCCTCGGCGGGCGAGCTCGGGTCCATCTGCCAGTTCCATGAATCCTGCACGGGAAAGGCGATGGCGAGGCCGCGTCCATACCGTTGATAGACGAGCACCGGCTGTTCGTAGCTCTTGAGTGGCGCACCGGGATCGCCCGCACGGCCGCCGACCGCCATCGTACCCTTGATCAGCGTGACGGCGCCCGGCTTCACTTCGCGGATGCGATTGACCGTGGTGATCGCCGGCAGTGTGTTCCAGCGTGCCGCGGATGCCGCCGGCGTCGCGCCGATCTGCGACACGGCGTGGCTCGTGCCCGGCGGAGTGAGGCTCGCCTTCAAGTCGGCGAAGAACGTCATCGAATCGGCGACGGCGTCGCCGCTCACCACCACCGGCATCACTTCAGCGAGCGGGGTTCCGGCGTAGCCGCCCTCGGCGAACGCGCGCCGTCCGCCAAGCATGAGCAGCCCGCCACCGCGCACGTTGACGAAGTCGGCGAGCATCGCGAGCTGGTCGTGCGTGAAGAAGCTCGCCTCGATGTTGCCGAGGATCAGCGCGCGGTAGCGAAAGAGCTCGGCGCGGCTTTTCGGGAAGCCGCCGAGCAGCTCGTCGGCCGTGTCGACGTTGAGGCGGAGAAACTTGTTCTCGGCCGTCCGCTGCAGCGCGACGAGCTGAATGTTCGAGTCGGCTTCGACCGCGGCGCGGATGAAGCGCATCTCGTAGCGCGGCTCGCCTTCGACGTAGAGAATTTTTTCGCGCCCGTCGCGCACGTCGACCAGCGCCTGTTGAGCGTTGTTCTGCTGTACCTGCTCACCGGGCTGCACCGGAATGCGGAAGGTCAGCGCGCGCGGCCCGGCGTCGTTCGCAACGACGGTGACACGGACCGGCGAGATGGCCCCGTCGGCGGGCAGGGTGATGGTGTCCCGCGACACGATGCGCCCACCGTCCTCGACGACGAGCGGCACCCGCGCGCCGGCGTAGCCGCGCTGACGAATGAGCAGATCGGCGACGAGCGAGCCGCCCCTGAGCACCGAGTGCGACGCGTCGACGCGGCGGATCTCGATGTCCTTGTCGAATCGGTCGGCGCCCAGCCCCACGGCGAAGATCGGCACCGACTTCGCGCGCAGGGAGAGCAGCTCGTCGCCGATCGGCACGCGCGAGTTGTCGGCGCCGTCGGACAGAACGACCAGGCCGGACAACGGCACGGCGTCGAGCTCCTGGCGGGCCTGCTCGACGGCGGCGCCCAGGTGCGTCTGATTCGCCGCGAAGGTGAGCTGCGCCGTGCTGTCGACGCGCTGCGCGCCCGACGAGAAGCGGAACAAGCGCACGATGAACTTCTGCCGCAGCGCCTTGAGAATCGTGCTATCGGGTCCGCCGAAGGCGTGCTCGACCCAGTCGCTGCGCGCCTTGCCGTTTTCGTCGGCCACCTGCATGCTGCGCGAGTCGTCGATCAGGACGCCGACGTAGTTGCGCTGCGGAACGGCCGCCGAGAGCAGCAACATCGGCCGAAAGAGGCAGACGAGCAGCACGACCAGCGCGGCCACGCGCAAGCCGCCGAGCACCCAGCGGTCGCGGCGCGTGCTCTTGCCGCGCACGCCCGCATAGCTGAGCACCGCGGGCACGCCGATCGCCGCCGCGGCGAGCAACAGGATTACGACCGAGAAGGGCGCGCCAAAGGCTAGGCTGCCCTTCGCGAACTCCGTCGGTCTGTATTTGAACAGGAATTGAAAAATTCCTTCAAGCCAGTTGGCCATTATAGCGTTCGGCTATCGGCTAGTGGCTATCGTCCAGCGGCCTGCGATAGCCGGTGTCCGTTAGCTGATCGCCTTATTAATCGTACGGCCTGCGCGACCCTAAGGTTGAGACCCTTCAGGAACACCCACAGTTCCTTTGCTTCCCCTCCACTACATTTTCCCTACATGAACGTTCGCTACCTCACCGCCGACGTCTTCACCGACAAACAGTTCGGCGGCAATCAGCTCGCGGTCTTCCCCGACGCACGGGAAATCGCTCCAGAGCTAATGCAACACATCGCGCGCGAGTTCAACTACTCCGAGACGACTTTCGTCCTCCCGCCAGCCGACCCGAGCCATACGGCAAAGCTGCGCATCTTCACACCCGGCGGTGAGTTGCAGTTCGCCGGACACCCCACGATCGGCACCGCGCACGTGCTGGCGAGCGTTGGCGCGGTGAAGCTCACAGGCGCCGAAACGAAGATCGTGCTCGAAGAGGGTGTCGGTCCGGTGCACGTGACGATTCGCGCCACGAACGGCCGACCGGACTTCGCCCAGCTCTCCGCGGCCAAGCTGCCCGAGGTGGGGCCACCGCCGCCTTCGGCCGACACGCTCGCCGCGATGCTCTCGCTCTCGAAGGGCGACGTCCTCGACGGCGAGATGTCGCCCGAAGCCGTGTCGTGCGGAACTCCCTTTCTGTTCGTTCCCCTGCGCGACCGCGCGACGGTCGGCCGCGCGCGTCTCAAGCTCGATCTCTGGGAGTCGGCGCTCGGCCGCTATCTCACCAACAAGGTGTTCGTGTTCGCCATGGACGGCGAGCTGCCGGGCTCCGACGTGCGCGCGCGAATGTTCGCCCCCGGCATTGGCGTTGCCGAAGATCCGGCGACGGGAAGCGCCGCCGTGGGACTTGGCGGCTACCTGGCGTCACGCGACCCGCGCTTCGACGGAACGTTGCGCTGGATCGTCGAGCAGGGCTTCGAGATGGGCCGGCCGAGCATCCTCGAGGTGGAAGCGGACAAGAAGGGCGGCAAGATCACGGCGTCCCGCGTCGGCGGGCGAACCGTCCTGGTCTGCGACGGAACGATGAGCCTCTGAGCCACGATGACCATCGAGTCGAAATCCGACCTGGCCGGCATGCGCGCCGTCGGCAAGCTCGTCGCTCAAGCGCTCCGCGAGATGCAGAACGCCGCACGCCCGGGGATGACCACCGAGCAGCTCGACATGGTCGGCGCGCGCTTCTGTCGAAAGCGCGGCGCGCGGTCCGCACCGCAGCTGACCTACGACTTTCCTGGCTTCAACTGCATCAGCGTGAATGATGAAGTCGTGCACGGGGTTCCCGGTTCGCGCGTCCTACGCCCCGGGGATGTATTGAAGATCGACGTCACCGCCGAGCTCGATGGTTACATCGCCGATTCCGCCGTGACGATCGTGATTCCGCCCGTCACGGCGAGCGCGCGGCATCTCGCCGACTGCGCGCGGGTGGCGTTCGACCGCGCCATGACGGTGGCGGCCGAGGGCGTGCGCATCTCCGAGCTGGGACGCGCCGTCGAGGCCGAAGTGCTCGAGTGGGGGCATGCCGTCATCCACGACATGTGCGGGCATGGTGTCGGACGCGCGCTGCACGAGCAGCCGTCGGTGCCGAATTTCTTCAGTCCGTTCACGCCGGGCCACCTGCAGGAGGGGCTCGTCATCGCGCTCGAGCCGATCATCGCCGCGTCGGCGACTGAGGTGTTCGAGGACGATGACGGCTGGACCATTCGTACGGTCAACGGCTGCCACGCCGCGCACTTCGAGCACACGATCGTGATTCAGAATGGGCGGGCGGAGATTCTGACGGCGGCCTAAGGGCGCGATGGCGCGCGAAGCGAGCGGTTCGAACGCCTACAGAATCTCGTCCAGGCTCCGCGGCCAATCTTGCTTGAGCAATCTCGAAAGTCCGCGATCGGCGAGCAGCTTGCCGTCGGTCTGACAGCGCGCGCAGTAGTTCGTCTCGTTGTCCGCGTAGCGAATGCGCTGGACCGGCGCCGTGCACACCGGACAGGGTTCGCCATAGCGGCCGTGCACCGCCATCTCCGGGCGGAAGGCCGTGACCTTCTCCGGAAAGCCGTCGCCCGTTTCGGCGCGCAGCCGGTCGGTCCACTCGAGGAGCGTGGCGCGCGTGGCGTCGAAGAGGGCGGCGATCTCGGCGTCGGTGAGCCGGCCGGTGAGCTTCACGGGTGAGAGCTGCGCGCGATGGAGGATCTCATCGGAGTACGCGTTCCCGATGCCGCTGAACAAGCGCGGGTCGGTCAGCGATCGCTTCACGGTGTGGCTCTCCGACCGCAGCCGTTCGGCGAACTGCGCAACCGACGCGTCGAGCACCTCGAGTCCGCCGCGCGCGAACTCCGTGAGGCCGGCCGCGCCGCGCACCAGGTAGAGCGACGCGCGGCGTTTGGTGCCCGCTTCGGTGAGCGTCAGCGCGCCGGCTGGAAAGTCGAACGCGGCGAGGTCGGCGCGTCCTTTTCCCTTCGCGCCGCGCGCTTTCCAGTGCAGCCGGCCCGCGATCATCAGATGCAGCACGATGTAATAGTCGTCGTCGAGCGCGATGACGATCCGTTTGCCCGAGCGATCGACTCCGCGCACGTGCCTGCCGATCAACTCGCTCAGCGGCGGCTCGACCGACCGAAGGAGAAAGGGCGTGTTGAGTCGCACCTCCACGACCGGCGCTCCGACGATTCGCCGCCGGAGCGCCTCCACGTACACGGTGATGTCGGGTAGCTCGGGCATGACGTCGAAAAATATCCTTGTGGATGGATCGTTGTGGCCGGAGGAGAGCATCGCCCCGTATTGCGAAATATTTAGCACCGTCCCATATTCGCCGAGCCAACCCTTTTGGCGGGCGTCGTGTCAGATGATACGAGCGCCTCCCTCAAGGGTTCAGGGAACGCGGAATGTCTTGCACTCTTCCCATCAACATTTCAGGGGAAACACGTGGCCGCCGTCGATCTCGATCTCCTCCAGGGCACCCTCGACCTTCTCATTCTCAAGACCCTCACCTGGGGACCCCGCCACGGTTACGCGGTCGCGTCCTGGATCCGCGAAACGACCAACCAACGGCTCCAGATCGAAGAAGGCGCGCTCTACACCGCGCTCCACCGCATGGAAAAACGCGGCTGGCTCGAGTCGGAATGGGGACTCTCGGAGAACAACCGCAAAGCCAAGTACTACCAGCTCACGACCGCCGGCCGAAAACAGCTCCGCGCCAAGACCGCGCTCTGGACGGAGTACGCGGGCTGCGTGTTCAAAGTGCTCCAAACGGTCTGACCGGCCGATGTCTCGCATTCCCGGCATCCGTCGATTCTTTCGCGTCGAGCGCGACAGCGCCGGCGTCGAGCGCGCCGTGGACGACGAGCTGCAGTTTCACTTCGACATGACGATGAGGGAGCTCATGGCCAACGGAATGAACCCCGACGACGCGCGCCGCGAAGCCGATCGCCGTTTTGGCGACGCGACGAAAACGCGCGAGCGGCTGGCGACCATCGACCGGTCTCGCGTGGGCAGCGAGCGGCGCGCCGAATGGTGGAGCGCATTCGCGCAGGATTTCCGCTATGCGTTGCGTGGCCTGCGCCTCAAGCCCGGCTTCGCCATCGCCATCGTTCTCACGCTCGGCTTAGGCATAGGCGCGAACGCCGCGATGTTCGGCATCGTCGACCGGCTCCTCTTTCGACCGCCCAATTTTCTCATCGCGCCCGACCGCGCGACCCGTCTCTACACCGCACGCACCTTCCGCGGTAAGGAGAACGAGTCTAGCTGGATCGGATATCGCCGCTACCTCGATCTCAAGGAAGGCACGACGTCGTTCGACGCGATGACGCCCTTCTACTCGCACAACCTCGCCGTCGGCGCGGGCGACGGAACAAAGGAGATGAAGGTCGGCATCAGCGCGGCCGACCTCTGGAAGATGTTCGACGTGAAGCCCGTCATCGGCCGCTTCTTCACCGCCGACGAGGACGTGCCGCCCGACGGCTCCAGAGTCGCCGTGCTGTCCTACGCATTCTGGCAAACGCAGTTCGGCGGCCGGCCGAGCGCCATCGGCACGATGATCGACATCGGACCGGCCAAGTACACGATCATCGGCGTCGCGCCCGAAGGGTTCAACGGATTCTCACCCGACCCGCTGGTCGCGTTCGTCCCGATCAGCGCGCAGGCGTCGGCGGCGGGAATGGGCGACCCGAAGACTCCGTGGCACTCCACGTACAACATGACGTGGTTCGAGAGCTTCGCGCGCCGGAAGCCGGGCGTCACCGCGGAAGCGGCGACCGCCGATCTCTCGCGCGCGATGCGGCTCAGCTACAAGAAGCAGCTCGAGGTGAATCCCAAGGGCACGCCGATGGCGCTCGCGAAGCCGCGCGCCCTCGCCGGACCGGTGCTCGCCGACCGCGGTCCCAAGGCGGGGAACGACGCGAAAGTCGCGACCTGGCTCGTCGGCGTCGCCGCGATGGTGCTGCTGATCGCCTGCGCCAACGTCGCGAACCTCCTGCTCGCCCGCGCACTCAAACGGCGGCGCGAGATCGCCGTGCGCATCGCCCTCGGCGTGAGCCGCGGACGTCTGCTCATGCAGCTGGCGACGGAGAGCCTGCTGCTCGCCTTCCTCGGCGGCGTGGCGGGGTTGGCCATCGCGCAGTGGGGCGGAACGTTGATGCGCCGTACGTTGCTCGATCAAGCGAATGACGGTCCGAGCGCTTTCACCGACCCGCGGCTGCTCGGCTTCGCGGCGCTGCTCGCGATCGTCGCGGGGTTGCTCACCGGACTCGTGCCGGCTTTGCAGACCGGACGCACCGACGTCGCCGCCGCACTCAAGAGCGGATCGCGCGAAGGCACGGTGCATCGCTCGCGCATTCGTGCGGGGTTGCTCATCGGCCAGGCGGCGTTGTCCGTCGTGCTGCTCGTTGGAGCCGGCCTGTTTCTGCGCAGCCTCGTCAACGTGCAGAACGTGCGCATGGGGTACGACGCCGATCGGTTGATGTGGATCAGCCTCAACTTGCGCGGCGTGAAGAGCGATTCGGTGCACAATGTCCAGCTGCGCCAACAACTCCTCGAGCGCGCGGCGCAAATTCCCGGCGTCGAGCACGCGGCGCGCGCCCTCACCGTTCCCTTCTGGTCCAGCTGGGAGTTCACGCTCTTCGTGGCGGGCATCGACTCGGTGAGCAAGCTCGGCGAGTTCACCCTCCAGGCGGCGACGCCGGGCTTCTTCGAGACGATGGGCACGCGCATTCTCCGCGGCCGTTCGTTCACCGCCGAAGACCGCGAGCACTCTCCGCTGGTCATGGTGGCCGGCGAGTCGATGGCGAAGAAGATCTGGCCGGGCAGGGACGCTCTCGGGCAGTGCGTCAAGGTGGGCGCCGACACGATGCCCTGCACCACCGTGATCGGCATCGCCGAAGACGTGCGCCGCGGCAGCATGAGCGAGACCGAGATGCACTACTACATGCCGATCTCCCAGTTTCATTCGTCCGACGGCGGGCTGTTCGTGCGGACGCGCGGGCCAGCCGCCGACAAGACCGACGCGGTGCGCCGCGCGCTGCAGGCCCTCATGCCCGGCGTCTCGTACGTCAACGTTACGCCGATGTCGACGATCATCGCGCCACAAATCCGCTCGTGGAAGGTAGGCGCGATCATGTTCGCGGTGTTCGGCGCGCTCGCGCTCGTCCTCGCCGCGATCGGACTGTACAGCGTGATCGCGTACAACGTCACCCAACGCACACACGAGATGGGCGTTCGCGTCGCCCTCGGCGCGCAGTCCCGCGACGTGATGCAACTGATCGTTCGCGAAGGCCTGCGCATCGTGATTCCAGGAGTCGGTCTCGGTACGGCGATCTCGTTGGTCGCTGGACGATGGGTTGCGCCGCTGTTGTTCAACGTGTCGCCAAAAGATCCACCGGTGATGGTGGCAGTCGTGACGACGCTCGTCGGCGTCGCGATCTTCGCGAGCTGGGTGCCGGCGCGGCGCGCGGCACGGGTCGATCCGAATGAAGCACTTCGGGCTGACTAGTCGCGGCGGAAACGGCCGGATCGCGCATTGAAAATTCCCGGCCTACCGAGCCGGGAATTTTTTTGACGGAGAACCTCGGAAGGTTCTCGCGGTGACCCGAGCGTCCGTTCCAAAGAAGATGTTCGTCCGGGCTCGTTGCGCACGGAATCCTCGCGCCAAAGGGAGCGATCCGGCCCTTTCGGGATTCATCCGTATCATCCGTGAACACAATGACGGAATCGTCTCAGCATATCAGCCAGTCAAGCCGCCGAGACGTTCCCCCATTGACGCTCCCCAATCCACCCCTGACTTTCCCGAACACGCGATTCACCATGGAGCTCACGCAATGCTCGTCGTCGCCGTTCTCGCTCTTCTTCTCCAGACCGCTCCTCCCGTATCGGGCGCCCAAGACCCAGCCTATTCGCATGACGGTCGTCTCGCCGTCAGCGTCGAGGGCGACCTCTGGCTCGTGTCGAAAAGCGGACAATGGACTCGCCTGACTGCCGGCCCTTCCTGGGATCGCGAGCCGGCGTGGACAGCCGACGGCTCGGCGATCGTCTTCTCTTCGGATCGATCGGGCAACTTCGATCTGTGGCGCGTTCCCGTCGGGCCGAACGGAACAGCCGGCGACGCCGAGCGCGTGACGACGTCGCCGTTGGGCGACGGGCAGCCGGCGGTCGGGCGCGACGGGCGCATCTTCTTCGTGCGCGGCCGGCTCGGCGCGGCCACGCTCTGGATGCGTCTTCCAAGTGGCGCCGAATCGCGCGTCACGCGCGACCGCGCCGCCGAGCAATGGCCGGCGATCTCCGCCGACGGCTCACGGCTCGCGTACGTCTCGCTCGCCGACGGCACCCGCAAGCTTCACGTGCGAACGCTCGATACGCCGCGCGACACAGTCGTGCTCACCGATGCGCGCATCGAGCATCCGTCGTGGTCGCCGAGCGGCGATCGTCTCGCGTGGACGGCAACGGGTGCGCGCGGCGCGGTGTATGTGAGTCCGCTCGACGGTCGCTACGTCAATCTCGTCAGCGCTCGACACGCCGCGTCGGCGTGGAGTCCCGACGGCAAGACGATCGCGCTCGCCGACATCCCGCCCGACGCGATCGCGCCCGTGGGTTACAACGGCGATCCCGACCGCACCGGCGACCGCGACGCAAACCTACTGTCGGCGACGGGCGGCCGGTTGTGGATGGTGGATGCGCCGTCGTCTCCCGACCAACAGCTCGCAGAGCAGGCCGGCTCTCCGAGCGCGAGCGATCGAGCGCAACACAACGCAGACGCGTTCGATCAACTGTGGAATCGCACCGCACGGCTGTACTACTCCGCGCCCGACGCCGCGGCTCGCCGCGCGCAGTGGGACGCGTTGAAGACGAAGTACCGCGCGCGCGCCGTTGCGGCGAAAACCGACGATGAGCTCAAGACCGTGCTGCACGACATGCTGCGCGAGCATCCGCCCTATCGTCAGTCGGCGACCGGACGCGCCGCGGTGTCGAGCGCGCATCCCGTGGCGACCGCGGCGGGCGTCGAGATGCTGGCCAAGGGCGGCAACGTCGTCGACGCCGCGGTCGCGGTGTCGTTCGCGCTCGGTGTCGTCGAGCCCGACGCGAGCGGCCCCGGTGGCTACGGACAGACGGTGATCTATCTGAAGGGCATGGAGAAGCCGCAGCTCATCGAGTTCATGTCGCGCGTGCCGGAGGACGCGGGTTTGACCAACACGTCGCTCGTGCAGAACGGCCGGATGCCCGATGGCGGTCCGGCGATCGCGAACGTGCCCGGCACGGTGGCGGCGATGTATCTCGCTTGGCAGAAGTTTGGCAGCAAGAAGTTGCAGTGGGCCGATCTCCTCCAGCCGGCCATCCGTGCGGCACGCGACGGCTACGTCGTGAGTGAAGGATTGGCGACGACCCTGTCGACGGAGCGCGAGCAGTTCATGAAGTACGAGAGCAGCCGCGCGCTCTTCTTCCGCGACGACCAGCCGCTGCACGCCGGCGACACGCTCAAGAATCCCGACCTCGCCTGGACGCTCGAGCAGATCGCCAAGGGCGGCGCCGACGCGTTCTACAAGGGCGAGATCGCCAAGCGCATGGTGACCGATCTGCACGCGAAGGGCAATGCGATGAAGATGAGCGACATGGCGCGCTACTTCGCGGCGGAGCGCGAGCCGGTGCCCGGCTCGTATCGCGGCTACACCTTCTACGCGAGCGCGCCTCCGGTGTCGGGCGGCGCGGAGCTCTCGGCGAAGCTCAAGCTGCTGGAGCAGTATTCCAACCCGAAGCCCTACGCCGACGACGCCGGTACGCTGCACGCAATGATCGCCGCCTGGCAGTTGGTGCCGAGCTCGCGCAATCTCATCGCCGACCCGGGACTGTGGCCGGTGAACATCGAGCCGTTCATGAGCCGCGATACGGCCCTCGCCCGCTGGCGCTGCTTCGATCCGAACAAGGCGATCAACCCGTCGGCGTTGCGCGGCGACACGCTGTCGTGCGCGCAGCCGGGCAAGAAGACCGCGAGCGTCGAGCTCGCGCGCGATCCGGAATGTTACGCCCACGGCTACGGCGCGACTCCAACCGAGGTCTGTCGCGCGGCGGGCACCACCGCCTTCGCGATCGCCGACGCCGACGGCAACGCCATGGCTCAGACGCAAACGCTCGGCACCTGGGGTGGTAATTTCTACGTCACGCCGGGATTAGGATTCTTATATAACGACAAACTCAACTCGTATGGCGGCGATCCCGCTGCCTACGGCGCGCGCCTGCCCTTCGCGCGGCACGGAAGCACGATCACGCCGACGATCGTCTTCGAGGGCAGCGGCAAATCGCTGCACCCCGTCATGGCGCTCGGCGCCGCGGGCAACGCTTGGATCACGTCGGCGGTGTATCAGGTGATCGTCGGGATGATCGACCAGCATCTCGATCCGCAGGCCGCGCTCGAGCAGCCGCGCTTCCTGATCGGCGGCGGACGCGGTGGTGCAGGAGCGGCGCCACCGCAGGGCGCGACGATTCAGATGGAAGACGGATTCTCGCCCGACGTCATGAAGCGCCTCGAGGCGCTGGGTTATCGCACTCAGATCGTCTCGCTTCCGGGCGAGCTGCGAGAGGGCTACGGCGCGGCGGTACGCATCGAAAAGGGCCGCGTCACGGCCGGCGCCGATCCGCGGCGGGCCGGTGCGGCCGGGGCGGTGCCGTAACGGGTCATCCGTCGCTCATTTCGGCATCTTCATTCCAGGCGGCATCGCGGCCATTGCCGAGTCGGGCATGGCCGGTAGGTCGGAGAGATGCTCCTGGACGACGTACCACCGGCCGCCGCGCTTCTGGAACACCGCGGTCCACGCGCCGGCGATCGTGTGCGGCTCGTTGCGCGGCGTCTTGTGGGGAACGTGATACGTCGCCGTCATCACCGCCGCGTTCGGGGCGAGCACGTCGAACACCATCTGGTCCCAGATCCACTGCGGCCCGCGCATGTTCGCACCGACGTTCGTCCAGAAGGCCTTGATGCCCATGGCGAGCGTGTCGCGCGACGTCATCATGCGTCCGCTGCCCGCGGACACGATGCGCCCGCTGTCCGGATAGAGGCTGAGCAGTCGCTGCTCGGCGTTCGGCTTCGAGAGGTCGTATGCGGCTTTGACCTGGCGCGTGAGCGAGTCGACGATCGTTTTCCGGTCGGTATCGGACACGGTGGTGGACGACGTGCAGGCAGCGACGCCGAGGGCGACGAGGCCGATCGCGAGTTGCAATCGCATTGCGGTAGCCATATGGTTGGCGGCGAGTGAAGATACCCGGATCGGCCGCGGCTGTTCAGCAGCTGTTCAGCAGCTGTTCAGCGTCCCTTCGAGTGGACATGCCCGTCCCACGAAAGTGACGCAAAGATGTGTGCAACCTCACAGATTCGACTTTAATGGTTGGCCCGCGGCGTGCGAGTTCCCATTTACGATAATCGCGGCGCCATCGCGTTCGAGCTTGACCGCCCCAGGAGGATACCGTGCGTAGGATCATTCAGTGGACGCTCGTCCCCGCCGCTGCCATCGCAGTCGCCGCGTGCAGCAAGGGAGGCTCGCGTACTCCAACGGCGATGAACGATGATCTGAAGCGGGATCTCAAGCTCGCGTCACAGACGCAGAGCATGCAGATCAACCCCGACGAAGTCTCGCCGAAGAGCCAGCAACAGCTCGCGCTCAAGCCGAAAAAGGCTCCCGAAGGCCCCAAGGTGATTCGGAGCGAGCATCCGACGGTCAAGGCTTCGGCGCGCGCGGTCCAGGTCGCCGAGATCAAGACGGACATCCCGCAGGTCCAGGTGTTGGCCTCGGCGCCGGCTCCGTCGGAAACACCAACGTCCGACGCGCCGCCTCTGGCTCGTCCGTCGGCGGTTCCGACCCAGGGCTATCCTGGCGCGCAGCCAATTCCGGGGAACGGCGGCGGCGGTGGAGGAATCGGCGCCATCTTCGGCTCGATCCTCCGCGGCGGAGTCGTAGATGACGACCACTGCGATCCGCGGGGTGGCGGCGGTCGTCGCGGCGGTGGTCATGCCAACCCGGGCGACATCTATCACCCAAATGGCACGGGCGGCATGATGGGCGCCGGCGGAATCCTTGGAATGCCTGGCGGACGCGTTCCCAGAGGACGCCCGTAGGCAGCTTGCAGGAACGGCTTCCCGTCGTGGGGGCGGGAATTCACGGCGTCGTCCGACCTCGGTCGGGCGGCGCCGTTTCCCTTTGCCCTACGGCTTCTTCGCGCCAACCGCGCCGGACAGCGCGCCGGTCACGGCGCCCGTCACTCCCGCGGTGGCTCCGACGGCGCCAGTCGCCGCCGCGCTGACACCGGCCGCCGCATTTCCAGTCGCCGGCGCGGTGCCCTGAGCTCCGAGAACTGCTCCGACCGTTGCACCGGCCGCGTTCGTCCTCGCGAGGGCATTCAGGTCTACCGTGAGTGAGCGATCGGTCGGCGTGTGTTTGGCGACTGCCTCGATCTGCGCACTCGTAGCGCCACGCTCCATCGCTTGCTCGCCGCTCGCTACTTCAGCGGGCTGTGGATTCGTGCGGCCGGCCCGAATCATGGCCGACTGCGACGCCTCGAGCCGGGCTTCCATGCGCTGAACCGACGACGCCACCTGTGCATCGCTCGCGCCCTTCGCTTGGCCTTCGGCCATGCGCTGCTGCATCGGCTGCTCGGGCAGCTTTTTCGCGCGTGCGGCTTGGAATGCCGCGTCGATCTTCGCGCGACTCTGCGCCGAGTAGCCTGCGGGTACGTCCACGCTCGTCTGCGTGTTCGCCGACGCGGTGGCCGATGTGGACGCCGACGTGGACGCCGACGACTGTTGTGCGGCGAGCAGCGCGGGAGCGCAAGCGAGCGCGATCGTGAATGCGGTTGCTTTCATCATTCCTCCGGTTGAAACGGGTAATGCCAGATGGCGCGACGCCGATGCGGCTATCGCACCGAACGATTCGGCGGGCCACTCACCGTGAGCCACGCCGTCTTGCCGCCGAAGTCGTCGTCGACCGCGGCGGATCCATCAGGGACCTTCCAGTCCCTGCCGTTCACGCGAAACGCGTAGCGATACTGACCGGGCGGAATCGCCAGATCGACGAACCAGACGCCGTTCGTCGCGCGCCGCGCGGCGATCGGTTTCCAATTCGTGAAATCGCCCGCCACCTCGACGCTCGCGGCCGCGTCGTCGCGCAGCGCGAGGCGCGTCATGCCGGCGGCGACCGCGGGCACGCCGTCGATCTTCGGCTCGCTGGGCGACACGCGACCGGTGCGTATCGACATGCCGAGATTGAAGAACCGGCCGGCCGGCGTTCCGATCAGATGATTCGCCGGATACGACCCTGCGGCGACCGTGAGCGCGAGCGCCGGCCCCACGGCGACCGCCAGCGCGCCGCTGCCAAACGCGGAATGACTTCCGGGCTCGGCGCGCACTCCCGCGCTTCCGCCAACGGTCACGCTGCCGTTCGCCACCGACAGCGAAAGGCTGCGATCCACCGTCGGAATCGTGTCGACGGTCGCGTGCTCTTCGCGCACGCCGACGATCGCGGTCTCGCCGTCCGCGCCCAACAGCCGCAGGTTACCGCCGAATACGGCTCCGCGCGCACTTCGCGCGACGCCGAGCGTGGTGCGCGATGCCGGTGACGGTGACGGCGCGCCGAACAATCCCGGCTGCGACGGCACGACGCGCACCGTTCGCGTCGATGCGACCGCGGCCTCGACGCCCGCATATCCGCTCACCGGGCCGCCGCTCAGCTCGATCGCCGGCAACGCGCTCGCGGTGGTATATGAAAAGTCATATGATGTTCCCGTCGCCGACGCGCCGCCGTTCAACGTGAGCGCAACGGATTTGGCGAGCGGTGCGCGCGCCGCGAGGGTCGCACCGCCTCCCACCGACCACTGCCGGTTGTCGTAGCGTGTCGCGCTCGCGTCCGCGCCGAGCAGCAGTCGGGGACCGGGCGCGACGGACAGCGAGGGACTGATCGTCACCGCGCGCGACGTCACGCCGGCGACGTCCGTCGCCGATCCTCCGGCGATCGACACACGCGTCGCGACCTGCTGCGCGCCAATCGGGCTGGCGCATATCACGCAGGTCACGCACGTCATGATGAACGTCATCATACCGATGAAACCGCCAATGCGTCGCATCCTTCCTCACGGAGGGCTCTCATTGCACTACACGCGAGGGGTGCGCCCGTGTTCCCGGATCGGAGAATGATCACACGCGTGTGTGGATCGAGGCCACGCGTTGCTCGTGATGACCGTCACAACGGCCAGGCGAAGCGAGCTGGGCGAAGCGCGCGTCGAATAGCGGTCGCCGCAACCGGGAGCCGGTCTCGCTCTTGCCGTCCTGAGTCGCCGGAGGATTCACATGCTCGACGGACCCGACTTCGACTTCAAGACCTGGATCCCGGAGACGGGCGTCGCGCAGGGCGACGCGCGCGAAAACGATCCCGCGGCGCCGGGCTTCACCGACGGCGACGACCGCTTCTATCGCTCGCACTTCCAACACGCGAACCGCTTGGCCGACCGCGTCTACGAGCAGGTCCGAGCGGCGTATCGGCTCGGCCAGTCGGCCGCGAGCGACCCGCGCGTGGCCGGCCGATCGTTCGAGGAGGTTGAAAAAGATCTCGAGAACGGCTGGCTCAACGTGCGAACCTCGGTGGGCGACTGGGCGTCGGTGCGCGAGTTTGCGCTCATTGGTTTCGACCGCATCCGGCAAGGCCGCGTGCGCTCCGGCGGTTCGCCGCCGAGTGATTTGACCGGCTGAGCGTTGCGCGGCGGCGCGGCAGAGTACAATCTCCCGCATCGCCTACCACGCTCAATGACCACACGACGCGACTTTCTCCGCACGACATCCAGCGCCGCCGCCCTCTTCGCCGGCGCGCCGGCGCTCATTCTCCGCTCGCGCGCCAACGCCGACATCATCCTTCGCAACGGAAACGTGTTCGCCGGAAACGGCACCGCGTCCCGCGAGCTCGACGTCGTCATCTCCGGCGGCCGCATCACGTCCATCGCGAAGCGCGCGCCCGATCGCGGCGTCACCGAGATCGACGTGCGCGGGCTCGCCGTGGCGCCCGGCTTCATCGACATCCACTCCCACGGCGACGGATCGCTCTGGGAAGATCCGCGCGCCGAATCGCTGATCCGGCAGGGCATCACGACGATCGTCGTGGGACAGGACGGATCGTCGCGCGCGCCGCGTGCGACAGGCGACGGAAAGGAAGATGATTCACGCCGGCAGTTCGCGACCTTCGCGCAGCTCTGGTCGTCGATCGGCCGACTACAGCCGTCGGTGAACGTGGCATCGATGGTCGGGCTCGGGACGATTCGCGACGTCGTGATCGGCGGCAAGGATCGTCCGGCCACGCCCGACGAACTGGCGCGAATGGAGCAGTTCGTGCGCGCCGCGATCGCCGACGGCGCGTGCGGTGCGTCGACCGGTCTCGAGTACACCCCAGGCGCCTTCGCGCCGCTGGGCGAGTTGATCGCCCTGTGCAAACCGCTCGCGGCGCGCGGACTTCCGTACGCGACGCACATGCGCAACGAAGACGACACCCTCATCGAAGCGATCGACGAGGCCATCGCCGTGGCCAGAGGCGCCGGGTGTCCATTACAGATCTCTCATCTCAAGACGCAGGGTCCGCGCAACTGGAACAAGCTCGACACGGCGTTTGCTCGTATCGCCGCCGCGCGCGCGGCGGGGTGCGATGCGGCGTTCGACCGCTATCCGTACATCGCCTACCAGACCGGGCTCACGAACGTCTTTCCCGTCTGGAGCCGCGACGACAGCGTCGATGCTTTCCTCGCTCGGCTTCAGGACCCCGCAACGGCGGCGCGCATCAAGCAGGAGGCGCTCGGCAAGGTCGATCTCATCGGCGGCTGGGACAACATCATGATCGCCAACGTTGGCAACGCCGCCGATCGGCCGGCCGAAGGCGCGCGACTCGGTGCGTATGCGAAGAACCACGGTGTGGATCCGTACGACATGGCAACGGCGTTGCTTCAGCGAAACCACGGCAACGTGGGCATGGTCGGATTCGCGATGAGCGAAGACAATCTCGATCGCATCCTGGCGCATCCGCAGGGCATGGTGTGCAGCGACGGAGGTGCGTTCGCCGTGGACGGTCCGTCGCACCGCGGCCATCCGCACCCGCGCGGGCTCGGCACGTTCCCGCGCATCGTCGCGCGCTACGTGCGCGAGAGAAAGGCGCTCACCCTCGAGCAGGCGATCGACAAGATGACGTCGCTTCCCGCGCAACGGGTGCATCTCGGCGATCGCGGACGTCTCGCGCCAACGATGGCCGCCGACGTCGTGGTGTTCGATCCCGCCACGGTGCAGGACACCGCCACCTATGCCGAGCCGTTTCAGTATCCCACGGGCATCGCGGCGGTGATCGTCAACGGCACGGTCGCGCTACGCGACGGACAGCGCAGCGACCGGCATGCGGGCACGGCGCTGCGCGTTAGCTGATCACGTCGAGCGGATATAGCTGCACCCCGCTTCCTGCGCCCGATGCACGGCGTACACACCCGTCGGCTGCAAGATGACGCCGGGGACGAGGTTCGCCTTGAGCTCCTCATAGATCGTCTGCATCTGTCCCTTCGTCCGCTCGGCGATCTGTCCGGCGTAGCCGCGGGTGGCGAGATCGCAGCCGAGCAGAATGTGGCCGTTGGAGCCGAGCCAGCTGAGCGTCGCCTGCGGACGCGCGTTGGTCGGCGCGGGACGGGCGGGCGCGTCGGCCTTCGGCGGCGCGGACGCGAAGAACGGATTCCGCGTCGCCCACTTGTCCGTCGAGTCGTCCTTGACCTTCCCCTGCTTGCCGATCTCGTACTTCGCCCACATCGCGTCGTTGAACACCATGGGAATTCCGGCATGCCGCATCACGACCACCGCCTGCACGTCGTCCAGTCCCGCCGCGGCCGCGTCGCGCATGCCGCGCACGTAGCCCGCGGCCTGCGACACGGCGAGCCCATCGTCGATCGCCGGTGAGTCGAAGACCGCCTTGTGCTTCGCGGTCAACCGCGAGAACCACGAGTCGTCCCAGTGCACGGGCGCCGGAGGCGTTGCCGAACGCGGCGTGGGAGCGGGAGTGGCGGGAGTAGGCGACGTCGCGGATTGTCCCGCGACCACTGGAGTTGCGCACGCAGCGCTCGCGAGCACAATGGCAGACGCGGTGAGCTGGCCGATGAACTCTCGGCGCGGTGTCGAGCGATCGGATGGATTGGACACGTGGGGAATGAAGGAGGCGGGTAAGCGGATGGGAGGAGCGGAAAACCGTTCGTGTACGCTGCCGTCAGACCGGATTTAGTGCGAGATACGCCCTTCGGCTAGTCGGCGGATCTCATCCGATTCGATGATGTGCATGCCGGGCTCGTCCAACCGTGCCGCGCTGGCGAGTGCCGCGGCCACCGCGGTCGCCGCAATCGGCTTGTACTTCCCCGGCAGCAACCAGCCGAAGCGTTTCGCGATCTGCTCGCTGAGCCGGAATTTCTTGCGCACGCCAAGCAGCAGCGACGGTCGAACGATCGTGACGCTCCGGTAGGAGAGTGTGCGCAGCGCGTCCTCGAGCTCGCCCTTCACTCGATTGTAGAAGATGCGCGACTTGGCCGACGCACCGAGCGCCGTGACGACGAGAAAATGTCGCGCGCCCTCTTCGACTCCGAGCTTCGCCGCGGCAAGCGGATACTCGAAGTCGACGCGCCGAAACGCATCTTGCGACCCGGCCTGCTTGATCGTGCTTCCCAGCGCGCAGAAGATCTGATCCACGCGAAAGAGGTCGCGTCGCGCGGCAAGCGCGTCGAAGTTCACGACCTCCACTTGCATCTTGTCGGAGCGCGGCGCGTCGTCGAGCGGACGCCGCAGGAGCACGACGATGCGCCACACGTTCGGATCGCCGATCAGCTGTCGGAGGCACTCGCGCCCCACGAGTCCTGTGGCGCCGAGCAGGAGAACCGAACGGCGAGCGTTGCTCATCCGTCGAAGATACTACTCGCGACCTGTCGGCAGGATGGCGTCCGGTTTTGGGACGGCATATCCCATAGGCGGACGGCGGGTAGCCGGATCGTCCCGAGCAGTAGCCGTAAAGCATTGTGGAATACTGAGTTACAGAAGTATCACCGAGGCACGAAGCTTCCCTCTCGGAAGCGCAGTCTCGCACTCCCATCTGAGTAGAATCACGCATGGACATCCTGCTCCAGGACATTCGCTACGCCGCGCGAAAGCTGCTTCGAACGCCCAGCTTCACGATCATCGCCGTGACGACGCTCGCGCTGGCCATCGGCGCAACGACAGCGGTATTCAGCATCGTCAACGGCGTGCTGCTCAAGCCGCTGCCGTTCAGAAATCCGCAGGAGGTCGTGATCATCGGCTCGTCGAGCAAGGAGGGAAAGCTCGTGCATTTGTCGCCGCCCGATTTCCTGAGCTACCGCGACGAGACGCACAGCTTCGTCGGCATGGCGGCGATCCAGACCGGGACCAGCGCGAATCTCAGCATCGCCGGTTCTGATCCGATGCGCCTCAGCGCGGCGGACGTGGGTGCGAGCTTTTTCGACCTGATCGGCGTGCCGATGCAGCTCGGCCGCGGCTTCATGAAAGGCGAAGACCAACACGGCGCGCAGAAGGTGACTGTGCTGTCGGACAAGCTCTGGCACACGCAGTTCGCCGCCGATCCGAACGTCATCGGCCGCTCGATCTCGTTGAACGGCGCCGCGTACACCGTGGTCGGTGTTGCGACGCCCTCGCTAACGTATCCGGCAAAGCCCGATCTCTGGATGCCGTTCGAGCTCGAATCGTGGATGATCGACCCGGACAATCGCGGGGCGCACTTCATCCTCGCGGTGGGCCGAGTTCGACCCGGCGTGAGCGTCGAGGCAGCGAAGCGCGAGATGAAGACGGTCGGCGACCGGTTGCAGGCGGAGTACCCCAAGTCCAACGCGAGCTTCAGCGGCACCGCGCAGGAATTCCAAACGTATCTGACCGGCGACGTGCGCAACGCGCTCTTCACCATGTTCGGCGCAGTGACGTTCGTGCTGCTCATCGCTTGCGCCAACGTCGCGAACCTCCTGCTCGTCCGCGCCGCGGGACGCGAAACGGAGATCGCCGTTCGTACCGCGCTCGGCGCCGGACGGGGGCGGATCGTTCGGCAGCTCATCACCGAAAGCGTGCTGCTCTCCGTTGCCGGCGCAATGATCGGCGGCGCGCTTGCGGGGTGGGCCGTCGATGCGATCGTCGCGTTCGGGCCGAAGGGATTGCCGCGCCTCGCCGACATCGTGGTCGATACGCGCGTGTTGGCCTTCTCGGTGGCGGTCGCGATCGTGACCGGGCTGGCGTTCGGACTCGTGCCCGCGATGCACGCCGCGAAGACCGAGCTGGGACAGATGCTCAAGGAGGGGATGCGCGGCGCGAGCGGCCGGCGCGCGACGCAGCGCACGCGCCGCGCGCTCGTCGTCAGCGAGATGGCGCTCGCGGTGGTGCTGCTCGTCGGCGCGGGCCTGCTCATCAAGAGCTTCGTGAAGCTGCTGCAGGTGGATCCGGGCTTTCAGACTGAGCACATTCTCAGCTTCGACCTGACGCTACCACAGAAGAAGTATCCACTCGACCGCGACATCCGCCGGTTTGCGGCGCAGTTGCAGACAGGTCTCGCGTCGCTGCCCGGCACGCAGGACGTCGCCATCGCCGACGCGCGTCCGCTGGCGAGCAACGGAATGCGCGTGTCGTTCGACGTCGATGGGCGACCGCCGATGCCGTCCGACAAGCGAATGGTTGCCGACGTGCGGCCGGCGTCGGCGAATCTCATCTCGACGTTGGGCATGCATCTCATGCGCGGGCGCATGTTCACCAGAGCCGAGGAGAATTTCGGCCCGCCGCCCGTGGTCGTGGTCACCGAAGGCTTCGTCAAGAAATACTTTCCAAACGAGGATCCGCTCGGCAAGCACATCACGCTCGGCATCTCCCACGATACCGCGGGCACGAACAGCGGCGTCAAGACGCAGGGCGAGATCGTGGGCGTGATCAACGACGTGCATCAGCGCGGGTTGAGCGACGACCTCTATCCCGCGGTCTACATCGGCTGGGGCACGCTGCCGCTCAACGACATGTCCTTTCTGATTCGCTCACGCGCCGAGCCGCAAACGTTGGCCGCCGCAATCCGCGAGCAGCTCCGGGCGGTCGACGCCGAGATGCCGATCTACAACCTCGGCACGATGCAGGACGCGCTGTCGGAATCCGTTTCGCAGCCGCGCTTCTACATGATGCTGCTCACGGCCTTCGCGGCGCTCGCGCTGCTGCTCGCCGCGCTCGGGATCTACGGCGTCATCTCGTACACCGTGAGCCAGCGGACGCGCGAGCTCGGAATTCGAATTGCGCTCGGCGCCACGCAGGATCGTGTGGTGCGACTCGTGCTTGGGCAGGGCCTGGGACTCACGATCACCGGAATCGCCGTGGGACTCGTCGGCGCCTACTGGCTCGTGCACCTGCTCGCGGCGCTGTTGTACGGCGTGACCGCCACCGACGTGACGACCTTCGGAGCAGTCGCCGTGGTTCTGCTCGGAGTCGCCGCGCTCGCCAGCTATCTGCCGGCTCGTCGCGCGGCGCAGGTCGACCCGGTGATCGCGATGCGCGCCGACTAGCGCGCGCGTCAGCGCAGCTAGTGCAGTTGTGGTATTCCCGTCTTCACGGCCAACAGGCCGGTGCTCATGGAGACGGCGAAGGCGATGAGCACGACGATCAGCACCACGAACATGAGGCGTTTCCGCGTGGAGCGGAGCGCGTTCCAACTCGGCTCGTCGAGATAGTAGCGGCCGTCGCCAGCATCGCGCAGCACGGCGCGGCGAACGAGCCGGTCGAAGGCCAGACGATGATGGATGTCGAGGTCTTCAGGCGTGCGCGCCGCGTCGGGCCGCGTGGCGCCGGCGCCGCGGAAGATCGCGACGATCTCGCGCTCTCGTCGAATGATGATGGCTACTGCCGCGGTCATGATCGTCGGGGCTAGAAGGAGGTGACGGGTCAAGGATACATTCCGGGATCGTCACCGCCACCCTCGCGACCCCATCGTGTCCCCTGACGAACCGATCGTAACGCCGACTGCTGCGCACCATCGGCCGGGCGGCGGCTTTCAGAATCCCTGGCCGAACGCCGAGCTGCACGGCTTCAAGGACTTCCTTCGCTGGCGATTGGGCGAGCGGCGAGGCAAGCACATTCCGCCGAACCCGCCGTACGGCTCTCTTCCCACGCGACAGCCGGCGATCGTTTCGCCACGTGCGGCACGCGGCTACCGCTCGGTGACGTGGGTTGGCCACTCCACGGTGCTCCTACAGCTCGGCGCGCTCAACGTGCTCACCGATCCGGTCTGGAGCGAGCGGGCGTCGCCACTCAAGTGGATCGGCCCGCGCCGCGTGATGGCGCCGGCCGTCGACTTCGACGCGCTGCCGCAGATCGACGTCGTGTTGCTGTCGCACAATCACTACGACCATCTCGATGCGCCCACCGTTCGCCGCATCGCCAAGAAATTCCCCGACGCCGCGTGGCTCTGTCCCCTGCGACTCGGCGGCCTGCTACGCTCGTGGGGCGTGCGGCACTTGGTCGAGCGCGACTGGTGGCAACGAGTGGAAACGCCGATGTACACGGCGACATGCCTTCCCGCACAGCACTTCAGCGCGCGCGGCCTTCGCGATCGCGGAGACACGCTGTGGTGCGGCTGGGCGATCGAGGCGGAGGGCGTACGTGTGTGTTTCGCCGGCGACACCGCGTTGCATCCGGAGTTCCGCGCCATCGCGTCGGCGGCGGGTCCGTTCGATCTCGTGATGCTGCCGATCGGCGCCTACGAGCCGCGATGGTTCATGCGCGCCGTGCACATGAATCCCGAGGACGCGCTCGAGGCGTACCGGGCTCTCACCACGAGAAACGCCGCGCCACCGCCCTGCCTCGCGTTGCATTGGGGAACGTTTCGACTGACGGACGAAGCGGTCGAAGAGCCACCTGCGCGCTTCGCGCAGCTCTGGAGTGACGCCGGACTGCCGGGCAACGCGAACTGGACATTCGCGCATGGCGAGACGCGGCGACTCTAGCCGGTTGGCGCGTCACCTCTAGCGTCGCACCATGATCGCCGCCGCCAATTTTTCCGCCGCGCCAGGCGAGAACGCCAGGAACAGATGCGGCTCGATGAGCTCGAGCTCCATGAGCAAGAACGAGCCGTCGCGCGAGATGCCGTCCACGCGCGCGTACACCGGCCGCTCCGGAAGCACACCGATCACGCGTGCCGCCTGATCGATCAGCTTTCGCGGCGCGTCCACGAGCTCGGCGCTCCCACCATGCTCCGCTTGTACTCGGAACTCACCCGGCGCGGCGCGCTTGAGCGTTGCGTGGCTGAACTGCCCATCGATGAACGTGAATGAGAATTCTCCGTCGCGCGAAACTTCCTCGGCGAACGGCTGGACGAGCGCGTCACCCGCGGCCGTCGCGCGTCGGATCGATTCGCGCGCCGCATCGTCGAGCGGGGTGCGCAGCGCATACGTCTCGTAGCCGCTGGCCGAGATGGCCGGCTTGATCACGAAGCGCGACCACCCTTCGGCGGCGACGAGCTCGGCCACGCCGTCGGCATGGCCGGCGGGTACGATCATCGTCGGGATCGTCGCCACGCCTCGCTGCGCGAGGTCGAGGAGATAGCGCTTCTCCGAGTTCCACCGCACGAGCGACGGTGGGTTCAGCACGCGAATGCCGGCCGACTCGAGCCGGTCCACCCAGGCGCGAAACGCTTCGATGTGCAGATGGTAATCCCAGCACGAGCGAATCACGACCGTGTCGAACGACGCCCAGTCCACGAATTGGTTCGACCACACTTCCGCTCGCGCGGAAACTCCGAGCGCCTCGAGGGCCGGGATCAGCAGCTGGTCGTCGGGCGCGAGCTCGGGCGCGCGCCCGTACGTCGCCAGCGCGACGCGTGGCCGCACGCGATCTACTGCTTGCAGGGAACGTGCGGGTCGGTGGGCTTCGGTGCGTCGAGCCGCGGACGGTGATCGGCGTTCGCGACGTACAGTGCCCCGTCGAACACCATCTGCGTGAGGCGCGCGTAGTCCGGATAGTCGATGTACTGCGGCTCGTCGGTGAGCTGGTGGTAGTCCCGATGCGCGCCGCGTGACAGCGAGATGCTCGGAATGCCGTAGCGCGCGTAGCTGTAGTGATCGGCGCGGCAGTAGTACTGCTCGGGGTGTCCCGGCACGTCGTACTCGTAATCGAATACGAATGGCGTCGGCTCTTTCGCGTTCACGGCCTCGAACCAGTCGCCGAACTCCTTCGAGAGTCGGCGCGAGCCGACGACCTCGAGGTAGGTCGGGCCGCCCGCCTTGATGTCGCTCACTGACCCGCGCCCGATCATGTCGACGTCGATCTCGGCCACGATCGAGTCGATCGGCACGGTCGCGTGGTCGGTGTACCAGGCCGATCCGCGCAGGCCTTTCTCTTCGCCGGTGTGCGACACGAAGAGGATCGACCGGCGCGGCTTCGCGCCGCCCTTCATGAATGCTTCGGCGAGCTCGATGAGCGCCACCGTGCCGCTGCCGTCGTCGTCGGCCCCGTTGTAGATGGAGTCGAGGCGCGGCGTGTGAACCTTGCGGAGGCTATCGAGAATCACGCGAATGCGCGCGGTTTCATCGGCCGACGGCGCATGGGGCGGACTGTCGGCGCCGAGCGGGCGGATCACCGCGTTGAAGGCGCGCAGCGAATCGTGATCGACCGGGCGGTGCGTGAAGCCCAGGTGGTCGTTGTGCGCCGTGATGGAGACGTACTCACCGCGCAGCGCCGGATCGCTCCCTGGAATGACGGCGATGACGTTCCGCGCCAGACCCCGGATCATGGTGGTGTCGCGCGGCCGAATATTGGGGACCGTCTGGAAGTAGGTGCCATTCTCGCCGGCCGGCTGCAGCCCGAGCCGCTGGAATTGCGCGGCGACGTAGTCGGTGGCGCGCTCGTTCCAGATCGTCCCCGCCTCGCGACCCATCGTGGTGTCGTGGGCGAAGGCGGTGAGGCGCGTCTGGAGGTCGCCAGCGGTGATCGCGGCGGACGTTCCTCGCGGCGAGCCGACGTTGACGCGGACACACGCTCCGGCGGTCGCGGTGAGCGCGAACAGGACAGTCAGTGAAACCAGACGCATGAGAAACTCGGTATGAGACACCGCAAGATCACCGGGCGTGGCGCACCGGATCAAGCGGTGAAATCTGAGTCTTTAGATCGGCGGCGGTGGCGGCGGTGGCCGTCTCGGTCCGCGAACCATCTCGTCGAGATAGGTCACCGTCGACAGCAGCAGAGCGTCGAGGTTCGCGAGCACCTCGTTTCTGGCGACCGGCTTGCTCGTCGCGCCGCGCTGGCGGTACGCGTTGGCCGCCGTCAGATCGTAGGCCTGCAGTGTGATCATCCCGGAGTCGTGGGGCAGCGCGCTGAACCGGATGGTCACCAGCAGATCGGCATTCAACGCCTTTGACAGCTCGCTCATGTCGCGCGTGCGCGAGAGCGCGCCGCGCACGGAGTCCAGGTCGACCACCGCGAACTGCCGGCGCGTGCGAAGCATGCGACGGAGACTGTCCGACACGGCGCGCCCCACCAGTCCAGCCTCCGGCCAGCCGCGCACCTCGGCGGGCTCGGCGATCATGAGCCGGCGCGGCGCGCTCGCCGCCGCGCCGGCCGTCCCGGAGTTCGCGGCGATGACCGAGTCCATCATCTTGCGCTGCGTTTGCTCGGCGAGCTTCGCCTTGGCCACCGAATCGCGGAGTCTCGACGCCTCCATCTTCTTCTGAACGGCCGCGGCGATGCGCACCGAGTCGTCATGCGTGATGAGCGGTTTCGCCTTCTCTTGCGCAACGCCGCTCGCGGCGATCGCGAGCTTCACCATCGTATCCATCGCGGCCGGCGATGGAACGGCCGGCGGCCTGACGACCACCGGCGTGACGATGGGCACCGTGCCGAGGCTGGCCGCCGGCCGCTGGCGCACTACGGCGTAGCCAACGCCCGCCAGGACGACGAAGAGGATGGCCACGGCGGCCACTCCCGTCCATCGACGCTGCTGCCGTGGGGCGCTGATGCCGCCGCCTCGCGGTGTCACGCCGAGCGGCATCGTCATGGAGTCGAGCTCGAGGAGAATGTCCTCTGCGCGTTGGGGACGTCCGGCGGGGTCTTTGGACAGGCACCGCATGATCAACGTCGACAGCGAGCGCGGAATCTCCCCCGACAGCTCGTGCAGCGGCTTGGGATCGCGTGTCAGCTGCGCGGCAAGTGTCTCGCGCGGCGACGGGCCCGTGAAAGGCGACACGCCGGTCACGAGCTCGTACGCCAGAAGCCCCACGGCGTAGATGTCGATGCGGTGGTCGGCCGCGGCGTCGCCCGCCAACTGTTCGGGCGCCATATATGCCGGCGTGCCGATGGCGATGCCGGCCGATGTGAGTCCCGTCATCGGCATGGCCGCGCTCAGCGCCTTGGCCACGCCGAAGTCCGTGACCAGCGCGTGCGCACCTTGCGTGAGGATGTTCGCCGGCTTGATGTCTCGATGGACGACCCCGCGCTCGTGGGCGAAGGCCAGCGCATCGACGATGTCATGCAGAATGCGCATGACCTCCCGGGCGCTGAAGTGCTTCTTCCGCTCGAGCGCGGCGCGTAGCGACTCGCCCTCGATGTACGGCATGATGTACCAGAGCAGGTCGCCCTGTTCGCCGGCCGAGAGGAGCGGGACGATGTGCGGGTGCTGCAGCTGCGCCGCGACCTGGATCTCGCGGCGGAACCGGTCGCGGTTGACGCCCGCCGCCAGCTCGGGCGGCAGCACCTTGACCACGACCTTGCGCCCGAGCAGGCGATCGGTGGCGACGAAGACGCGACTCATCCCGCCGCCCGTCAGCTCGCGATCGAGCTGATAGTTGGCCCCCAGCGCTTCCTGGAGATGGTCGGCGAAGTCGGTCATCTGGCGCCGCGTAAAGGAATTCGTATGCTCGCCATGCAGCGATTGATACTCATACTTCGTAATACCCCTACAGCGCAGAATTCGCTGACATGCTTACTAATTGGACACAATAAGCAGGGAAACCGGTGGTATACCGAGGTGGCATCTAATGCGACAATCTGCATTCTTGCCCTTTCGCGAATTGCCGGGCATGGTAAGATTAAAGCGCTCTAATGTCTGTGAACACCTTCAATTCCACTTTTCCCAACGGACCCGTGGCACGAGCTAAATCGAAGACCAGCCCGAAACGGGCGAGCGCAGAATCTGTCATCCCGAAGGCCATCCTCGCCAAGGAAATCGCGAGCATCCTCGAGGATCAGAATCTGACGCAGACCGAAGCCGCGTACATCATGCGCGATGCGCCGTCGCAGATCTCTCTCGTCGTGACGGGAAAGCTGCGCGGTTTCTCGACCGAGCGCCTCCTGCGCATGCTGGCCCGCCTCGGCCGCGACATCGACATCGTGATTCGCCCCTCGAAAGGCAAAGCGGGAAAGGTCAGCGTCATCCGCAAGTAGCTCGCGATAGAGAGTATGAGCGCGACGACGACGCCCGTCCACCACGGCGCGTCGGCGTCGCTCGCCTCATGACGCCGTCATTCGTGGTGAATCGCGTCGATCGGCGATAGTCTCGCCGCCCGCATCGCCGGATACAGGCCGAACGTGAGGCCGATGACGACCGACGCGCCGATCGCCACCACCACCGTGCTCACCGACAGCCACGCCTGAATCGGCGCGTTCGCCACGTGCCGCATGATCGCCGTTACCGCGAACGCCGCGGCCACGCCGAGCACCAGCCCGATCATGCTGCCCACGCCGGTGATCGCCACCGACTCGCAGAGAAACTGCCAGAGAATGTGGCGCTGCGCCGCGCCCGTCGCCTTGCGGATGCCGATCTCGCGCGTGCGCTCGATGACGGAGCTGAGCAGCACGTTCATGATCCCGATGCCGCCGACGACGAGCGAAATGCTCATCAGCGCGCCCATGAACAGCTTGAAGAGCAACAACGCCTTCTGCACCTGCGCCAAACGCGACTCGTCCGACACCACGTTCACGCGATCCTTCCACGACGGGCCAAACTCGCGCGCCGTCCACCGCTCGATCGTGGCGCGCGTCGTGGCGACGCCTTCGACCGACTTCGCGGTCACGAGGAGTTGGGCGGGCCGCTCGAACTGGCCGGAGATCGTGGCGCCGGCCAGCGCGCCCACCGGCATGATCGCGCGCCTCGCGCGGTCATTCTCTACGGCCTTGAGCACCCCGATCACCGCGCGCGGCTGCCCCTGAAAGAGCAGCGTGTCGCCGACGAGGTCGCGCGGCTGTCGCCCGTGTGCCACGTCGGTCGCCAGCTTGTACGAGATCACGACGACCGGCGCGCCGCTCGCCCCCTCGGCGTCGGTGAACACCCGGCCGGCGAGGAGCGCGGAGTCGGGCATTCCGTTCGCGTCGCGCGCGAGCAGTCCGACGATCTGCGCCCCGTGCGACGTCGTGTCCTTCGCCGTGGCGACGAGTGCCGCACCGTTGACGACCATGTTCACGACGCCGGAATCGCCCACGAGCGCGCGGAGCGAGCTCGCCTCGACGAGCGTGAACTTGGGCGGATTCGGCACGGGGAACGGCGTTTCGTCCACGATCCGAGTCAGCCGGGGCGACACCGAGATGCGCTGCAAATCGGTCGTGCGCCCGATCTGCTCGCGCGCCAGGCGCTCCATGCCGTCGCCGACTGAGAGAACCGAAACGAGCGCGGCGACGCCGATCACGATGCCGAGCGTCGACAGGATGGTGCGGAGTGGATTGGAGCGCAGCGTCTCGAAGCCGACGGACAGCGACGTGGTCAGGATGGGGTTCACCATGCCCTGACTACGCGCCAGCTCGCCAGCGGGTTACACATTCCCACAACTCGCCGCGCACGCGCGGGTTACCCTCGGCACGAGCGCATCGTCGCATTGGTATGCGGAAACTCCTCGCCTTCATCGGCGCGACGATCGGCGGCTACGCCGGCTGGTATCTCGGCGCGCTCGTTGGTTTCATGACCGGATTCGTGCTGAGCATGGTGGGCAGCGGCGTCGGGATGTACGTCGCCTATCGCGTCGCGCAGAACTACGAGTGATCTGAGCAGCTTGGTGTCCTGAGCGCAGCGAGGGACCTCCGTGATGCATGGAGATCCCTCGACACACCACTCGCCTCAGCTGTCGGCGCTACACTCTCGCCGCAATCACGTTCTCGGCGAACCGTTCCATCTCCTCGAGTTGCGGGCTGCACTGCAGCAGCAGCAGGTCCACGCCCGCCGCCGAGAACTCCGCGACGCGCTCCGCGACCTGGTCCGGCGTGCCGACGAGGCCGGCGCGCAGACCGCGGTTCGACACCGAGTAGTCCTGCAAGCTCACCTGCTGCTCGAGCTTCGTGTTGGCGATCCAATCGCGGTAGTTCCCGTAGCCCGGCGAACCTTCCGTCACGTTGGTGATGCGCTCGATCTCCGCTTTCACCTCGCGTTCCGTATCGCGAACGATGCTGTACGCGGCGACGCCGAAAGTCATCGGCGGTAGATCGACGCCGAGCGCTTCCGAGGCCTGCTCGCGGCGCTGGCGCATGTCGGCGATCTTGGGCGCGATACGCTCGGCCGGATCGCCGTGCATGACGTACGCGTCGCACTGGCGCGCGATCAACGACTTCGCCGTGTCCGATTCACCGCCGGCGTAGATCGTGGGACGACGGCGGCCGGCGCGCGACACCGGCTTTGGCTCGAGCACGATGTCGTCGTTGTTGTAGTACTTGCCGTGGTAGCTGAACGTGGGGTTGCTCCAGGCGCCGTCCACCACGTCGAGCCACTCCTTCGTGCGGCCGTAGCGATCGTCGTGCTCGTCGAAGGCCGCGCCGTAGCGGCGCGCCTCGTCCTTCCACCACGCCGAGACGACGTTGAGCGAGAGACGCCCGTTCGAGATGCGATCGATGTTCGCCGCCTGCTTCGCGAGAATTGCCGGCGGGTGGAACGACGGACGCACGGCCACCATCAACTCCAGGCGCTCCGTCACCGCCGCGAGCGCCGCGGCCGTGGACCACGCGTCGAGCGACGGCGCTTCGATGCCCTTGATGTCGTTGAGCAGCAGCTCCGCGACCAGCGTGAGGTCGTAGCCGATCTCTTCACTGCGTTGCGCGAGACGCTTCACGTAGTCCCACGACGCCGCCATCCCTTCGTCTTCCACGTTGCGCAGCCATCCGCCGAAGACGGGCATCCAGTAGCCGTATCTCATGGGAGGGAGTGCTGCGAGGAGAGAGAGGAGTTGGCAGCCGTGCCCGAGGTCGAGGCTGTGCCTCGCTTCTCGCCTCGCGCCACTCGCTTCTCGATGTAGTCGACGAAATTCACCCATGGGTCGAACCCGACCACATTGGGCGCGTCGGCCACGAAGTTCGACAGCGCGTTGATGTCGTAGAAGTAGTGCTTGCCGTCGCGGTCGTCGACGAGGTACTCGATGCCGCCGATGTCGAGTCCGGAGCGGCGCGAGATCGCTTCGACCTGCTCGATGATCTCCTTCGGCGGCGTGAAGCCTTCCACACGCAGGCCGGTCTTCGGCGCGTCGATCGCGCAGGCGCCGCGCACGAGCTCCACGCCGTTCGTCGTCTGGCAGGCGTCGGCCGGACAGAGGTCGAACGAGCCGACCGCGGGATAGACCTTGATCGCGTAGAGGTAATTTCCGCCCAGCGTCTCGACCCGAACGATGTGTCCGTCGCGCAGCGGTGCGGACTCCTGCACGAGCGCCACACCGTCGACACCCAGCTCCACTTCGTCGCGCGCGATCGCGCCGGTGAGCGCCGCTTCGGAATCGTACCGCACGATTCCCGCGCCGCTGCCGCCGATGTTCGCCTTCACCAGCACCGGGTAGCGCAGGTCCTTTGCCGCCTGAGCGGCGAGCGACGGATGGTTGATCGCGCGCGACGCCGGATACGGGAAGCCGAGCTCCTCGAGCAGGTCGAGCTGCGAGGCCTTCGAGAGCTCGTATGAGTAAACTTGGGAACCGTTGACGACCGGAATGCCGATGCGGTCGAGGTGCCGCAGCCAGTGCAGCGTGTGGAAGGTCGACTGCCGGTGTCCGCGCAGATAGGCGGACGGGCTCGCGCGGTTCACGACGAGGGAGTACGGCACGTCGTCTTCCGAGGGATCGAACACGTGCGCCGCGGCGTCGAGCTTGACGTAGGGCAGCCCGCGCCGGTCCAACTCCGCGAAGAGCGGCTTGAACCAGTCGGGGTGCTCGTGGTAGATGGCGATCGGTTGCATGACAATCCGGGTGAAGGTCGACAAACGTCGACTCTGCGCTTCGTCACTCGGATCGGGGCGGGCAATCCTTCGCTCTAACAAAAACGCCCCGATCCTGAGGGAGGATCGGGGCGCGAGTCGCGTGCTGGTGAGCCGCTAGATGCGAACGCCCTGAGCCTCAGTAGCCGGTTGGCACATGAGACACGTACACATGTAACAGCGACACATGTTTTGGGCGGAGGTCATAGTGTATAAAGTAGCCAACGGGGGAAGGGCGTCAATGGGAGCCACGGGATTTTCACAGTCCATCAAAGCGTGGACTCCCGATTAGAACCTCGACTCCAGATACAGATCCACCCGGAACTGCTTCCGCGGATAGATCCCGCGCGCCACGTCGAACCGGAACAGCCCGTCGAGGAACGACACGCCGGCCCCCACCCCGCTCATCGGGCGGCCCACGTTGCTCAACTTCGCGCGGTCGCCCACCCAACCGAGATCGGCGAATACCGTGGGCCGCATACCCGGGTCGATCGATCCCAACTCGGCGCGCGTGAGCCAGAACGCATTGCCGCTTTGCGACGTGTCGGGGCTCTGACCGCGCACCGTTTGCGACCCGCCGAGATACCAGCGGCGCTGCGCCGGAAGCCCGCCGACCGAGCTACCGCCCGCCAGGGTGAGCGCGCCGGCCAGCCGCCCCAGTCCGTGCGATGCGGTGAGATCGAGGGCGGCGCGGCCGTACACGGAATCGCCGGCCGCCGCTTCGGCGCGCAAATCCGTCGCGAGACGAAAACCTCTCGGGTCGAGCCCGTAGTCGTGCGTCAAACGCCCGCCGAGACCGCTATATGTTCCCCGTCTGGCGACGAGATTCGCCGGGAAGTCGGCGCCGTTCACGCTGAAGTTCGTGTTCACGGCGGCGCGTCGCTGCTGCTCGACGAACGCGCGCCACTCCATGTGCGTACCGCCGCCGAGCGATGACAGCCGCTCACCGGATAGCTGCGCGCCCGATGCGCGATAGTAGAATCCCTCATCGCGCCCGAACATCAGCGCCGAGAACGAGCTGCCGAAGCTCAGCGGATGTCCCCAGTCGCTCGCCGACACGAGATGGTTGTAGCCCGACAGGCGGATGGTCTCGCTCAAGTTCGTGCGCGCGGCGGTGAGCTCGACGTTCGGCTCGCGGTCGGCGATGCCGATGCGGCCCACCGCGGTGCCGCTGTATCCCCCGCCCACCTCCTGCTCGACCGACGCGCCGAACGACAGACCCTCGACGCGGTTGTACCGCATCATCGACGGCCCGTACGCCAGCGACGGCGGCGGCAGCATGGACCGATTGAACTGCATCGGCGCCTGCGCGCCGAGCGAGAGCGCCTCGTTCTTCAATGCCTCCAGCTCCTTGGTGCCGAACAGCTCCTCTCCCGGATCGTAGATCGACGGCGGGAGATCGGGCGACGTCTCGAGCTTCGATTCGTCGCAGGGAATCTTGATCGCGATCTTGAGCTGCGAATCGTACCGCGTGCTGGTCACGACGCGAACGTTGGACGTGTCGCACTGCGAGCTCCTGGTGTCGACCGCGCGCAGCCCGCGATGAACCGAGTCGTTCCGCGCGACCACGCGTGCACGCGTCGCCTTGCGAACCGAGTCGCGCCACTCGCCCTGCTGCTCCACGGTGAGCGTATCCGGCATTCGTCGCGGGGCCGAGCTCGCGGCCACCTTGATCGGCGGCAGGCTGTCCTTCGCGTTCACGCTCGCGTATTTGAAGCTCTCTTCCATCTTGAAAGGCACGTGCATGAAGCTCACTTGCGCGCTACCCTCGGCGAGCCGGAGGCGCGGGAGCCAGAACCGTCCTTCATGCAGACCATACTCCACGGCGATCGCCGACACTTCGGCCTTCATCGGCGTGATCATCGGCTTCACCCAGACCGGCACGTCGTCCATCGATTTCGGGTCGTCCGCTTTGGCGATGGCCCAAATGTCGATCGGAATCGACAGGCGATAGGCGGCGCGCACGAGCTGGCCCGATTTCGTGTCGAACCAGAGCGAGCCGACGGCGAGATTCCACTTCGGCTCGCGGGGCCGGATCTTTACTTCGCGCAGCTGAATGACGGTGCCGTTCGGAAGCCTGAAGCTGACGGAGTCGCCCGTTTCGTACGTGTAGTACGCCTCGGCGCCGTCGGCGATCGGGTTCACGATCTCGTGCTCGTCGACCTGCGCGCGCGCAATGTTGTTGCCGACCCAGAGGGGCTCGTATCCCGGAAAGTACGGGATAGCCGCGTTCATGTCCGGGTCGTGCATTCCCTTGTGCATCTCGCGGTCGGCGTCGTCTCCCGCGATCATCGGCATCGCGGTGCGCTCCCCCTTCGCCTCCATCCACACGCCGACGCCCTGCCGCCATTGAACTCGGGCGGCGCTCTCGTGACGGAAGATCAAGCGATCGCGCCCGATCTTGGTGAATCCCATTCCGGCGGAGATTCGCGAGTAGGACATCGCGTCGTAGGCGACGAGCGCCGAGTCCTGGCTCAACCGCGCCACGCGCGCGTGCAGCAGGGTGACCTTGGCTGTCGGATCCTTGAACGCCGTGCGTTGATCTTCGGCGGTGACCGGGCGTCGAATGCCGCGACTACGCCGGTTGCCCGACGACTTGGTCGTGTCGGACGAGCTGTCGCGGACGGCGGGCAGACGTCGTTGCGGCGGTCCGACTTGGATTTGCAGGTTCAGCGCGAGAACGGCGCCGAGGGCGAAAAGCATGCGGAACCTCGGGGAAGCGGCGGCTGCAGACGATACGTGGGGCCGCGGCCGGAGGTTTCGAACCGGCTCTCGTCCCGAGCCGAATGCCACCCAAAACCGGTGTCCGCGTTAGCTGCAGTTCACGGCTGACGCCGCGCCGCTTCGGGATCCCGTGTCCACAGCGCAATGACGCCACACGTGGCGTCGCGGGTGCGAAAGTCGGCCGGGATCTCCGATGCGCTGCGATAGACCTCGACTCCCTCGATGGCCAGCGGCTGGAAATCGTCGACGCTCCCATTGGGGTACGGATGTCCGTCGACGTACACCTGCACCACGCACGACGCCTGCATGCTCGATTTCGCCGAGCGTTGCATGTGGATGGGCTGAGGCTCGCCGGCCATCTTCTGCGTCACGCCGACTCCCGGAACGTATCGAAGCAACTCGCTCATCGACGCCGGACGCCGGTGCTCGATCTCGGCGCGGGTGATGAAGCTTCCCACTCCGCGCGCGCGGCGCTTGTTGAAAGCGCCCATCTTCCCGCGAAGCGGATCGGCTTCGATGATGTCCGCGTCGAGTTGCGCCGCCGACGTACGTAGCGAAAAATCGGCGCGCGCGATTTCGCCGGACCTCACCACGACGGTGAGCGTCTCGGGCGCGTAGCCGATGTGCCGGGCCCACACCTTGATCGGTCCCGCACGCACGCCGCTCAAGCGATAGTTGCCCGAGTCGTCGCTGATCGCGCGCACCGGCGACGCGGTCTCACCGGTGACGACCGCCTGTCCGAGCCGCACTCGGCCCGCGGAATCGCGCACGATGCCGACCACCACTCCCGTCTGACTCCGGGCCGCGATGCGCGGTCCGAGCAACAACGACAGAGCGAGCCAGCGCGCGTGCACCGAAGGAGTCACGATTCCGCCTGAGCGAACACCGTCCACGCTATGGGCTGGCGCGGCGGCGAGCAAGAGGATGTAGAATTACCGACTATGCCCGAACCCTCGAACTCTCCCCAACACGCGCTGTTCGTCAGGCATTTACACAAACATTACGACGACGTGCGGGCCGTCGACGGACTCGATCTCATGGTCGCGCCCGGCGAGTGCTTCGGGCTGCTCGGTCCAAACGGCGCCGGCAAGACGACGACCATTGAGATCTGCGAGGGCCTGCTCGCGCCGGATTCCGGCGATGTCGAGCTCCTCGGCCTTCGCTGGGATCGCGACGAGCGGGAGCTTCGTGAGCGTCTTGGTATTCAACTTCAGGAAACTCAGCTCGCGGAAAAGTTGACCGTCGAGGAAACGGTTCGGTTGTTCCGCAGCTTCTACGCGCGCGGACGAACCGTCGCCGACGTCATTGGCCTCGTGCAGCTCGACGAGAAGCGCCACGCGCGCGTCGGCAAGCTGTCGGGCGGCCAGAAGCAACGCCTCGCCCTCGCCTGCGCCATCGTCGGCGATCCCGACCTGCTCTTCCTCGACGAGCCCACCACCGGGCTCGATCCGCAGTCGCGCCGCCAGCTGTGGGACCTGATCACCGAGTTCAAGGCGCTCGGCCGCACGATCATGCTGACGACCCACTACATGGATGAGGCGGAGATGCTGTGCGACCGCGTCGCGATCGTCGACCATGGCAAAGTCATCGCGCTCGGCACGCCGCAGGAGCTGATCGGGTCGCTCGGCGCCGAGCATGTCGTCGAGTTCGCGCTCCTTGACGGCGCCCCGCCGCTCGAGGATGCATCGCTCGCCGCGATCGACGGCGTCATCGCGGCGCGACGGCTCGCCGGCGGTTACGAGCTGCAGGTGAGCGCGCTGCATCGTACCGTGCCGGCGCTCCTTGCTCTCCTGGCGCAACGCCGGCTCGAGCTGGCACAGCTCACGACGCACTCCGCCACGCTCGAGGACGTGTTCGTATCGCTCACCGGGAGACAGCTACGCAATGAGTGAGCAACGCGCAAAGGGCGACACGAGTGCCGACGCCACCGGACTGCGTGCGAGCTCCCTCTATCAGCTCATCACGGTTCGCTTCAAGGAGTACACGCGGGAGCCCGAGGCGCTGTTCTGGTCGTTCGGCTTTCCCATCCTGCTCGCCATTGGCCTGGGCATCGCCTTTCGCAGCAAGCCGGCCGACGTGGTGCACGTCGCCGTGGTGAACGTCGGACCACGGTCGGCGGCGCTCGCCGCCTCGCTGCGCGGCGATTCCGGGCTCGCGGTCGAGGAGCTTGCGCCGGATAGCGCGGCGGTCGCGCTTCGCACGGGGCGCGTCGCGCTCGTCGTCGTGCCGAGCAGCTTGGGCGCCGTGCAGTATCAATACGACGACACCCGGCCCGATGCGCGCACCGCGCGGCTCATGGTGAACGACGCGATCCAGCGCGGCGCCGGCCGCGCCGACGTGATGACTGTCGGCGACCAGCATGTCCGCGAACGCGGATCGCGCTACATCGACTTCGTCGTGCCCGGCCTGCTCGGCATGACGATCATGGGCGGCGGCATCTGGGGCCTCGGCTATTCGATCGTCGACCAGCGCCGAAAGAATCTGCTGAAACGATTGGTGGCGACACCGATGCCGCGCTCGCAGTACCTCGGCTCGTACGTGATCTCGCGCCTCATCATGTTGACGATCGAGGTTGCGGTGTTGCTCGGCTTTTCCACCCTGCTCTTCGGCGTTCCGATGCGCGGCTCGTTGTTCGCGATCGCGACCATCATCGTGCTGAGCGCGCTGGCCTTCGGCGGCTTCGGCCTTCTGATCGCTTCGCGCTCGAAGACGATCGAGGGTGTGTCGGGCTTGATGAACCTGTCCATGCTGCCAATGTGGGTGCTGTCGGGCGTGTTCTTTTCGTCGGAGAATTTTCCAAGCGCCGTTCAGCCGTTCATCAAGGCGCTCCCCCTCACCGCGACGAACGACGCCCTGCGCGCGAACATGCTGCGCGGCGCCGAGCTGACGCAGCTCTGGCCGCAGATGGCCGTCCTGCTCGCCTGGATGGTCGTTTGCTTCGCCATCGCACTCAGGATTTTCCGATGGAGATGACGCACGGAGATCTGCCCCGCGAAGAGCTGATATCGCAGGGGCGCGCGATCCTCGATTGGATCGCGACCTACCTCGAGCATCCGGAACGGTATCCAGTACTGTCCACCGTGAAGCCGGGCGACATTCGCGCGTCGCTTCCCGCGGCTCCGCCGGGCACTGGCGAGACGCTGGAGACAATTCTCCAGGATTTCGAGACGAAGATCCTTCCGGGCATTACGCACTGGAATCACCCGGCGTTCTTCGGCTACTTCGCGACCTCGTCGTCCATTCCGGGCATCCTCGCCGAGATGCTCATCGCGGCGCTCGACGTGAAGGCGATGCTCTGGAAGACGTCGCCCGCCGCGACGGAGCTCGAAGAGGTCGCTACCGACTGGCTGCGACAGATGCTCGGCCTGCGCGACGGATGGTTCGGCATCACCACCGATACGGCGTCGATCTCGTCGATGCTCGCCCTCGCCGCGGCGCGCGAGTCGCGGCCGGAGCTCGAGATCCGCGAGCGCGGCATGGCCGGACGTACCGACCTGCCGCGATTGCGCGTCTACGCGTCCAAGCACGTTCATTCGTCGGTCGACAAGGCGGCGCTCGCACTGGGTATCGGGCTCGAGAACGTCGTGAAGATTGCAGACGACGATCAATTCCGCATGCGACCCGATGCGCTGGCCGCCGCCGTCGCCGCCGATCGCGCGCAGGGCTATCTGCCGCTCGCCTGCGTCGCCACCGTCGGCACGACGAGCACCTCGAGCATCGATCCGGTCCCGGCGATCGCCGAGATCTGCCGGCGGGAAAACCTCTGGCTGCACGTCGACGGCGCGTACGGCGGCACGCTCGCCGTCGTTCCGGAGTTCCGCTATGTGCTCGACGGCGTCGAGGGCGCCGACTCGCTCGTCGTGAACCCGCACAAATGGTTGTTCACGCCCTTTGACTGCTCGGCGTTCTTCATCAAGCGGCCGGAGGTCCTCAAGCGCGCGTTCTCGCTCGTGCCCGAGTATCTCGTGACGCGCGAGCAGCACGAGGTCGTGAACTACATGGACTACGGCGTGCAGCTCGGCCGCCGCTTCCGCGCGCTCAAGCTGTGGATGGTCATCCGCGCGTTCGGCGCGGACGGATTGGCGGAGCGACTACGCCAACATTGCGCGCTCGCGAAAGAATTCGCCGGCTGGGTGGAGTCGAGCGGCGACTGGGAGCTCATGGCACCCGTCCCCTTCGCCCTCGTCTGCTTTCGCTACGCGCCCAACGGCATGAGCGACACGGAGCGAGATCGCCGGAACGAGCAGATCATGCACGCCGTGAACGACGGCGGCGAAGTGTTTCTCTCGCACACCAAGCTGCACGACCGGTTCACGCTACGGTTGTCGGTGGGGAATATTCGCACCGAGAAAAAGCATCTCGCGCTGGCGTGGGAGAAGCTGCAAGAAGCTGCACGCGTGTCATCCTGAGCGAAGCGGGTCGACGGATGACACCTAGCGTCAGTCGTGCGCCGCCAGCTTATCCGTATACAACTCCGGAAACTGCTTCCGCAGATTCGCCACCTTGGGCGCATCGTTGATCGCGATGTACGGCTGATCCGGATGCAGCTCGGCGTAATTCTGGTGATACGCCTCCGCCGCCCAGAACCCCTTCGACGCCTTCACCTCGGTCACGATCGGCCGCGAATACACGTGCGCCTTGTTGAGCTGATCGATGTACGCTTCCGTCGCGCGCTTCTGATCGTCCGTCGTATAGAAGATCGCCGAGCGATACTGCGTGCCGACGTCCGGCCCCTGGCGGTTCAACGTCGTGGGATCGTGCGCCACGGAGAAGAAGACCCGCATCAACTGGCCGTAAGAAATCTGTGAAGGATCGAACGTCACCTTCACCGACTCGGCGTGGCCGGTGCGGCCGCTGCTGACCTGCTCGTAGTCAGGGCGATCGGCAGTCCCGCCCGCATAGCCCGACGTCGCGCTCACGACGCCCTTCGTGTGTTGGAAGACGGACTGGATTCCCCAGAAACATCCGCCGGCGAACACGACCGTCTCCGTCTTGGCTGGCGGCGTCGCAGCCGACGCACTTCTCGCGGGCGCGAACGATCCGGCAACGACCAACGCGAGCGCCGCCATGGCGCGCTGCAGACTCCGCTTCATGTCCGTCTCCTTGTTCATTCGTCGTCCGGACGCGAGACCTTCGGGAACGGGCCCGTATCCCCCGACGCCAGTACTTCGACGACCTCGTCCTCCACGTGCCGCTTACGCATCACCCAGAAGACGATCGCCAACATCAGAACGATCGCAACGACCAAAAAGTTCTCGTATCGACGAACATGGCCGAGGACGATCAGTGTCGTACGGCCGAAGCCCCAGCCCAACAGCGAAAAGATGAACGCCCAACTGATACAGCTGACTGCACTTCCGATCAGATAGACCGGGATTGGAACCCTCGCGGCACCACAGGCGATTGGCAGGGTGATCCGGAGACCATATGCCCACCGCACGCCGCACGACGACCGCCACGGATGACGCCGCACGATCTTGAGCGCGCGCACCATGAACGTCCGCACTCGCGGCCAACGCTGGCGAGCCCAGTCGCCGCGCCACCGGCCTACATAGTACAACCCGAGGTCCGCCGCCCATGTTCCGCCCGCCACCCACATGACGACGAGCGACAGGTGCAAGCGCCCGTCATGCGCCGCGAGGCCTCCGATCAGCGGAGTGGCTTCCTCCGTGATGATGCCGGTCGCGGCGAGCGTGATGTACGCCCAGAGTCGGTGTAACGCGGCGACCGCGTTGGGATGCGACGTCGCGGCTTGCAGCAGCGCAAGAATGGTCGTCGCTCCGCGTAGGGTCGTTATGCCGTCGTGGGCTGTGCATGGCCTGCCGCGCACGACGCGTCGAGATGCGCGCGGAAGGCCGTATGAAGGCGGGTCGTGATGGGTCCGGGCGTACCATTGCCGATGACCTGCTCGTTCACCCGCACGATCGGCATCACGTCCGTCGTGGTGCCCGCGAGAAACGCTTCTTCGAGCCGCGGAATATCCTGCTCGGTAAATGCGTCTTCTCTAACGGGAATGCCCGCTCGGCGCGCGATGTCCAGCACGACGCTCCGTGTTATACCCGGCAGAATGAGATTGTTCGTCGGGTGCGTTCGAATCACGCCGTCGATCACGCCAATCACGCTCGCGTGCGACCCCTCCGTCACCACGCCGTCGCGAATCATCCATGCTTCCGTGGCGCCGACTTCCATCGCCGCTTGCTTCGCCAGCACGTTGGGGAGCAGCTGCAGCGTCTTGATGTCGCAACGCAGCCACCGGATGTCGGGTATCGTGATCGCCGCGGCGCCGCGTGCCCGCAGCTCCTCGGGGGGTTTGAATCGATTCACCGTCACATAAACGGTGGGCGGCGTTCCCGGCGGCGGAAAGTTGTGCGTCCGCGGCGCCCCGCCCCGCGTCACCTCGACATAGAGCGTCGCTTCGCCCTCGAGCAAGTCCGACTCGGTAAGCAATCGCTCCGCGATCTGGCGGAGGAAATCGGTGCGGGTGATGTCGGGCGCCGTGATCCGCAGCTCGGCCAAGCCGAACTTCAACCGGTCGAGGTGGCGCTCCGTCTCGAACAGCTGGCCGTTGACGACGCGCCAAACTTCATAGACGCCGTCGCCGAAGATGAAGCCCCGATCCTCGACCGAGATGGTGGCCGCTGAGCGCGGGAGGAATTGACCGTTGAGGTATGCGAGCACGACGTGAACGGCGGGGTAGTGGGTTGAGGGGAAGCCTATCGCCGGTGACGGTGTCGCCGCAATGTTCCGCGGCCAACTACATTCGGTGACATGGCAACATCCAAGGGCAAACTCGGCTTCCGCGTACTTCCGTCGCCCCCCCGCCTGCCAAGCGCGCTCGTCGCGCGCTTCCGCGGCCTCGCTTCGGCGAATGTGGCCGACGCCATGGGCCGCTTCGGCTTCATGGACCCCGGCATTCGATCGCGCACGGGACTGCCGCTCCACGGCGTCGCCGTCACCGTGCTCTGTCGTCCGGGCGACAATTTCATGCTACATAAAGCGCTGCAAGTCGCCGAACCCGGCGAGATCGTCGTGGTCAGCACGTGCGGCAGCACGACGACCGCCCTGTTCGGTGAGCTCATGTGCCACACGGCCGCCGCCAAAAAGCTCGGCGGGATCATCGTCGACGGCGCCATCCGCGACGTGGACGGCATCAAGGCGTTGGGAATGCCGGCGTTCAGCCGCACGGTGAGTCCGGGCTCGTGCGACAAGGACGGTCCCGGCGAGATCAACGTTCCCATCTCCTGCGGTAATACCGTGGTGATGCCGGGCGACATCGTCGTCGGCGACGACGACGGCGTGACGGTCGTACCACGCGATAGCGCCGAGGAGGTGCTCGCCTTGGTCGACGAGCTCATGGCTCGGGAGCGGAAGCGCATTGCAGAGATTCAGGGCGGCGGGCTCTATCGCGCCGAGATCGACGAGGCGCTCCGGAAGAAAGGGGTCATCGACTGATGGTCTCGGTCCCGGCGGACGAATCGTTGCTGCTCATGACGCCTGGACCAACACGGGTGCCCAATCGCGTGCTCCGCGCCGGCTCACGTCCGATGATCCACCATCGCACCCCCGAGTTCTCGCGCGAGCTGGCCGCCGCCATCGAGCTGCTCGGCCCCGTGTTCGGTACCACGAGCCGGCCACTCCCCGTACACACCACCGGGCGCGGCGCACTCGAGGCCACGATCTGCAATCTCTTTTCGCCAGGCGACGAGATCGCCGTCTGCTGCAACGGCAAGTTCGGTGAGATGTGGGCGGGGTACGCCGAGTCGTATGGACTGGTCGTCCACCGTTGGGCGACGAGCTGGGAGCGGGACGCCAGCGTCGCCGAGCTCGAGGCACTGCTCGACGACCATCGCGGGGTGCGCGCCGTCGCCGTTGCGTATGGGGATACCTCTACCGGCACGGCGAACGACGTCGCCGCAATCGCCCGCGCTACGCGAACGCACGGCGCACTCGTGCTCGTCGATACCGTCTCCTCGCTGGGCGGAATGCCTTTCGCCTTCGACGAATGGGACGTCGACGTCGCCGTCACCGCGTCACAGAAGTGCCTCATGTCGGCGCCCGGCCTGGCATGGGTCGCCGTCAGCGAGCGCGCTTGGCATGCAACGACGACGTCCCGGCTCCCGCGGAATTACTGGAACTTCGACGACGTCAGGCGGGCGATCGGTAACGCGCGTCCCGAGACGCCGGGAACGCCTCCCGTCCAGATCGTCCTGCAGATCGCCGAAGCACTCCGGATGATGCACGAGGAAGGTTTAGAGAATGTATATGCCCGCCACGCCGCGATGGCCGGCCGGGTGCGGCAAGGAGCCGCCGAGCTCGGACTCGCGTTGCAGTGTCCGGAGCTCACACGGCTGTCCGCGACGCTCACGGCCATCGCGCTCCCGCCCGGCGTCGCACCGAAGCCGTTGCGCGACCGAATCAAGGCGCGCGGCATCCTGACCGCCGCCGGCCTCGGTCCGTACGAGACTACCGGGTTTCGGATCGGCCACATGGGTGACATTCGCATGGCCGACGTCGAGCGCACGCTCGGCGCGCTGGGCGAGGCGTTGCGCGAGCCGCTGGTCGCGCAATGAGGCTCGAGCGGAAGATCCTGTTCGGATTTGCCGCCGGCGTCGCCATCGGAATCGTGTCTCGTTGGCCTGCCGCGAGCTCGCTGCAGCAGGCGCTCATCGCGATCGAGCCGCTCGGGACGGTGTTCATCCGTCTGATCACGATGGTGGTCGTGCCCCTCGTCATTGGCAGTGTGTTCGTCGGCGTCGCGTCACTGGGCGACGTACGATCGCTGGGGCGCGTCGGCGGCAAGACGCTGCTCTACTTTCTCGGCACGACGCTCGCCGCGGCGATCGTCGGACTGATCGTGGCGCGCGCCGCGCACGTCGGCGAGGGCCTGTCGCCGGCCGACCGCGACGCCCTCGTGAGCCGCATCGCCGACCAGTTCGTCGGGCTCAACGCGACGGCGCAGGCGGCGGCCGCACCAACGCTCGTGCAGACGCTCGTCAACATGGTGCCGCAGAATCCGTTTGCATCGGCCGCGCAGGGCGGCGGCGATCTGCTGCCGCTCATCATCGCCGTTTGCATCTTCGGTGCGGCCGCGACGGTCACGCGTGGCGACGGGCGCGACACTGTCGTCCGCTTCTTCACGGGCGTCACCGATCTGTCGATGGTGGTGATCGGCTGGCTCATGCGACTCGCCCCGGCCGCGGTGTTCGTGCTCATCGCCGCCACCGTCGCACGATCCGGGCTCACGCTGCTCACGCAGTTGCTCGCCTTCTCGCTCGTCGTGGTCGTCGCGCTCGCGATGCACGTGCTCGTCGTGCTTCTGCCCGCGCTGCGCGTCGGCGCGCGACTCGGCGTGCGCGAGTTCGTGCGGTCGGTGTCTGATGCGCTGCTCCTCGCGTTCTCCACCGCGTCGTCGAACGCGACACTGCCGGTGAGCATGGCAGCGGCGCGTGAGCGACTGGGGATTCCCGCCGACATCGTGAGCTTCGTGCTGCCACCCGGCGCGTCGCTCAACAAGAATGGCGCGGCGGTCTACAAGGCCGTGGCCGCGGTGTTTCTCGCGCAGCTCTATGGTATGCCGGTGAACGGCACCGTCATGGCGACGATCGTGTTGATGTGCACCGTGGCCGCGTTCGCCGGCGCCGGCGTTCCCGGTAGCTCGCTCGTCACCACCCTCATCGTGCTCAACGCAATCGGCCTCGGCCCGCGAGCCGCCGCGGGCATCGCACTCGTCGCCGCCGTGGATCGCCCGCTCGACATGTGCCGCAGCACGGTCAACACGATCGGCAATCTCGTCGGCGCCGCGTGGATCGCACGCAGCGAGGGCCGGCTCGCGTGACGCGGCCCAAGACGATCAGCGAGAAGATCCTCTCCGCCAAGTCCGGCGTGGATGCGCACGCCGGCGACATCGTCGTCTGCAATGTGGATCTCGTGATCGGCACCGACGCATCGTCGCCGATGGCGATCGACTACTTCAACCGGATGGGCGGCGAGCGCCTGTTCGACGCGCGCCGCGTGCTGTTCTCGCTCGACCACTACTCTCCCCCGTCCACCGCGAAAACCGCCGCGTTTCACGACGAGGTGCGCGGCTTCGCGGCGCGGCACGGCGCCGAGCTGTACGAGGTCGGCCGTGGCATCAGCCACCAGATCGTCGCCGAAGTCGGACGCGTGTTGCCGGGTGATCTCGTCATCGGCGCCGACAGCCACACCGTGACCTGCGGCGCGCTGAACCTGTTCGCTACCGGCGTCGGATCGTCGGATCTCGCCGCGGCGATGATCACCGGACGTATTTGGCTCCGCGTGCCGGAAACGATCAAGGTGACGCTGACCGGCGAGCGGCCCGCGGGTCTCGCCGCCAAAGACGCCGCGCTCGCGCTCATCGCCGAGCTGGGCGCCGAGGGCGCGAACTATCAGACGCTGGAGTTCGACGGATCTGCCCTCGCGGCGTTCACGCTCGAAGAGCGTTTCGTATTCTCTAATCTCGCCGTGGAAGCGGGGGCCAAGGCGGCGATCTTTCCGCTCGACGACATCGCCGACGCATATCTTGCCGGCCGGTCCGGGGAGCGCCGCGACGCAACCGCCTCCGATCCCGGCGCGGCGTATTCGCGCCACATCGAGTTGGACGTCAGCGCGCTATCGCCACGCATCGCCATTCCGCATTCGCCGAACGACGTGGTTCCGATCGGGAGTGCCGAGGGCACTCCCGTGCACATGGTCTTCCTCGGCACGTGTACCGGCGGACGGGTTTGCGATTTCCACGACGCGCTCGCCGTGCTCGAGCGCGCCGGTGGACGAGTCGCGCCCGGCGTGCAGCTCGTCGTCACCCCGGCGTCGCGCGAAGTGCACCTCCGCTTGATCGAGGACGGCACGCTGGCAAAGCTCGCCGCCATGGGGGCAATCGTCACGACGCCGGGCTGCGGCGCCTGCTGCGGTACGAGCGGCGCCATTCCGGGCGACGGCATGACGGTGATCTCTACGGCGAACCGCAACTTCAAGGCGCGCATGGGGAATCCCACGGCGTTGATCTACCTCGCATCGCCCGCCGCCTGCGCGGCCGCGGCCGCCACGGGCGTCATCACCGATCCACGCACCTTCGGCTGACATGGCCATTCATCTCGAGGGCCGCGCCCGCCTCCTCGGCGACGACGTCAACACCGACTACATCATCGCGTCCACGCGCAAGCGCGACACGCTCGATGAGCAAATTCTCAAGCGCTACCTACTCGAGACAGTCGACCCGTCGTTCGCCGCCTCCGTGCAGCCGGGCGACCTGCTCGTCGCCGGATCCAACTTCGGCTGCGGCTCGGCGATGGAGATCGCCGCAACGGTGATCCTCGCCGCCGGCATCAAGGCCACGCTCGCCCGGAGCTTTTCCCGTACATTTTTTCGCAACGCGATCAACAACGGCCTCGTGCCGATCGAATGCGACACCAGCGGCATCCGCGAGGGCGATCGGCTGTCGATCGCGATCGGTGGTGGTGCCATCGAGGTCGAGAATCAGACCCGCGGGACCAAAATACCGGCCATGACGCTTCCTCCACTGATGACCGAGATCCTCGCCGCTGGCGGCCTCGTGGAGTACACGAGGCACGCAGCGGTCATTCAAGGACGACAAAGATGAACAGTGGGCCGGGTCAGTCCCCCGACACCGGTACTGGATGCTCCGCCGTCATCTGCTTCGGCGTCCGTCCCATGCGGCGCATGAACGCCTGCCGCCACTCGTCGAGAATCTCGTAACCGGTCGGAATCACCAGCAGCGTCAGGAACGTCGACGTGATCACGCCGCCGATCACCGCCACGCCCAGCGGAGCGCGGAACTGCGCCCCTTCGCCGCGGCCGAGCGCCACCGGCACCATGCCGGCGATCAGCGCGAACGTCGTCATGAGAATCGGGCGCAACCGAATCGCGCCCGCTTCGATCAGCGCCTCGCGCAACGGCATTCCCTTCTCTTCACGCGCCCACTTCGCGAAGTCGATGAGCAGAATCGCGTTCTTCGCCACGATGCCCATCAACAGAATCACCCCGATCAGGCTCATGAGGTTGATCGTCTGCCCCGACACCGCCAGCGCCATCAACACGCCGATCAACGACAGCGGCAGCGACAGCAAGATCGCGATCGGATCGATGAACGATCCGAACTGCACGACGAGAATCAGATACATCAACAACACCGCGATACCGAGCGCCGAGAAGATCTGTCCAAACACCTCGGCCTGCGACTCCGCGTCGCCGCCGACCGTGTAGTGCACGCCGGCCGGGAGCTGCATCTTCGCCAGGCGTGACTGAATGTCCGCCGTGACGTCGCCCGCCGCGCGCCCCGCCGTGTTCAGTTCCACGGTCACCACCGGCTCGCGATTCAAATGGTCGATGATCGCCGGACCCACGCCTTCACGAATCGATGCGATCTGTCCGAGCGGCATCGTCGACGGCGCGCCGTTCGGCCCCTGAACCACCATCGGAAGGCCCATGAGATCCTGCGCCCGCTCGCGCGATCCCGGCGTGAGACGGACCGTGACCTTACGCGACTTTCCCGTCGGATCGATCCAGTAGCCCGCATCGATGCCGGCAAATGCCGGACGCAGCGACTGCGCGACCTGTCCCACGGTGATGCCGAGCGATCCGGCAACGCCGCGATTGAGATCGATCACGAGCTCGGGCTTCTGGCCCTTCGTCGACAAGCCGATGTCCACCGCGCCCGGCACCTTGGAAACTTCCGCGCGCACCATCTCCGCCGCCTGCGACAGCGCCGCCACGTCCTGTCCGCGAAGCTGCAGCTGGATCTGTTTGAATCCGCCGCCGAAGTCCGAGGTAAAGACCGACACCGTCGCGCCGGCGACGTGCTTCGTCTCCTGACGCAGCTCCTCCGCGAGCTGCTCGACCGACATGTTGCGGGCCGACTTCGCGACCGTGCGAACGTAGATGTTCCCCTCGTCCACTCCGCCCGTGGCGCTGCTGCCGAGCGTGGTGTACGTATACACCACTTCAGGATGCGCGCGCGCGATGCGCGCCGCTTCCTCCGCCTTGAGTCGCGTGTACTCCATGTTCGCGCCGGGCGGAGTCTCGAGCGCCATGATCAACTCGGCGCGATCGTCCACCGGGAAGAACGCCGTTCCGACCGTGCGCACCGGCGGCACGATCTGCGGCAAGGCGACGAAGACCGCCAACCCGGCGACGACGATCAACCCGCGCACGGCCACGTGCATGCCGCGCTTCACCATGCCGAACACGACGATGGCGATACCGAACAGCGCCGCCGCGAGTCCCGACATCCCGCGGCTCGGCAGCACGAACGACGCGAAGAATGTGAGCGCAGCCATCGACACCATCGCGGTCCGATGATCGAGCGCCCACGCGATGACGTGCCGGTAGTCCTGCGCGCGGTTGTTGAACCATGCGTTGAACCGGTCGAGCTGCCGCGTGATCCACCCGCGCTCGCTGGGCGGCTTGTGCGGATCGGGCCAGTACGCCGACAACATCGGATCGAGCGAGAACGAGACGAACAGCGACACCGCCACCGACGACGCGATCGTCAACGCGAACGGCTTGAACCACTGCCCGCCGACGCCCGGCATGAAGCCGATCGGCACGAACACGGCGAGAATCGAAAAGGTCGTCGCCGCCACGGCGAGCCCAATCTCGTCGGTGCCGTCGTGTGCGGCCTGGAAATGATCCTTTCCCATCTCCACGTGCCGCACGATGTTCTCGCGCACCACGATCGCGTCGTCGATCAGAATGCCGATCGCCAACGACAGCCCCAGCAGCGACATCGTCTCCAGCTTGAAGCCGAGCGTCCACACGGCGATGAAGCTCGCCAGCACCGAGATCGGCAGCGCCACGCCGGTGATCACCGTCGAGCGCCACGAGTTCAGGAACACGAAGACGACGAGTACCGTGAGAATGGCGCCGAGCACGAGCGCCTCCTCCACGTTCGCGACCGCGTGTTCCACGCGCACGCCCGAGTCTTTCACCAAGTCGAACTTGGTTCCCTTCGGCAGCGTCGCCTCGAGCTGCGTCAACCGATCGCGCACGCGCGTGGCCACGTCGGTCGTGCTGTAGCCCTTCGACTTCTTGACGTCGATGCCGATCGCTTCCTTACCGTTGTAGAGCGCGAGCGTGCGCGCCTCTTCCGTCGCGTCCTTCGTCGTCGCGACCTGGCCAAGCCGAATCAACTGGCCGCCGCGATCGGCGACGACGAGATTCTCGAACTCCGCAGGATTCTGCAACCGTCCGCGGAGGCGAATCGCCCGCTCGTCGAGCGCGCCGTTCACGCGGCCCACCGGCGCCGCGAGGTTCTGTGCCTGCAGCGCCTGCACCACCTGGGCGATGCTGACGTTCGCCGCTTGCAGCCGGTGCGGATCCACTTCCACGGTGAGCTCGCGCTCTACCTTGCCGAAGATCAGCACGTCGGCGACGCCCGGAATCGCGCGCAGCTCGCGCGTGATCCCCGGATCGGCGAGGCGCGTCAGCTCGGCCGGCGACAACACCGTCGACGAGATCGCCAGCGAGATGATCGGCCGGTCGGTGTCGTTGAATTTGCTGACGATCGGTTCCTTCATCTCGACCGGCAGGTCGCTGCGGATCGACGAGATCGCGTCGCGCACCTCCTGCGACGCCACGTTGAGATCCTTGTCGAACAGGAACTCGATCATCAGCATCGAATAGCCGTCGTACGCCTTGCCCATGATGCGCTTCACGCCGGAGATCGAGCCGATTTGTTCTTCGACCGGCTTGAGCACCTCGCTCTCGACCACGTCGGGCGACGCGCCAGGGTAGACGATGCCCACCGTGAGGAAGGGCGGCGCCACGTCGGGAAACTCGTCGGTCTTCAGCTTGAAGAGGGCGAACGTCCCGAAGATCACGAGCGCGACCATCGCCACGACCGTGATGAGCGGCCGCTTGATTGCGAAATCCGAGATAATCATTGAGTCGCTCCCGCCTTATGGTTTCCGAGACGTATCCATCGTGGCGCTCACCTTGATCGGCGTCTTCTCGGAGATGCCGCGCGCGGCGCCCAACAAGATCGTGTCGCCTGGCTGCACGCCGCTGCGCACTTCCACGGTCTCAGTCGCTGCGTCACGAATGCCCAGCTCGACCTCGGCCTTCTGCACCAGGCCGTTCTTGATGCGCATTACGAACGGACGCAGGCTGCGCTCGTCCACCGCGGAGAGTGGCAGCACCGGGGCCGTCCGCACTTCGGCCGCCACGTGGCCGTCCGCGAACAAGCCGCCCACGAGTACGCCGCCGGTGTTCGGCAGCGTCACGATGATGCGCACCTGCCGCGTCGCCGGATCGGCGACCGGATTCACGCTCGTAATCCGACCGGTGAACTGCCGGTTCGGATAGCCGTTCACCGTGAAGTCGACCGGCGCACCGAGATGCACCGCCGACAGCTGATCGGCCGGCACCGACGCCTCGAGGCGCATCGTCGCCGGATTGACGACCGTATAGAGTGCGCCGCCCACCTGCACCACGTCGCCCGCGCTCACCTGGCGCGCGCTTACGATGCCCGTGAACGGCGACGCGACCGTCGCCTTGCTCAACTGCTTCTGCGCGTTCGCCAGCATCGCCTGCGCGTTCGCGACCTGCGCCTGCGCCGCGGAGTACTGATTCGCTACGACCTCAACGTCGCGCTCCGCGATCGCGCCGGCTTTGTAGAGCGAGCTGTTGCGATCGACCTGCCGCTTGGCGATGCTCGCGCTGTTCTCCGCCGTGTTGAGCGCCGCCTTGGCCGACAACACCGCCTCACGAAGCGTCGCGTCGTCGATGCGGACGAGCGGCGCCCCCTTCGCCACGCGCTGCCCTTGCTCGACGTACGTCTGGAGCACCGGACCACCGACTTCCGCGCGCACCGTCGCCTGCTCTTCGGGCGTGAGCGACCCGGAGATCGCCGGACCGGAGCGAATCTCCTGCGCCTTGACGACGGCGATGTTCTCGGGGCCGACGACCATACCCTGCACCGTCGTCGCGGCCTTGCTCGTGTCCGTGCCTTTGCAGGCTCCCGCGCTCAGCGCGAGCACCAGCGTCGCGGACGTGATCACACCGCGGTTATGAAGAATGGTTCTCCCCCGGATCATGGCTGCGGGCTCCCTGTCGTACCGGCGGCGCCGGTTGTGGTGGTGGTCGAACGCTGTTGTTGCGTCGATTGCTGTTGTTGTTGCTGCTGCTGTTGCTGCTGCGCCGACGTGCTGGCGCCGGTCGACTGAAGCGGCAGGTCGCGCAGGAGCGCGAGGCGCACGCGCGCCACGGCGAGATTCCGCGCCGCCTGCGCGCGGTTCGCCAGCGCCTGCTCGAGCAAGAGCCGCGACTGCGAGAGATCGGTTTGCGTCGAGATTCCTTCGCGATACCGCACCTGGTCGATCGCGTAGGCGCGCTGCGCCTGGTCGGCCGTGCCGCGGCTCGCGTCCCACGACGCTTGCGCCTCGTCGAGCGAGTTCAGCGCCACGCGCGTATCGAGCGCCGCGAACTGGCGCGTCTGCTCGCGCTGCGCACGCGCCTGCTCCAGTCCCGACTGCGCAATGAGCTGGTCGCCCTTGATGCGGCCACCGTCGAGCAACGGAAAGCTCGTCGACAGACCCACCGTCCAGTTGTTCACGCCGTTGTTGAGGTTGGGGAACAGCTGGGCCGGGAAGTACAACCGCTGGTAGTTGGACACGATCGCGAACGACGGAATGCGCTCGGCGCGCGCGATCTTGACCTGCGCCTCCTGTACGCGAACCGCCTCGTCGAGCTGCCGAACCGGCGCGCGAACCGCGGTGGAGGTGTCGGGCGCCGCGGTCGCGACGAGCGCCGGCAGCGCGGGCCCGCCCGGCTCCTCGATGCGTGTCGTGAGCTGCACCGGGTTGTCGAGCGGCATGTTGAGCAACTGCTTGAGTCGCAGGTACGCCACCTGCCGGTTCGCCCGCGCCTGGATCAGCACGGGGAGCTGGTTGTCGTGCGTCACCTGCGCGCGCAGCAGATCGTACTCTGACGAGTTGCCGACCTGCTTCGACAACTTCGTCTGCGTGAGCACGGCTTCCGTTTCGGCCACCGACGAATCGGCGATCGTCACGAGCTGGTCGGCGAGCACGGCGTCGTAGTATGCCTGCGTCACGTCGAGCGACACCTGTGCGCGCTGTGCCGACACTTCGATGTTCGCCGAACGAAGCTGCGCGTCGGCCGCTTGGTTTTGCGCGGTGATGCGGCCGCCGGCGAACACGTTCTGCGAAAAGTTGAGCCCCAGTGCGTACTGGTTCGTGGCGCCGAAGCTCGTCTTGCTCAGGTCGAAGCCGCCGGCGGCCGTCGCGGTGGGGCAGGTCGCAGCCTGGGCGAGCGCCGCCGCGCGCTGTTCGGGCGTGGCGTTGGCCGCCACGAACGGTGCGCACAGCGTCGGTGTGGCGGGCACCACGACGGTGCTCGTGTCCTTGGCCGGCGACGCGGCAAGGTTCGAGAACTGCGACTTGAGCGTTTTCGTATAGCCCGCGGTGCCGTTGAGCTGCGGGAGGTACTGGCTGCGCGCCTGGTAGCGCTGGCCGGTGGCGCGGGTCACGCCGGCGCGCGCGACGTCGACGGTAGGGCTCTGCGACTGCGCAATGCGGAGCGCGTCGTCGAGTGACAGGCTGACGGCGGCGCCCGCGGTCGCCGCGGTACGCACGGGCTGTTGCCCGCCGGCGCGGCCGGCGCAGAGCGCGGCGAGCGTCAGCGCCAGCAGCGTCGCGGCACGGATCGGAACGGGTATCATGATTGGGACGGGGGTGGGAGGCATGGCATGGCGGCGATCAGTCTCCGGCGGCGGAGCGCACCACAGGCGTGCGGTGGCGTGCGGCCGTCACGCCGAGGGCCCGCATGAACACACGTACGTATTTCGCGGGGGCTTCTGATTCAGGTTCGGGAAATCCGTTCGGCATCACGCCGCGGGAGATGGCGTCGCCGAACATGGTGCTCATCAACATCGCGACCGACGTCGGGATGTCCCCGTCCGCGGCGGCGATGCCCATGGACTGGAGCCGCAGCACGTAGTCGGTGAGGATCATCGCGGCGCAATTCGGTCCCTCGCACATCGAGACCGCCGCCTCCGGTCGTTCTTCCATCTCGCCGAAGGACGTGCGAATGAGCGCGTTGTTCTCGCGCATGTGGCGTAACACGGACGCGCACCAGTCGGTCATCTCCCGCTCGGGATCGAGGGGATTGTCGGGAAGGTGCGGAATGGGCGATTGGGCGACGTGGGCCAGCATGAGCGCTTCGAAGAGCGCGGCCTTGGAGCCGAAGGTGCGGAAGAGAGTGACTTCGTTGACGCCGGCCTCGATGGCGATGAGGCGCGTGGTGGCGCCGCGGAAGCCGTATTGGGCGTAGATCTTCTTGGCGGCGCCGAGGATTCGATCACGGTTGTCCATAGGGCGCGAAGACTACTCGCGTCCGTTTCGTAATGCAAGTGGTTACTTACTTGCGTCAAATGTTTCTGGCGTCGGCGGTTCTGTGTATCGTCGAATGAGGAGGGCCGAAAAAGACAGGGACGCCGAAACCCAGACGCGGGAATTTTAACCCATCCAACTGGAAGGAATACCACGTCGCCAATGAATCAATGGCGCATTTTTACGCCATTATCATCGGCTTATCGAGACATTATAGCGTCTCTGGAGTCCTGGTGGCGAACGGAGACTCATCGAACTTCCGAAACAGCTCCTCAGCGTCGTCGTAGATCGCCACCGCACCGCGCAACGCCCGGTCGGGCCACCCGCCCGACCGAAGCGCAACCGTCCCGACGCCCGCGGCGCTCGCCGCGTCGATGTCGTACGGCGTATCGCCGAGCATCAGCGCTTCGTTCGGCGCGAGCCTGCCTTTCTTCAGCGCGGCCTCGATGATGTCGGGATCGGGCTTCGAGCGGTCGGCATCCGACGACGATGTCTTTCGCTCCACGAGCTCGTCGAGGCCCGTCTGCTCGAGCATCGCATTCAGCTGCTCGGCGTCCGACGACGTCGCGATCACGAGCTCGAGACCGCTCTCCTTGAAGCGCGCGAGCAGCTCGTGCGCACAGGGGAAGGCGTGCAGCGTCGGCAGGTAGCGCATCGTGAAAATCTCCGCGCGCCTCTCCTCGATGCGCTTCGCGAGATCGCTCTCGTGCTCGAGGCCCGTCACCTTCGGCAGCAGCTTGTCGCCGCCCATGCCGATCATCGGACGCAGCTGATCGACGGGCACCTCGTAGCCGAACTCGCGCAACACGTCGGCCCACGCCTCGGCGTGCGCGTCGTTGCTGTCGATCAACGTTCCGTCGACGTCGAGCAGGGCGCCACGCCGCGGGGTCATTCGCCGTGGCGGCGGTGCGTGCGACGCTCGAGCACGACCTCGTCGTTCAGGATCATGTAGCGGATCACACGATCCTTCGCCTCGGGAAACTGTTTGATGCGATCGCGGAAGCGATCGTTCGACACGATGCTCGCCTTCAGCTCGCGCGCGAACGAGAGAATGAAATAGTCGGCGTCGGTTCCGGCGGGCGCCTGCCGCACCAGACCGTCGTCGATCAGCTTTTCGTACTTCGCGCTGTCGTCGATCTGATGGCGCAGCGCCGCGTCGGCCACGATGATCGGCTCCAGCCCCTCCTCGACCAGCTTGTTCCGCACAATGAGCAAATTCGCCACCTGCGGTGGCTCACCCTCGGTGGAGTGCGCCACGTTCGAGCCGTCCACGATCACCACGTTGCTCGTCTCTTCCCGCGCTGGGTGTGCTTGGTACGCCTGTGCGCTCATCGACCCGTTGAGTTAGTGCTTGCGGCGCGCCGCCCGGCGCGCGGCGGAATCAGCGGCGGCCGCACTCGCCGCCGAGTCGGACGCGGCGAATGACGCCTGCAGCGCCCGCGCACGAGCGAGTTGCGTTCCGACACGCGTCGCGGCCGACGCCAGCAGCGCCTGAACCTCCGGCCGCTCGGCCACGCCCGCCATGCTCTCGACGTACCGCGCCATCAGTCCCTGGCTCGCCACCTGCTCGCGCACGAACGCGCGATCGAGCGCGCCGCCGCGGAACTGCTTCATCGAGTCGACCTGCGCCTGCATCGTGTCGGTGATCGGCTGGGCCAGCGCGGGCGCGATCGGCGCGACATGAATTCGCCCCGACAGTGAATCGACCGAGTGTTGCATCTCGGCGTGCTCCCGCGCCACGGATGCGGCGAACGCCCGCACGGTGTCCGAGTGCCACGCCGACAGCTCCACGTCGGCGGCGGCGATCTGCCGCGAGCTCATGACGCTCAAGAGCGAAAGGACGTTCGCGTCGGTGATCCACTTTCCCGATACCGCGGGCACACCCACCGAGTCGTGTGCCACGTCGCCGGCCGCCGAATCGACGCGTGCGTGCGACGTATCGGTCGAGGCAACGGCGGCAGTAGCGGTCGCGCCCGCCGGCTGTTCGTTGGACTCGTCAGCCTGGCACGCCGCGAGAGAAAGACTGGCCGCGGCCATCGCCGCGAGAATGATTTTCGTGCTCGATTTGCTGCGCATTACCGCTCCCAAATGAAAAGATGCCCGGGCGTTCACCCGGACATCTTTCAAGAGGCGCGCCGAACCGTTTCCGCGGCGTGCTGAACCGCAGCGCTACGGCTTGGCTGCGTTCAACTTCGTCTGAATGGCCTGCGCCTTCTTCAGGTGCGAGTCGACGATCGGCTGCGCCTTGGTGATGGCCGCCTTGAGCGACGTATCCTGCGCGGCGCCGAGCGCGGTGACCAGCAGCGACTGAACGTACTGATGCGCGCCGACTTCTCCGTCGATGTACGCCTTGTCCCAGTCCGCACCCTTGGGCGTGGAGGTCAGCTTGTCAGTCATGCGCTGCGCCATGGCCGGAAGCGAATCTCCGGCAGGCGGAGTCGGCGTCACGTTGAGCTTCTTCGCCAGGGCCTGGCCGTCGGCGCGCAGCTTGTGATGGTCCTTCATCATTTCGCGCCCGAACGCCTTCACGTCGGCCGCCGTGCCCTTCGTCGATGCCATGTTTCCGCTGCTGCTGTCGGCCGCGTTCGCTTCGTCGAGCAGCGCGAAGATGTTCGCGTCGCTCAAGGTAGCCGGGGCCGGAGCGGGGGCGGGCGCCGGGGAAGCCGCCATCGCCTTCGCCGTGGAATCAGCGGCCGCGGTCGAGTCAGCCGTCTTGTTGCCTTTCGCACATGCCGCCCATAGCGCGGACGCGCCGAGCACTGCAATCCCGCGGGTCAAGCGAGTCGACATACGATCCTCCGAGCAGGTTGATACTCCCGGACGTTCCGGGGTTAGCCACCTCTGCGATGGCAATTCTCATACGAGCCCCTGCTGCTGGGTCGGCTACGCCGACCGACATTCCGATCGACGACGGCTAATCCCCCGGCTCGGCCACCGGCGCCGGTACGTGCGCCACCTGCCTGCCTCTGAATCGCGCGAACAGCTTCTCGCGCCATTCATCCAGGATCTCATATACCGTGGGGATGACGATCAACGTCAGCACCGTCGACGTGATCACGCCGCCGATCACGGCGCGGCCGAGCGGCGCACGGAAGTCGGCGCCCTCGCCGAGTCCGAGCGCGACGGGCACCATGCCGGCGATCAGCGCGAGCGTCGTCATGAGAATGGGGCGGAGACGAATGCGGCCGGCTTCGATCAGCGCCTCGCGCAATGGCACTCCGCGATCCTTGTGCGCCCACTTCGCGAAGTCGATCAGCAGGATCGCGTTCTTGGCCACGATGCCCATGAGCAGGATCACGCCGATCAGGCTCATGAGGTTGAGCGTGTCGTGCGTGATCAGCAGCGCGAGCACCACGCCGATCAGCGAGAGCGGCAGCGAGAGCAGAATCGCCAACGGATCGAGGAACGACCCGAACTGCACGACGAGAATGAGATACATCAGCATCACCGCCACGCCGAGCGCGGTGAAGATGCTGCCGAACACCTCGTTCTGGCTCTGCGCTTCGCCGCCCTGCGAGATGTGGTAGCCCTGCGGCAGCTGGATCTTGTTGACCTCGCCCATCACCGATTGCGACACCTTGCCGAGCGACGCGCCTTCGATGTTCGCGCCGATGACGACGACGCGCTCGCGCTGGTAGTGCGCGATCTGCGACGGGCCCGAGCTCGACGTGATCTCGGCGATCTGGCTGAGCGGCACGAATGTGGGCGCGCCACTCGGCACGACGTTGGTTCCGGCCGCCGCGGGCGTGGCTGAGGGGGGAGATACGACCACGGGCAACTGGCCGAGATCCGCCGCGTTCTCGCGCGCCGACGGCACGAGGCGCACGTGGACGTAGCGCGAGATGCCCGACGGATCGATCCACGTGCCCGCGTCGGCGCCGGCAAAGGCGAAGCGCAGCGATGCCGCGAGCTGGCTCAGGCTCACACCGAGCACGCCGGCGAGCCCGCGATTTACGCGGACGTTGAACTCCGGCTTCAGGCCGCGCGTCGAGAGTCCCACATCGACCGCACCCGGCGTGCGGGCCACGATCTTCTCGATGCTGTCGGCGAACTGGTTTAGAGTACTCTGATCGGGTCCCTGCAGCTGGAGCTGCAGCTGCTTCTGCGCGCCGCCGAATCCGGAGGCGAACGTGTACGCCGTGGCCCCGGCCACGAGGCGCATCTCCTGCCGGATGATCTGGCCGAGCGCGTCCTGGCTCAGCGAGCGCTCCTTTTTCGGCCGGAGCCGCACGTAGATGCTGGCGTTGTCCACTTCGCCGGAGCCGGTGCCGCTCCCGACCGTGATGTAGGTATACTGGACTTCGGGCCGCTTGCGAATGATCGACGCGATCTCCTGCGACTTGACGGTCGTGTACTCGAGGCTCGAGCCGGGCGGCGTCTCGATGGCGATGTTCAGCTCGGAGTTGTCGCTCACCGGCACGAAGCCGAAACCGCCGATGGTCGCCTGGAGAAAGATCGCCGCGACGAAGGACAGCACGGCCAGCGCCACCATCGTCCAGCGATGGTCGAGCGCCCAGGCGATCAAGGTCTTGTACCGATCGGCCTGGCGATCGAACCAGAGGTTGAACCGCTCGAGCGCCCGCGCGAGCCCGTTGCGCCGCTCGTGCGCCTCGAGCTGCGGATCGGCCCAGTAGGCCGACAGCATGGGATCGAGCGAAAACGACACGAACAGCGACACGAGCACCGCCGCCGCGATCGTGAGCGCGAAAGGCTTGAACCACTGCCCGGCGATGCCGGGCATGAAGCCCACGGGCGCGAACACGGCGACGATGGAGAAGGTCGTCGCCGTCACCGCGAGCCCGATCTCGTCGGTCCCTTCGTGTGCGGCCTTCATGTGGTCGGAGCCCATCTCCACGTGTCGCACGATGTTCTCGCGCACTACGATGGCGTCGTCGATGAGTATGCCGATGGCCAGTGATAGGCCGAGCAGCGACATGGTGTTCAGCGTGAAGCCGAACATCGCCAGCGGCACGAACGACGCGAGCACCGACACCGGCAGCGCCAACCCGGTGATGACCGTCGAGCGCCAGGAGTTGAGGAACAGGAACACAACGAGCACGGTGAGCACCGCGCCCTCGACGAGCGCCTCCTCCACGTTGCGCACCGAATTGCGCACGCGCGCGCCGGCGTCGCGGACGATCTCGATGCGCGTGCCTTTGGGCAGCGTCGTCTGGAGCGCGGCGATCCGCTTCTTCACGCCGTCGGCAACCGCGGTGGTGCTGTACTCGCGCGACTTGACGATGTCGAGACCGATGGCCGGCACGCCGTTGAACAGCGCGGCGGACTTGGGCTCCGCCGCACCCGCCTCGACGTCGGCGACCTGGCTCAGCGTGATGAGCGCGCCGTTGCGCTGCGCCACGACGAGCGCGGCGAAATCCTCGGGCCGCTCGAACCGGCCCTCGAGCCGAATCGAGCGCTGCTCGAGGGTGCTCGTCACGTTGCCGACCGGCGCCGCGAGATTCTGCGAGCGCAGCGCGTTGACGACCTGATCGATGCCCACACCCACCGACGCGAGGTCGGCAGGCCGAACGTTTACATTCAGCTGCGCGCTGTCGCCGCCCACGACGTTCACCTGCGCCACGCCGGCCGTTGCGCGCAGGTCGCCGGCGATCGTCTGGTCGGCGAGCGCGGTGAGCTGTGGCGTCGTCAGCACCGTCGACGTCACCGCGAGTGAGACGATCGGAAGCTGGTTGGGGTCGAACCGTTGGATGATCGGCTCGATGATCTCGGTGGGTAGCTGCGAGCGAACGCCGGAGATCGCGTCGCGAATGTCCTGCGTCGCCTGCTCCACCGGTTTGGAGAACACGAATTGCACGACGATCTGCGCGAAGCCGTCGGTCGACGTGGAGTTGATCTTATCCACGCCGCTGATGCCGGAGATCTTGTCTTCGATGCGCGTCACGACCTCGCGCTCGACGACGTCGGGAGCAGCACCGGGATACGCGATCGCCACGAACACGATCGGCGCATCGATGGCCGGGAATTCGTCGGTATCGAGCCGCGCGAGCGACGCGAGACCAAACACGACCAGCGCGATCATCGTCACCACGGTGATGATCGGCCGCCGAATTGCAAAATCCGAGATGAACATTTTGTCTTCCTCTGCCGCAACATAAGTGCCCGACCTGCTTCGCGCCCTCAGCTCAAAGAACTATCGCCTGTTCTTCGGCGGGCAAAGTGTCTCGCTGATCGGCACTTGGATTACGCGTATCGCCACGAGTTGGTTGGTCTACCGCCTCACCGGATCCGCGCTCCTGCTCGGTGTCGTCGGCTTCTGCGGGCAGATCCCGACGCTCGTTCTCGCGCCCATCGCCGGCGTCCTCGTCGATCGCCGCGACCGGCACCGCATCCTGCTGGTCACGCAGTTCCTGTCGATGCTGCAGTCCCTGGCGCTAGCCATTCTCGCCTTCACCGGCACCATCACCGTTGCCTACATCCTCGCCCTGCAAATAGTTCAGGGGATCATCAACGCCTTCGACACGCCGGCCCGCCAATCGTTCGTCGTCGAGATGGTAGAGGACCGCGCCCACCTGCCGAACGCCATCGCCCTCAACTCCTCGATGGTCAACGGTAGCCGGATCATCGGACCGTCGATCGGGGGCGTGCTCATCGCCGCCTTCGGCGAAGGGTGGTGCTTCCTGCTCGACGCCATCTCCTACATCGCGGTGATCGCGTCGCTGCTGGCGATGAATGTAAGGCACGACGCCAAGCCGGTGCCGAACTCGCGCGCGATCGACGAGCTGCGCGACGGATTCCGCTACGTCATGGGCTTTCCGCCGATCTGGTCGTCGCTGCTGCTCCTCGCGCTCGTCGCGACAATGGGCATGCCCTACACCGTGTTGATGCCCGCCGTCGCCGCCACGGTGCTTCACGGCGGCGCGCACACCCTCGGCTTTCTCATGACCGCCTCCGGCCTCGGCGCGCTCGCCGGCGCGCTGTACCTCGCGTCGCGAATGTCCGTGGTCGGCCTTGGACGCGTGATGGTCATCTCGACGATCACCTTCGGCCTTGGTCTCACGGTATTTTCTCTGTCGCACAGCCTCTGGGTCTCGCTGCTCATTCTGCCGTTCGTCGGCGGCGGCATGATGGTCGAGATGGCGGCGACGAACACGATCCTGCAGACGATCGTCGAAGAACGGCTGCGCGGCCGGGTCATGGCGTTCTATACGATGGCCTTTCTCGGCACCGCGCCCATTGGCAGCCTGCTCGGCGGCGTGCTCGCCGATCGGATCGGACCGCAGCACACGATTTTGCTCGGCGGCATCTCGTGCGTGATCGCCGGCCTGTGGTTCGCGCGCAAGCTGCCGATGTTGCGGGCCTTGGTGCGGCCCATCTACATCGAACGCGGCATCATTCCTATCGTGGCGCCGTAACGTGCTTGATGAAGATGGCCCCGTCGAAAAACTTCGGAAACTCCAACGGCGTCTCGAACAACTGCGCACTCGCCGGCACGTATAGCTCCGTGATCAGCCGCGCCGGGTGCGGCCCGCGCAGCCACGCGCCCGCGATGTCGTTCGGCAGCGCACGCATGTCGAGCCAGTAGGCGGCGATGGGCGCACGCGACAGCACGTCTTCGTACATGCCTGCCGTGGGCGGCAACACCGTGACCGTCGTAAGGTCGCTGGGCTCACCGTTGCGTCCGAATGTTCCCATGCGCGCGCGCACGGCGCCGTCGCCGAATAAAAACGCGAGTGTCCGGAAGCGCGAGCCAAGCCGCTGGCCAAGCACCTGGCCCGTCTGCACGGTGGTCTTGTCCAGGGTCAGCCGGCCCATCTCGACGTCGCCCCCCCACGCGAACAGCTTCGCGTTCGGACCGAGCATGTCCGCGAGATACATCACGTGGTCGGCGACGACCTCCTGCCGCGGTAGGTAGCGCAGACCCGTGGTGACGTGATGCTGAACGAGCCGCGCCATCTGCTCGACGAACGCGACCTGCGCCGAACGCGCCGGCGACAGACGCGCGCGAAGCGCGACGATGCTGTCCACGGCGGCGTTCGCGACGGTGCCGCACGCGCGCCAGAACGTGCTGTCCGACGCGCGGCCGCCGTTGCCGAAGCGCGCCGCTTCGTCGCGGAGGACGCACGGGTATTCACGCCGGAACCAACTCTTGAGCGGCGTGCCGGCGATGGAATCCGGAAGCGCGTTCACCACGTCTACGGCATGCGTCGCCGTCGGGATCTCGAAGCCGTAGAATCCGATCTGCTTGGTCGCGTCATGCGTGCGATTCCACGCACGAATGGCATTGACGAGCGCCAGCATCTCCGGCGTCTCCCATCGCCACGACGCGAGGGTGCGAAGCGATCGTCGCGGGTCGCCGACCCCGGTGCGGACGTAGCGGTCGACTTCCATCGTTTCCGCCATCGGCGCTTGAATCGCCAGCGCGCGAACGTTCGCCGAGTCAGCGAGCGCGAAGAGGATGCGCCCAACCGCCGCGGGAAACTCGTGCGTGCCTTCCGTGAGCTCGCTGATGCCGATCACGCGCGCGTCGCCCGCGAAGCTCGTGAGCTGGGAACGCTCGGCGGCGTTGGGTATCGAGTCGCCCACGGCCAACGGCGCGGCGTGGGACTGCACCCACGCAAGCGCCGCGGACGCCGAGTCGGTCAGCGGCACGATGACCGGCGGTGGCGGCGGCGGCGCGCTGTGACAGCCAGCGGCGACGGCGACGGCGACGACGGTCAAGAGCGCGAACGAAGCGAAGCGAGCAGTAGTGCGCATGATGGTCCTCTGACACGTTTCATTGGCCCAGCCATTACGAGCAATCTAGGCTGGGCGCGATATTACTCCCCGGCTGCGCCCGAGGCGTCGCCCGAGTGGAGCGCCTCGCCATGCTCGAGCAACAGTTCCAGCTCGCGAGCCGATGCCGTGGACGCGCGCCCCCGAAGCGTGATCTGGGCCAGGGTACGGCGAATCTCGAGTCCCTCGACCGGGAGGATCGCAATCTTACCCAGCGCGAGCTGATCGGTTGCAGCGGCGCGCGACACGATCGCGAGGCCGAGCCCAGCGGCCACACCCTGCTTGATCGCCTCGGTGCCCCCCACGCGCATCGTGTTGGCGAGCCGCACGCCGTGCAGGGCGAGCGCGCGGCGACTCACCTCGCGAGTGCCGGACCCCGGCTCGCGCACTAGAAAGGAGTGCGCGGCAACGGTGTGGACGTCCACAGAGCGGCGGCCGAGGAGCTCGTGGTCGGGCGGTGCGATCACGACCAGCTCATCCTCGCGCCAAGGGCGGACGTCCACCCGCGGGTGCGACACCGGCCCCTCGACGAGCGCCACATCGACGCGGAATTCCAGGAGCATGCGCAACACGGAGCGGGTGTTCGCGCTCGTGGTCTGGATCCGGACTTTCGGGTGACGGAGATGGAAGCGGCCGAGGACGGCGGGCAGCATGTACGTGGCGATCGTCGTGCTGGCGGCGATGCGCAGCAAGCCGCGCTTGAGCCCTCGGAGCTCCCGCAGCTCCTGTTCTGCCGTCCGTTCGACGCCAAAGAGCTCTCGCGCTCTGGCGTACAGCGTCCTGCCAGCATCAGTCAATTTGACTGATTTACCTGTTCGGTCAATTAGTCCGATGTTCAACTGACGCTCTAACTCGTTGAGCGACTTGGAGATCGCCGGCTGGCTGAGGTTCAGCGAACCGGCCGCCTTGGTAAAGCTCCCATGCTCGGCGACGGCGGCGAAAAGGCGGAGGTGATGAAGATTGATGGCCATTACTCATAGTTATTGAACTATGAAAACAATGTACTGGCTTCATTATAGGCGCACTAGGTACGATCCGGCGTGTCGACTTCCAGCTCGCCCACGCCCAACAGATGGTCCGCGCTCGTTCCTGGGATCATTGCCTCGATCCTCGTCTCGGCCGTCGCCGTCGCGGCCGGATGGATCGAGGAGCGCCTGCTCGGCCGAGCGATCGTCGAGGCGCTCGTGCTGGCGATTCTCATCGGCATGCTCGTGCGCACCGTCCGCGGCACGTCTCCGACCACCGAGCCGGGCGTGCGGTTCGTCGCAAAGGACGTCCTCGAGCTCGCGGTCTGCCTCCTCGGCGCCACGATGGACGTGCCCCGCCTGTTCGCTTCCGGTCCGGCGCTCGCGCTGGGCATCGTGCTGCTCGTCTGCATCGCGCTGCCCATTGGCGTATTGATCGGACGACTCGCCGGCCTGTCACCCAAGCTCGCGATTCTCGTCGCCTGCGGAAACGCGATCTGCGGAAACTCCGCGATCGCCGCCGTGGCGCCGGTGATCGGCGCCGACAAGGAAGACGTCGCGGCGTCGATCGCGCTGACGGCGGTGCTGGGCGTGGTGGTCGTGCTCTGTCTCCCGCTGCTCATCGCGCCGCTCGCGCTCTCGCACTACCAGTACGGCGTGTTGGCGGGACTCACCGTGTACTCGGTGCCGCAGGTGCTCGCGGCGGCCTTCGCCGTGAGCACGTTGAGCGGTCAGGTGGCGACGGTGGTCAAGCTCGCGCGCGTGCTGATGCTCGGCCCCGTGGTGATCTTCTTCGCGCTACGCGCGCATCGCGCGTCGGCGGAGACGCTGTCGTTCAAGCGGATCGTGCCTTGGTTCGTGCTCGGCTTCGTGGCGCTGGCCATCCTGCGCTCGGCGGGCCTGATCCCCGACGCCGCCTCGGCCGCCGCGAAGGTGACCGCCACCTGGCTGACGATCGGCGCGATGGCCGCGCTGGGACTCGGCGTGGACGTGCGGTCGGTGCGCGACGTCGGCGCCCGCGTGGTGCTCGCGGTCAGCGGATCGCTGTGCGTGTTGATCGCGCTCGCGATCGCGCTGATTCGAACGCTCGGCCTTAGCTGAGCTTCACCACCGCCGAGGCCCACTGCGGTCCGTCGGTGTCTTCCTGGTAGAGCTTGTCGACGTCGACGGTGACGCCGGCGCCGTCGCGCCGAATGGCGAGGCGATCCATGTTGCGCGTCGCGCGGCCGCTGTCGGCGATGTAGGCACCCGCCGCCGTGAACTTCGAGTGGTGCTTCGGGCACTGGAAGGTGTGGTCGCGGTCGTCCCACCTGAGCGCGGTGTTCTGGTGCGGACAGGAGAGGCTGAACGCGTAGATGGCGTTCTGCCAGCGCACGAGGATGACCTCGTTGTCCTTGTCGATTTGCGCGCCGTCGGCGGCCGGTACCGTGTAGCTGTGCGTCGCTCCGGAGGAACGAGTTGCTTCGGTGAACGCCATCGGCATCGCGAACGCGTCGCTCTTGCTCATGCCCACGGCGATGAGCGCACCGGCTACGCCGAGGAAGCTGTCGCGCAAAAAGCGGCGGCGGCTGGTCGGAACGAAGCAGTCGTGCTGCTCGCAATCGTCGTGGATCTTCTTTTCGTCGGTCATTAGTCAGCCCTCATCGGCCAAGACACTTGAAGTGCGGTGCACCCTGGGAGCGTCGTCCCCACCGCGGGTATATGCGTGTGGCGTGCCCGATTCGGCACATCGCGCAACACGCTCTACCACAAGCAGTTACGGTCAGGGACGCCGCCGCGTTGAAACGTTTGTTGTCCGCAGAACAAGACGACCCCGTCCCGGGTTAGGGACGGGGTCGCTCGATGCGAACTGCGAGAACGATCAGTTGCGTCCGCCGTGGTCGTCCTTGCCGTCGTGGTCGCGGTCCTCGAACGCGCGGAACGACGCGGCGATGCGGGCTTTCACCGCCGCCATGAGCGACGGCGTCGTGAGGATCTTGCTCGGGTCGACGAGCGATCCGTCGGCGTTCACTAGCCAACCGGCCACGGGAACGTTGACCGTCACCGACGCGGGCGCACTGTCGGTCACGACGATCGGAGTGGCGAACTCCACTTCCTGCCGCACGCGCACCGGGAGCGACACGTCGAACGCCGTGCCGTCGAACGTGCCCTTGAGGCGCACCTGCGAGACGCTCAGCTCGAGCTGGCGGAAGGTGCCGGCGGGAATCGTGTTCGCCGGAATGCTGACGACGCCAGGCGTGAGCGGGAGATCGACAGTCGTGGGACCGATCTTCACTTCGGCGCAATTGCCCGTGTTCCCCGAGTTGCCCAAGTTGCCCGGGTGATCGTCATTTTCGTCATTGTCACCGGCGCACGCGTCGGTGTGCGCACGTTTCAGCTCGGCGCGATCGATGGTGAGCGTGACCTGGGCGAGGTCGAGCGTGTGCGCGCCGACCGTCACCGGAACCAGCGCGGCCGACACCGCATTGGACGACGACGTGCCGCTCGTGCTGAACGAGAGCTGGCTCTGCGTGCTTCCGCCGACACCGACTGAATCGGACGAACACGCTGATATGAAGGCCAGGCCCACGATCGCCGTCACGATCGCGGCGGGACGCCGAGTGGTGTGCTTCGAGAAGTTCGCGATCTCCTGCATGCTGCTTCCTCCGGTTCAAAGACGTTGGTGCTCGATTGAGCAATCGTTGATAAGGCGTGCAGTACCCGCGCCGCGATTGTGTGCCGCCGATCACACACGCGCCGCGCAGCGAGCGCAGCGTGGCAAGCGGCGTGGTGCCAACGATCTCCGCATCGCGCGCGGCACATGCGCGGCACACGCTGCGTTGCACGCGGCCGGGACCGTACGTTGCGTGCTGTCGCGTTGTGCTACGACGGCGCCGCGTTTCGCTACACCGCGCTCGAGCGTGCGGCACTGAGTGCACCGTGCGCGCACTGTGCGCGCACTGTGTGCTGCGTCACACGGGAACTCATGCGAGGCGTGCAGGCTTCACGTGGACACGCATGCGAACCTGAGTGAATGCCGATCGACACCTTGCTCGTGCTCGAGCTCAGCGAATCCTTCTCGGCGGTCTGGCCGCGGCTCGCACGCGAGTGCGGGCTGCGCTTTCGATCGGCGTCGTCGCCGAATGACTTCGGTAGCGCCGAGGCGGGGGCGATCGGGATCATCGCGGCGGGCGGTGACGAGCAGTTGCTCGAGTCCACGGTGCGCGCGATCGGCACGCCGCCCATCGAGATCGCCGCGGTGGGCGCCACGGGCGACCATCGTCTCGCGACTGAGGTGATGCGCGCCGGCGCATCGGATTTTTTTCTGCTCGCGCGCGATTACGATGTGTTGCGCGACTGGGTGCGCTACGAGCGCCAGCGTGTCGCCGGCCGACGATCGGCGCGCACGTACGCGTTCGAGGGCCAGAGCTACGAATTTCGCGGCATCCTCGGCGACAGCGAAGCGCTGCGCGCCGCACTCGGCCAGGCGGCGCGCATCGTTCCGCATCCGCACGTGACGGCGCTCATCACCGGCGAGACGGGAACGGGAAAGGAATTGCTCGCGCGTGCGCTGCACGAGAACGGTCCGCGCCGCACCGGGCCGTTCGTCGACGTGAACTGCGCGGCGATTCCCGAGAATCTTCTTGAGGGCGAGCTGTTCGGATTCGAGCGCGGCGCGTTCACCGATGCGACGTCGGCAAAGCCGGGGTTATTCGAGATCGCTGATCGCGGTACGCTCTTCCTCGACGAGATCGGACATCTGCCGCTGCCGCTCCAGGGCAAGCTGCTGCGCGCGCTGGAAGAGCGGACGATTCGCCGGGTGGGAGGAACGAAGTCGACCCCGGTCGACGTGCGCGTCATTGCGGCGACGCACGTCAACCTCGCCCGCTCGGTACGGCTCGGCGAGTTCCGTGAAGACCTGTACTATCGAATCGCCATCGTTCCCATCTCGATGCCCGCGCTGCGCGCGCGGCCCGAAGACATCCTGCCGCTCGCCCGGCATTTCCTGTCGCGGTTCGCGGCGGAGTACGGACTGCACGGCGCGCGGTTCACTCCGGGTGCGGAGCGAGCGCTACGCTCGCGAAGCTGGCCGGGAAACGTGCGCGAGCTGCGCAACGTGCTCGAGCGCGCGGTGCTCCTGGCGCACTCGCCGGTGCTCGACGCGCAGACGCTGATGCTGGAGGCGGAACATGGCGTTCCGAACGTGATCGCGGCTACGCTGGAGCTCGACGCGACGATCCATCGCGCGGTGTGTGAGGCGGTGGAGCTCTGCGGAGGGAACAAGAGCGATGCGGCGCGGCGGCTTGGCATCTCGCGCACGCGATTGCAGCGACTGCTGGGGAGACCCGAGGACAGCGAGGCGCATCTCGAGTCCACGGATGGATGACCTGATGTAGCAGATCTTCTTGTGCGCCGTGAGTTCATGGACCTCGACAATCCGTGCCGGCGAACCGCCAGTGAGCTGTCGAGGTCCATCAGTCACTCAAAAACGAATAGCACGAGACGACGAGAAGGTCAGGCGCTCAAACGGTCCTTCACGTCGCAGAACCGGACGAGGCGGCGCTGCTCTTCATCCCAGAGCGCCAGGCGCAGCGCCGACAGGCCGGACAGCGGCGTCACCACCGGCGCCTGCTGAAAGAGCGGGTTCTCGTCGTGGCAGCGCTGCAACCGGAAGTTCGGGATGCGCGGCGCGAGGTGATGCACGTGATGCAGGCCGATGTTGCCGGTGAACCAGCGGAACGGCGCCGACAGCTTCAGGTGCGAGCTGCCCTGCAGACAGGCAGTGACGTAATCCCATTCGCCATGCTCCTCCCAGTACGCATCCTCGAACTGATGCTGCACGTAGAAGAGCCACACGCCGGCCATCGCAGCGAGATAAAACGAGAAGAGATAGACGAGCAGCACCGTGGACCAGCCGAACAGCCACATCGCGATGCCGAGCGCGACCGCGACCACCGCGTTCGTGCCCCACACGCTGGCGAGCTGCTTGTCGCGCGACGCGGCGCTGCGCGAGCGAATGCGCTGGCTGAGCATGAGGTGCACCGGTCCCCCGAAGAGCAGCGACGCCGGATGCCGAATGAGCCGGTAGAGAAAGCGGTCGCGCGGGCTCTTGGCCAGATACTCGGTGACCGTCAACGTGGGCACGTCGCCGTGACCGCGCCGGTCGAGGTCACCCGACGACGCATGGTGCATGGCGTGATCGCGGCGCCACTGCGCGAAGGGCGTCAGCGTGATCGCGCCGGTGATGAAGCCCACGGTATCGTTGAGGCGGCGCGACGGAAAGAGCGAGCCGTGCGCGCAGTCGTGCATGAGGATGAACGTTCGGACGAGCAGGCCCGCGGTGGGCAGTGCGAGCAGCAATCCGAGCGGGATGGAGTGCTCCAACGTCACGCCCATCAACCACATCGACAGCGCCAAGAGGCCGAGCGTCGAGATCACCTGGTAGATGGCCCGCCGAATGTCGGCGCCAACGTACGGTTCGACGATTCCACGCCAGTTCGCTTGTTCGGTGTGTGAGATGTCCGTCATTCGGTCCGTCCCATGTTCGCGCTGGTGAAACACTGGCCGGCGAGATTCCGGGAGGAGTACGAGGAACCCTCGCCTCCCTCGGGACGCCAGCACCAATCGTCAGGCCCCTTGGCTTCGGGCCGATACAGTTGCTCGCGGGTCGGCGATGCAGTCTTCGCGCCGCCCATGTGGCGGCGGTGCGTAATGGCGCCGTCCCACTCGATGACGAGCAAACGTCCGTCGGCGAGATTGCCCGAGCGGCCGGCGACCCACGACATGCTGAGCCCCACCGGGCCCAGCTGGACGACGAGCCGCTGCGGCGCGCAGTGCATCTCGACCTGCTTGTCGCCGAGACGGTCGCTCTCGAACTTCACGCGTCCGGCGAGCTCGGAGGTCAGCATCTCGAACTCGCGCTTGAGCGCCGTTTGCGCCCGCGGCTGCGACATGTACGTCTGGTGTCCTTCGCTCCACGCCGGCCGCGGAGCCACCGGCTCGACGGGCACGGGGACCGGCTTCGCCATCACCTTTCCGCCGGTGGCGACCACTCCATCGATCACGGCGTCGGCGACGCTCTCGATGCCTATCTCGCTCATGACACAATTATGCGCCGTCTTGAGCCAAGTCGGAACCGGCTCCTGATCGAGCTTCACGACACGAATGGACTTGTGGCGCTTGGCGCGGATGCGCTCACGCAGTGCCGTGGCATCGGCGGCGGTGACCCCGTCGCGCCCCCAGAGCCGCTGATGCAGCACCACGATGACGCGGGCCGACTCGCTGATGACCGACGACGACGCGAGATCCGCCGCGGGGTCGGGCCGCATGTCGTCGCGTTCCGCGCGCCAGAATAGCCCCGGGCCAACGCGGCGGGCGAGCCGCTCCGACAGCTCGGCGACGAGCATGGCGTCGTAGGGAACCGCGGAGATTGCCACGTCGTGCGTGAAGTCGGTCATGAAGCTCCTTGGACTGTTGATGCGTGCACTCGGCACGAGGCGAGCGGCTTACCGGGATCGGGACCAGGCGGCAGAGTTCGCAATCGCCGGGTGCGGATCGTCGTGCACTGTCTCGTCGTCCGGAGGCCTCACGGACGTACGGGCATGACTTGGCATTGCATGCGCATCGGCTGAAAGCACGGGACCAAGACGACTCTCGAGAGTCCGGTGGCCGAGAAGAGCGCCAGGAGACTGGGGAAAGACGCGGCGTATCAGCCGCTCGCCAGATTCCCGAATCTAACGCAATTTCCGGCCCGCTGCTTGCGGGGGACGCAGTGTTTTGCCGCTAGGCCGCGAAAGCTGCCGCGAGGGCGCGAAAGAGGCCCTCCGGCGATACCGAAGGGCCTCGACGCGCTCTGGATGACGGGCGCGGTGCTACGTGCGAACGAGCTTCTTGAACGCCACCCGGTGCGGTTGGTCCGCGTCGGCGCCCTTTCGCTTCTTGAGGTCTTCGATGTACGACTGGTAGTTGCCTTCGTGCCAGACGACCTCGGAATTCCCCTCGAATGCCAGGATGTGCGTGGCCACGCGGTCGAGGAACCACCGATCGTGCGAGATGACGACCGCGCACCCGGTGAAGTCGATGAGCGCATCCTCGAGCGCGCGTAGCGTGTCGACGTCGAGATCGTTCGTCGGCTCGTCGAGGAGCAGGAGATTGCCGCCGGTCATGAGCGTTTTGGCGAGGTGCAGCCGGTTCCGCTCGCCGCCCGACAGGTTGCCGACTTTCTTCTGCTGGTCGGTGCCGCGGAAGTTGAAGCTCGAGAGATAGGCGCGGCTGTTCAGCTCCTTCTTGCCCACCATGATGAGCTCCAACCCGCCGGAGATCTCCTGCCACGCGGTGTTGTCGCCGTCGAGCGTGCGATTCTGATCGGAGTACGCGACGTACACCGTTTCGCCGAGCTTGAGAACCCCGCTATCCGGCGCTTCCGATCCCACGACCATCTTGAACAACGTGGTCTTGCCGGCGCCGTTCGGCCCGATGATGCCGACGATGCCGCCGCGCGGCAGATCGAACGACACGCCGTCGAGCAGCACCTTCTCACCGAATGCTTTCTTGACGTCGCGCGCCGTGACCACCTCGTTGCCGAGGCGCGGCGCGGGCGGGATCACGATCTCGTGCTGCATGATCGTGTCGGCCGTCTCCTGCTCCACCATCTCCTCGTACTTCTGCACGCGCGCCTTGTTCTTCGCCTGCCGGGCGCGGGGCGCGAGACGCACCCAATCGAGCTCGCGCTGGAGCGTACGTTGGCGCGCCGACTCCGTTTTTTCTTCGATGGAGAGACGTGTCTTCTTCTGCTCGAGCCACGAGGTGTAGTTCCCCTCGTACGGAATACCGGCGCCGCGATCGAGCTCGAGAATCCAGCCGGCGACGTTGTCGAGAAAGTATCGATCGTGGGTGACGGCGATGACCGTGCCCGGAAAGTCGTGGAGATAGCGCTCGAGCCAGGCGACGCTCTCGGCGTCGAGATGGTTCGTGGGCTCGTCGAGGAGCAGAATGTCGGGATCCTCGAGCAACACTCGGCAGAGCGCAACGCGCCGGCGCTCACCGCCGGACAACAGCGTGACGTCGGCATCGGGCGGCGGCAGCCGCAGCGCGTCCATGGCGATCTCGATCTTGTTGTCGAGATTCCAGAGGTCGTGCGCGTCGATCTGCTCCTGCACGCGCTGCTGGCGGGAGAGCAGCTTTTCCATCGCGCTGTCGCTCATCGGCTCGGCAAACGCCATGGAGATGTCCTGGAACTCTTGGAGCAGGTCGCGCTGCGCTTTCACCGCGAGCTCGACGTTTCCGCGCACGTCGAGCGCGGGGTCGAGCTGCGGCTCCTGCGGCAGGTAGCCGATTCGCGTGCCCTCGGCCGACCAGGCCTCGCCCTGATAGTCCTGATCGACGCCGGCCATGATGCGCAGCAGCGTGGACTTGCCGGCGCCGTTGCCGCCGAGCACGCCGATCTTGGCGCCGTAGTAGAAGGAGAGCCAGATGCCGCGCAAGATTTCCCGCGAAGGCGGGACGACCTTGCGCAGGTCTTTCATGACGTAGATGAATGATGGGGGGGCCATGGGGGCGAAATCTAATTGCCTGCTCGCGAGGCTCACCGTCAGTCGGCGAAGCGCAGCTCCCACGTCTCGGCCACCAACGGCTTCCCGAACAGCCGGTGCTCCTCTTCGGCGATCAGCTCGAAGCCCACCGCTTTATAGATCTTTCGCGCCGCCGTGAGCTCCGGATGAGTCCAGAGCTGAATCCTCTTGTAGCCGGCCTGCCGCGCGAACCGCAGGACTTCGTCGACCAATTGCCGACCGAGTCCGAGGCCGCGCGCCGAGGGCTCGACGAGCAGGAGGCGGAGCTTGGCGACGGTCTTCGACTTGGCAACGACGAAGATCGAGCCGACGATCTCGCCATTTCGCTCGGCCACCCAGCAGTGTTCGCGCGCCGCGTCGAAGTTGGCGATGAATTCGGAGACGACGCCGGCGACGAGCGCCTCGAAGCGCTCGTCCCAGCCGTACTCCTCGAAGTAGAGCACGCCGTGGCGATGGACGATCCAGCCCATGTCGCCCGGCCGGTGCGATCGCACGACGTACGGCGCCGTGGACGGTTGCTCGGAGGTTGGATCGAGCGAGCGGCGAATCGTCTGCATGGCGTCGAGCACGCGCTGCTGCTCGTCGGCGCCGAGCGGCTGGAGCATGGCGGCGATCGTGTCGCGCGCGCCCTTGTCGAGCGGCGCGAATGCCTTGCGGCCGGCGGCGGTGAGACGAAGCAGCGTTTGGCGGCGGTCGGCGGACTGCGTCTCCGTCTCGATGAGCCCGCGCTTCTTGAAGGCGCGCAGGGTGCGGCTGAGATATCCGCGATCGAGCTCCAGCGACGCCGCGATCTCACTCGCTGTGAGGTGGTCGCGGTGTGCGAGCTCGTAGAGCACGCGGGCCTCGGTGAGCGAGAAGGGGCTTCCGAGGTGTCCTTCGCCGAGCGCGCCGATGCGGCGCGTGTAGAAGCGGTTGAAGGCGCGGACCGCTTCGGCCCGCTGGTCGATCTGGCGCATGCGCTCCATCCGAACAGTCCGAAAGAGATGGAGGACAAAGTCAACTAATTAGTTGACTTTGTCAATCATTCATGATCGTCGGCGAAGATGGTGTGGAGGTCGGCGCCCTCATAGACGTTGGCGTGGAGCATCCAGCCGAAGACGGTCGGCTGAAAGTCGCCGTGCACGGCGTCGCACTCCCGCTCCGTGGCGATGGGACTCTCGGGCCCGAAGACCGGTTTGCCGTTCTTCTGCTCCGTCCAGCGCGCCTCCTCGCCTTTCGCGGGCAGACACCAGTTCACGTGCTTGTGCCAGCGAGCGATGCTGAGCGGCACGCGGGCGTCGAGCCGGTCGAGGCTCGCGTTCTTGCCCAACGTGTACATCGCGCCGACGAGATGGAGCTTGCCGTCGGCGCCGCGTTTGTAGAGGATCGAGGTGGGCTTGGCGGCATCGAAGTGGAAGGCGGCGAGGAGGCCGCGGCGATTGTTCGTGAAGTGATAGATGCGCTGCGTCTTCACGTTCGGCAGGAACATCTTGTAGCCATCGGCGACGGCGGCGGCGGTGTCCTGGTACTTGGCGAGCGCCAGTTTGAGCTCGGCGGCAACGCGCGTGGCGCGCAGGCTGTCGGCGTGCGTCGGCGTGCGCGGCGGGGTGAGCTGCATGTGCTTCATCATGTTCTCGTCCATCGGGCCGCTCATCGTGCCGCCCATCGCGTGCTCGGCCATGCCGGACGTTCGCACGCCGTCTCCCGCCGGCGTTTGCGCAGTGGCTTGGTGCGGGAACGCGAGAAGCGCGGCGAGGATTGGCAGCGTGAGCGTCGCGGATTTGGCGTTGAGCATAGGTTTCGTGTAGTTCGAAAGCTCGAGTGTCATTCCGAGCGTAGTCGAGGGATCTCCGTGAATTCGGGGAGATCGCTCCACTCCCCTCTGCTCCCCTTCGCTCGCTCAGGATCAGTCGGGATGACGGCGTTAGTCAATCGCTCCGCCTGTCGGAACGGCACTAATTAATCTCTCTGTGGATATCGCGAACCTGCTGCCAGACTTGTCGAGCCCGTTGCGTGCGCTGCCGATCGTGTTTCTCGGCGGCGTGCTGACGAGCCTCACGCCGTGTATCTACCCCATGATCCCGATCACAGCCGCGATCGTGGGCGGAACGTCGGTTGGTGAGCAGAGCGCCGGGGCGACGCGTCCGCCGCGCTGGCGGCCGCTCGTCCTCACCATCATGTACGTGTTCGGGCTCGCCTTGGTTTACTCGGCGCTCGGGCTGTTCGCTGGGCTGACTGGAACGCTCTTCGGTTCGGTGAGTACCAACCCGTGGCTGTATTTCGCCATGGCGAACCTGCTATTGATCGCGGCGCTGGCCATGCTCGACGTGTTGCCGGTGCGCGTGCCGACCGCGATCCTGGAGCGGGCGACCAACGCCGGAACAGCGGGGCGGGCGTCGGGCGCGTTTACCATGGGAGCGATGTCGGGGCTCGTGGCCGCGCCCTGTTCGGCGCCGGTGATGGCCGCGGTGCTCACCTGGGTGTCCGCGACGAAGAGCGCGGGGCTCGGCTTTCTGTATCTGTTCGTGTTCTCGCTCGGCATGTGCACGCTGCTCGTGGTCGTCGGACTGTCGTCGGGCGCGATCGCGCGGCTGCCGCGGGCGGGGATGTGGATGGTGTGGGTGAAGCGGGTATTCGCTCTCGTGATGATCGGCGTCGCGGAGTACTATCTCGTCAAAATGGGGCAGTTGATCATATGAGGACGTTCATCATCGCGGCGATCCTGGCGATCGTGCCCGGAATGGTACAAGCGCAGGATCTCGGGTTGCAGATCGGGACGGTGGCGCCGGCGGCCAAGGTGCACACGCTCGACGGCAAGGACGCGGATCTCGCGCAGTACATCGGCAAGACCCCGGCGGTGATCGAGTTTTGGGCCACGTGGTGTCCGAACTGCGCGGAGCTCGAGCCCACGCTGCTCGCGGTGTCGAAGAAGTACGCCAAGCAGGTGAAGTTCGTCGGGGTGGCGGTGTCGGTGAACGAGTCGCCGGCGCGCGTGAAGGCGTTCGTCGCCAAGCACGGACTGCCGGGCGATCAGTACTTCGACACGAAGGGCGACGCAACGGGCGCGTACGACGTGCCCGCGACGTCGTACGTCGTGGTGATCGACAAGAAGGGCAAGATCGTGTACACGGGCCTCGGTGGAAAGCAGGATCTCGAGGCGGCGATCAAGAAAGCCTTATAGTGTTTTTCCGACCGCGGCGAGTCCGTCGAGGACGTCGCGGATGTCGGCCGCCGTGGTGCGCGGGTTCATCATCGTGACGCGCAGCACGCGCCGGCCGTCGAGGTTCGTGGCGGTGATCCAGCCTTCGCCCGACAAGTTGTAGCGCTCGCGAAGCTCGCGGTTAATGTCGTCGCTGCGCTCAGGATGATCACGGGCTCCCGGCCCCAGGTAGCGGAAGCACAGAATGTTCGACTCGGGCTCGTGCATGGCCTCGAAGTCGGGCCGCTCCTGAATCTCCTCCCAGAACAACCGCGCGTTGGCGCACATGTGATCGTACAGCTCGCCGAGTGCGTCGGCGCCGTAGCGCTGCAGCGCAACCCAGAGCTTGAACACGTCGGCACGATGCGAGCAGAGGAAGCTGCGCGTGCCTTGGTCCCACACGCGTTCGGCGGCATCGCCCGACTGAAAGAGATACGGCGCGCGCTGCGAGAACGCGGTGTCGAGATCGCGCTCATTGCGCACGAGCACCATGCCGGCCTGCAGCGGAAGCAACATCATCTTGTGCGGATCCCAGGCGATGGACCGCGCGCGCTCGATGCCGCGCACGTACCGCCGGTGCGTGCGCGACAACAGCGCCGACGCGCCATGCGCGCCGTCCACGTGGAGCCACACGCCGTGCTCGTCACACAGCGCGCCGATCGTCTCGAGGTCGTCGAACGAGCCGGTCGCCGTGGAGCCGGCGGTCGCGACGACGGCGAGCACGCGCCGGCCTTCGCGGCCGAGCGCGTCGAGCGCGAGACGCAGCGCGTCGGGATCCATCTTGTGATCGCGCGAACGGATGGCAATCGCGTTGCGCATGCCGATCCCGAGCTCGCCGGCGGCACGCGTCACGGCGTAGTGCGCGTGCTCGCCGCAGAGGAGCACCGGCGGATCGGTGCCGACGCCGTTGGTCCAGGCGTCGGGCAACACGGCGTTGCGCGCCGCGAGGAGCGCGGTGAACGTCGCCTCGGTGCCGCCGGTGGTCATGGTGCCGCCGGCGTCGCTCGGATATCCGGCGAGCGCGCACATCCAGTTGATCACGCGATGCTCGAGCACGGTGCCCACCGGCGACATCTCGAACACGGCGACCGACTGGTTGAGCGCCGCCGTGACGCTCTCCATCCACACGGCGATGGGCAGCGGTGCCGACACCTGATGGCCGACGTAGCGCGGATGAAAGAGGCGGTTGCAGTCGGGGATGACGTCGGAGCGCAGGCGCGCGATGATCGACTCGACGGAGTGTCCGGCGCGCGGGAGCGGCTCGTCGAAGCGCGCGGCGAGGCCGGCCGGCGTGTGCGCCGTGGAGACGCGGCCTTCGCGGCTTCTCGTCTGCTCGAAATATTCGGCGGCGACGGCGACGAAGGCGCGTCCGACGCTGGCGTCGCAGTCGGCTTCGATGAGATCGAGAACGGCGGGGCGGGACGTCATGTGGGGCCGGTCAGGGGCAGGTCGAGCACTTTCTGCGTGCGGGTGAGGTCGATCGCGCGATAGGCTTGAATCGAGTCGATGACCACGGGGTCGATGATGCGAACGCGCAGGAGCTCGCGCAGCCGGTCGCGCGAGAGCTCGGGATAGAAGCTGAGCGTGGCGTGCGGCGTGAAGGTGAAGCGCGGCTGCTCGAAGGATAACCCACTCGATTTGATGCGCTCGTGCAGCGCGCGGATTGGACCGTTCGGCTCGATCGTCATCACGACGACGGTGCTCTGCATGAAGCGCGTGGGCGGCTCGAGCCGCACGAAAAATGGCGGCGTCTCCGCGGCGATTCGCTCGAGCGCCGCGCGCAGCTCGCCGTCGGTCGTCTCGGGCGGGAATGGTCCCATGCCCGACGAGCCGGTGATCGTGATGTGCGGCGGCAGCTCGGCGGCCATGCGCGGATCGTACCGTCGCTGGAGCTCTCGCAGCCGGTCGGCGACCGGCCCGTGAAGCTCGGTCATCACGATGACGCCCGGCTTCACGCTAGCTCATGACTGCGAGCTATCGACGGCCGAGCGCCGGAAGAACGGAGAACGAGATGTGGGAGAGATCTCCGGGAGAGACCGAAGCGTTCAGCAGCCATTTGTCGAGTTTGTTGCCAGGGTGCTCGTGATAATAACGCACCACCTTCGTGCCGGCGAAGGTGCCGATCGCCGCGCCGAGGATCACGTCGCTGGCCCAGTGGCGGTTGTCGTACATGCGCGACAACCCGATGAGCGCCGCGCCACCGTACATGGCGGGGCCGATGATGAGCGTGGTGTTCGGCCACCAGCGGCTCGTTTCCGCGCTGACCGCGGCCGCGGCGGCGAAGCCGGCAACGGCGTGACCAGAGGGAAACGAGCGGAACTTGTCATCGCCCTTGAAGCCGCGCATCAACTGGAAGTTGTCGGGATTGGTGTCGACGAACGGACGCGCGCGTCCGAAAATGTCCTTGAGCAGCGTGCCCACACCTTCGCCCAGAAAAAGCGCTTCCGTTCCGTGCAGCCCGAGTTGCGCGAGATGGTCGTTGTTGCTCAATCGGCCGGTGGCGTACATCCCGAGGCCGATGATGACGGAGCCCGGCGCGGCGATGGTGCGAAAGCCGATCGCGGCCTCCCGGAATGCTTTGTTCTTTTGACGCTCCGGTTGCTGAAGCGCTTGTTCCGCGCTCTTGTCGAGCGGACGAATCGCGATCGTGGTGACGACGAATCCGCCCGCGAGCACGGCATCGCGCCAGGTAAACAACGGACGCGTCGTCGCGGGATCGGTCTGGGCCGCGGCCGACGACACGGCTGCGCAAAGCAGCGGCAGGACGAGCCAACTACGAATCCAACGCATTACGCTTCCCCCTTCCGATTGAATGTGATTTCGCGCGACTCGTCGAGATCGGCGAGGAACATGCGCTCGGCCTCGAGACCCAGCACGCCGTCTTCGATGACCGCGTCCAGCTCGTAGTTGATGGCAACGCCGAGGGGGTTGAAGTCGGTCGAGCCGACGCGTACCCACCGGCCGTCGATGACGCTCGTCTTGGCGTGCATCATCTCCCCCTGCCATTCCCAGATCCGCACACCGTTCGTGAGCAGCCGCCGGTAGTAGCGGCGCGCGAGCAGCGAGACCCACGGGTGGTCGTTGCGGCTCGGCACGAGAATGCGTACGTCGACACCGTCGCGCGCGGCGCCGTTCAACGCTTCGACCTCGGAGGGAGACGGCGTGAAGTACGCCGTCGCGATCCAGATCGAGCGCTTCGCCGAGATGGCCTGGATCTGGAGCGCGCGCGACACGCGCAGGCGAAGGGGCTCTCCTTCCACGATGCCGACGAGCGCCGGCTCGTCGGTGGCGGGATCGAGATGTGCGCCGCGGGCGGGCCGTCTCAGAAAGCGATGCGAGCCACGGCGCTCGTGGCCCTGCGTGCGCCGCCACATGTGGTCGAAGGCGTGGACCATGTCGGCCGCGGCCGGACCATCGATCCGCACGGCGGTGTCGCGCCAGCGCGAGCGGTGCAACTTCTGCACGCCCGTGGTCCATTCGCGGCCGACGCCGACACCACCGGTGATGCCGATGGCGCCGTCGGCGACGAGCAGCTTGCGATGGTCGCGTGGCACCACACCGAGCCAGGCGCGAAAGCCGGGCGGGTTGAATACCGCGATCTCGACGCCACCATGCTTGAGATGCTTGATGAACTTGCGCGAGGTACCGCGGCCCCCGATCCAGTCGAGGAGCAAGCGCACCTTGAGCCCGCGCTCCACGGCGCGCATGAGCGCCTGACCCATGCGCTGCCCGACGTCGTCGGAGCGGAAGATGTAGCTCTCGAGGTCGACCGAGGCGGTCGCCTGATCGATGAGATCGATCATCGCCTGGAAGGTGGCCGGTCCGTCGCGGAGGAGGGTGACGCGGTTCCCACTCGAGACGTCGGCGGCGGCGATTCGCCATAGGCCTCGCGCGAATGACGGACCCGAGGCCGCAGGCAAATCGCCGCCGCCCCGGCCCAAGATGAGTTCACGGGCTGGGTTCGTCACGGGATAGCCTCTTACAGATTGCGTGCCGACCTACGGCTGCGCCCACCCTACGACGATACGCTCGAGCTCGCTTAGCTCGAACGGTTTCGTGAGCACGGGGCGCTCGAGCGCGACGATCGACTGCTCGATGGCCGGGTCGCGGATGATGTCGCCGGTGACGAACACGGCGTGCTCCGCGACGCGCGGCCAGTGCATGTCGATCATCTCGAACAGGTCGAAGCCGCTTTCCTCGCCGAGCCAGACGTCGATGAAGACGCCGTCCACGGCGTGCGATTCGAGAATGGCGCGCGCTTCGTCGCTGGTGCCGGCGGTGAACACCGTGTGTCCGCGCCGCGCGAGCCAGGAGCGAAGCGCGCGACGGATCGCGTCTTCGTCATCGACATAGAGGACAGTGGCCAACTCTCCTCCTTGGAGGCGGTCATCGCCGAGCATCCAAGCTCGTTCGCTGGACGTAGAGCGCAAGAGAAGAGGTCCCGACAGCCGTATTAGCAGCCTCTCATCTGGTCGGCATAATGTAAACGGGTTTGCTATTATTCCGGCATGCTCAAAATCGATCTGACGGGACGGCGCGCCCTCGTGGCTGGGGTCGCCGACGACGGGGGGTTCGGCTTCGCGATCGCCAAGGCGCTCGCCGAGGCGGGAGCAAGTGTTTGCGTCGGAACCTGGCCGCCGGCGCTGAACATCTTCATGAACCTCCTCGAGCGCGGCAAGATGGACGAGTCGCGGCGAATGTCGTCGGGCGAGCTCCTCCAGTTCGAGAAGATCTATCCGCTCGACGCCGTCTACGACCGATACGACGAGATTCCCGAAGACGTCCGAACGAGCAAGCGATACAAGGACGTGGGCGACTGCTCCATCGGCGGCCTGGCGGAGCGTCTCGTGGCCGACTTCGGCGAGCGGCCGATCGACATCGTGGTGCACTCGTTGGCGAACGGCCCCGAGGTCAAGAAGCCGCTGCTCGAGGTGAGCCGCCACGGGTACTTGGGGGCCGTGAGCGCGAGCGCGTACTCGCTCGTGTCGATGGTGCAGCGGTTCGGGCCGATCATGCGCGACAATGGCGCGTTCGTGTCGCTCACCTATATGGCCAGCGAGCGCGTGATTCCGGGTTACGGCGGCGGAATGTCGTCGGCAAAGGCGGCGCTGGAGAGCGACACGCGCACGCTGGCGTTCGAGGCCGGACGAAAGTACGGCTGCCGGGTGAATACGATCTCCGGCGGACCGTTCGCGTCGCGCGCGGCGAGCGCGATCGGGATCATCGAGAAGATGGTCGAGTACGTATCGGCGAACGCGCCGTTGACGGCAAAGTTGACGGCGGATGAAGTGGGTGCGACGGCGGCCTTCCTCTGCTCGCCGCTGGCGAGCGGAATTACGGGAAATACCGTCTACGTCGACAAGGGCTATCATGCCATGGGAATGGCCGTACAGGCTACGGACTCTGCGGCGTCCTCGGCGAGCTAGCGCATAATGGCGATCAGACAAAGAGGCCCGAGCGGATACGCCGCTCGGGCCTCTTTGTATGGGTCACGCTGCCGTTACATCATCGGACCCTTGTTTTCTATCTCCTTCAGCCCTGCCGCCCTCAACATCGCGTTGATCTTCGGCAGATTCACGCCCATGAGCTGGTTCTTCTTCGTGAGCTCCCGGTTCAACTCCTTGGACACGAGCGTGTAGACCTCGTAGGTCTGCTGCGTGGGACGGCCGTCGGAGCTGGCGACCACGCCCAACAGCGCGCCGATACGGTTGTTGAGACGAATGGGGTAATTCAGCGGGTCCTGACCGCTGCGGTTCTTCGTCTGGTACAGCGAGTCTTCGACCTGGCCGAGTGCCGTGGAGAACGCTCCCGAGAGCGCGGAGAAGGCGCCTTGCTGCGCGGCGGGAATCTTCGCCTGGCGATCCGCGAGCTCGGCTTTCACGCGACGGATGTCCTTCACCGCGTCGTTCGCGTCGGAGAAGCGATCGCGGATCTGGACGGCGACGCGCGACTGCTCCTCCCAGTCGGCGAGCGTGGCCTTGATGCGCGGATCGGGGAGAACCTTGAACGATTCGGTCGTCACCGGCTTGCCGCCCACGCTCATGCGCACCTTGTAGCTGCCCGGCGGAACGAGCGGGCCAGTGACGTTCGCCGCCCAGAGGATCATGCCCGGGAAAGTCGACGCGTCGGGGTAGCGCATGTTCCACATGAAGGTGTTCACGCCGCGCTTGTTGGCGACACGCGGCGGTGGCTGCGGTCCGAAGAAGCCTTCGTCGCCGGCCGGCTGCGCCGGCGCCGCGGTATCGGCCTTGGTCGTGTAGCTGCGAATGGTCTTGCCCGTGGCATCGAGGAAATCGAGGACGACGTCTTCTCCGCCCGACTTCAGCCAATACTGCACGACCACGCCGCTCGGCGGGTTCTGGCCGCTGGGACGCATCGGCGCGTTCTCCGGCGTCACCGTCTGCGGCGCGGGGCCGCCGCGGCCACCACCGCCGCCGAAACCGCCGCCGCCGGCCATGCGATACGAATCGCGCGGCTTGAAGAGATGCGCCGCGCTCGCCGTGACGGCGTCGGACATCTGCTCGAGCGTGGTGATGTCGTCCATAATGTAGAAGCTGCGACCGTGCGTCGCGATGACGATGTCGCCTTGCTTGAACGTCAGATCGTGGATCGGAACGATCGGCAGGTTGAGGCGCAGCGTCTGCCAGTGCGCGCCGTCGTCGGGCGAGTACCACACGCCGCGCTCGGTGCCGGCGACGAGCAGACCGCGCTTGCTCGGATCCTCGCGCACCACCCGCATGAACTCATCGGACTTGATGCCGGCATCGATGCGCGTCCAGTGCGCGCCGCAATCCGTCGTCTTCCAGATGTACGGACGGTCGTCGTCGAGCTGGAAGCGATTGGCCGAGGCGTAGGCGATGCACTCGCCGAACTTGGACGCGTCGATGCTCGAGACGCGGGTGAACTTGAGCATGTCCTTCGGCGTGACGTCGATCCACTTGGCGCCGGCGTCGCGCGTGATGAAGATTTTTCCGTCGTCGGAGCCGGTCCAGATCACTTTGGGCGTGAGCGGTGACTCTTCGATCACGAAGATCGTGGCGTAATACTCGACCGAGGTCTGATCCTTCGTGAGCGGGCCGCCCGAGTTGCCGAGGGTGGCGGGATCGTGGTAGGTGAGGTCGGGAGAGATCACCGTCCAGCTGCGACCTTCCGTGGTCGTTTTGTGGATGACGTTGGAGCCTGCGTAGACCACGTTCGAGTTGTGCTTCGACACGGCGATCGGGAAGGTCCACTGGAAGCGGAACTTCGGGTCGATGGCCGGGTGACCCATGGGGTTGTCGGGCCACGGGTTCACGTTCACGCTGATGCCGGTGCGGAGATCCTTTCGCGTGAGCAGGTTGCCGTAGCTGCCGGCGTAGACGATGTCGGGATTGTCGTTGCGCGGCGCGATCCAGCCGGACTCGCCGCCGCCCGCCTCGAGCCAATCAGAGATATCTAACGATCCGCGGCTCGGGCCGCAGAGGGTCGAGTTGTCCTGCTGCGCGCCGCAGACGTGATACGGAAAGTGCGTCGTGGCAACGACGTGATAGAACTGCGCCGTCGCGAAATCCTCGTCCGACCAGTTCTTGCCGCCGTCGACGGTCACCTCGGCGCCGCCGTCGTCCGTTTCGACCATGCGGTTGGAGTTCTTCGGATCGATCCAGAGATCGTGCGAGTCGCCGTGGCCCATGCCGCGCACCGCGCGGAAGGTCTTGCCGCCGTCGGTGGACTTCATGAACGACACGTTGTTGTCGTAGACGACGTTGGTGTCCTTCGGGTCGGCGTGGATCTTGGTGTAGTACCAGGCGCGCTGGCGCAGGTTGCGATCGCTGTTGACGAGCTGCCAGGTGCGGCCGGCGTCGTCGGAGCGGAACACGCCGCCAGAATCGGCTTCGATGTTCGCCCACATGCGGTTGGAGTTCGCGCCGGAGATCGTGATGCCGATGTTGCCCCAGATGCCGCTCGGCAGACCGGGATTGCGCGTGAGCTCCGTCCAATGATCGCCGCCGTCGGTGGTCTTCCACAGGCCGCTGCCGTTGCCGCCCGACGAGAGCATCCACGGCGTGCGACCCGCCTGCCAAAAGCCGGCGTAGAGCACGTTCGGGTTGTTCGGATCCATGATCAGATCGACGACACCCGTGGAATCGTTGCGGAACAGAATCTTGTCCCACGTCTTGCCGCCGTCCTTCGAGCGGAAGACGCCGCGCTCGGGGTTCGGCGCCCAGACGTGACCGAGCGCGCCGACGTAGACGAGATCGGGATTTGTCGGATTGACGACGATGTCGGCGATCTGCCGCGTGTCGGCGAGTCCGACGAACGTCCAGGTTTTGCCGCCGTCGGTGGTCTTCCACACGCCGTCGCCGTGCGAGACGTTGCCGCGGATGGGGTATTCGCCGCCGCCGACGTAGACGACGTCGGGCGCCGAGGCCGAGACGGCGATTGCGCCGATGGTGCCGCCGAAATACTTGTCGGTGACGGGCGCCCACGACTGGCCGGCGTTGATCGACTTGAACACGCCGCCGCCGGTGGTGCCCATCCAGAACTCATCGGCGCGGGAAGGGTTGCCGGTGGCGGCGACGGAACGGCCGCCGCGGTAGGGGCCGATCTCGCGCCAGTGCAGGCCGGCGAAGACGGTGGAGTCGCGCTGGGCGAATGCTGCGCCGGGAACAGCGAACAGTCCGAGGAGCGGAAGGAAACGTTGGATTCGACGCACGTTGGTTTGGCTCGGGGTTAGGCAGTGCCTAAGAATGGTGTGCGCGGCGCGGGGTCGCTACTGCGTTCGTGCCGTCGAAGAACTATTTGACCCGTCGGTAGACTTATCCCGAATACCGACATTTCAAGGGGGCTCAGATGCGACGAATCAATGTTGTGGTCATCGCCGCGTGCGCAGTTGCGGCGTGTGCGAAGCAGGACACGCCGAAGACCGATACGGCGACGGCCGCGGCCACGCCGGCCGCAGCGCCGGCGGCTGCGTCGAAGCTCGGGGAGACGGGCGGAATGAAGACGCCCGAGTCGGTGCGGTATGATCCCGACAACGACGTGTACTACGTGTCGAACATCAACGGCAATCCGTCGCAGCACGACAACAACGGCTTCATCGCGATCGTGCGCGCCGACAGCACGGGCGCGGCAACGAAGGTGCTCGTGGAAGGCGGCAAGAATGGCGTGACGCTCGATGCGCCGAAGGGATTGGCGCTCGTCGGCGACACGCTGTGGGTGGCCGACATCAATCACGTGCGCGCGTTCAACCGGAAGACGGGCGCCAAGGTGGCGGACATCGATCTGTCGTCGCAGAAGGCGACGTTCCTCAACGACGTCGCGGTGGGCGGCGACGGCGCGGTGTACGTCACGGACACCGGCATCATGTTCGACGCGAAGGGCGCCACGACCCACCCCGGCGTCGACCAGATCTTCAAGATCGTCGGACGCACGGCCACGTCGCTCAAGCCCGACTCGCTCAACTCGCCGAACGGCATCACGTGGGACAAGGCGAACGGACGGTTCGTGCTCGCGCCGTTCAGCGGGACCGCGGTGCAGACGTGGAAGGAGGGCGACAAGTCCACGGCGACGCTCGTCACCGGCCCGGGAACGTACGACGGCGTCGAGGTGCTCGCCGACGGACGCATTCTCGTCACGAGCTGGGCGGACAGCGCGGTGCACGTGACTCAGAACGGCGCGATGTCGCGGCTCGTGACCGGCGTGAACGGACCGGCCGACATTGGGGTCGATACCAAGCGAGGCGTTCTGGCCGTGCCGTTGTTCAACGACGGCAAGGTGGAGTACTACAAGATCCCGTGACGCGCAGCGCGGTGGGCGGCATCCTGTCTGCACAGTGCGGACAGCGTGCCCGGCCCATCGTACGAATTCGCGCATTGCATCGTCTGTAGCCACACCGACGCGGAGGTCATCGCCGAACACGACGACCTCCGCGCGGAAGTGGAGTCACTCTGGGAATTCCACGAGAAGCGGCTGCGCACCGGCACGCCGACCGACCGCCTCATGGACCGCGTCGCGTTCTCGGAGCACGCACCGGTTCGACTCGTCCGCTGCAGCGATTGCGGACTGATCTACCGAAACCCGGTCGAGCGCACGCACGAGCTGGACGAGATCTACGCGCGCGAGGGCCCGTCGCCCGGCGCGTTGCGGGCCCTCCACGAGACACAACTTCCCGCACTTCGCGCCCAGGCGAAGGCGCTTCGGAGCGTCATGGGGCGCGGAGGATCGGTGCTCGAGGTTGGGAGCTACGTGGGTGCCTTCCTCGCCGCAGCGCGCGAACGAGGATTGTCGGCGGAGGGAGTCGACATCAACGCCGGCGTCAACTGCTTCACGCGGTCGATGGGCTTCGCGGTGCACGACGGCGAGCTGGACTCGATCGAGCGCGGCCGCAGCTTCGACGCCGTCGCGATCTGGAACACCTTCGACCAGCTGGCGGATCCCCGGCGCGCTGTGAACGCGGCGGCGAAGGTGCTGCGGCCGAACGGAGTGTTCGTCGTGCGCGTGCCCAACGGCGCGTTCTACGGACGGCTTCGTCCGCTGCTTGCGAGCAGTCACCCGCTGCAACGCGCCGCGGCGCGCGAGATGTTGGCGCAGAACAACCTGTTGACCTTTCCGTACCGGTGGGGCTTCACCGAACGATCGCTGCGCGCCTTGCTCGGCGAGAGCGGGTTCGAGGTGGTGCAGGTGCGCGGCGACGTGCTCGTGCCGATCGCCGACGAGTGGACGCGGCCGTGGGCACGCGCCGAGGAGATGGGGGCGAAGGCGTTGATGCGTTTCATTGCGCGCCGTTCGTCGACGCACGCACCGTGGATCGAGGTCTACGCGAGACGGCGCTTGGTGCGATTGGAGAGCTGATCGGCGAGCCACAGCGCCACGTCGTCGATCGCCGTCTCCGGCGGCCAATGGCCGCCGTCGTACCAACGCAGCTCTTTCGGCTCGCTCGCGGCGGCAAAGAGCGCGCGTGCCTGCGCGGGCGTCACGGTGCGATCGCGCTTGCCGTTCACCATCAGGAGTGGCCGTCCAGCGAGCGACCGCGCCGCGCGGCGCGGATCTGCCACGCCGCGCACGAACGACAGGAACGGGGTCTGTTCCGGAAGGTCGCCGCCGGCCACGAGCGCGATGGCGCGCACGCGCGGATTGTCGGCGGCGACGACCATGGCGAGGTACGCGCCGATGGAATATCCGGCGATCGCCAGCCGGCCAGGGTCGATCGCCTCATGCGCGGCCAAGTACTCGATTGCCTGATTCGCTTCACGCACGGCCAGCTTCCACGCCTGGACCAAGGCGAGCGGATTGCGCAGCGACAGACTCTCGGAACGGCCCTGCCGAGCGCCGTGCATCGGGAGGTCGATGGCGAGACTCGCCACACCGCGGACCGCGAGCGAGCGACCAATCGACTCGGCAACGCGCTCTTTGCGCGACGTGAATCCGTGAAGCAGCAGCACGCCCGGCACCGTTGCCGCGCCCTCGGGGATCTGAAAGACCGAGGGCACCGCCTCGCCGTTGCCCACGGGCAATGAGAAGGAGCGTTTACTGATTCGCACCGGCGCCATGGGCCGCGCTAAACGCATAGCGCGCACCGGCGCACGCGGCTGGGTTCGCCGGTGAAGCGTGCTCGGGCCCTCTTTCAGAGCAAACGCATTAAGATGGGGAGTGATTCGCGCACACATGCCTGGGAGATGCCTCTGATTCAACAGCGCCGTACGCCGATGTCTCACGCATGACCTGGAAGCGTTGGGCGTTCACCGCCGCGTCGTTCGCGGGGGTGATCGGCATTTCGGCGTTTTTCATCTGGCGGTGGTGGCGGGCGGGGAGCGCGATCACGCTACCCCCGCGAGCGCATCTGTTCGCCATCGCGGCGGTGGTCGTCGAGATTCTGACGCGCTCGTGGAAGATCACCTGGAGCGCGAAAGCGGCGCACATCAAGCTGAGCTTCGTCACGGCGTTGCGTACCACGCTCGCCGGCGACTTCGGTGCGTCGATCACGCCGGCACGGTCGGGCGCGGAGCCGGCGCGCTTCCTGGTACTGGCCGAGGCCGGAGTGCCGACGCCGAGCGCCCTCGTGGTGCTGTTCGCCGAATTGTTTCTCGAGGCGCTGTCGTTGGCGACAGTCGTGGTGATCGTCGCCATCGTCTTTCGGCACGCCGGCGTGGTGCTCGGCGCCCTGGTCGGCGTGGTGGGCGCCTATGCCGGATTCGTGATTGGTATCGCGGCGCTCGCCGTGATACTGTCGCGCCGGCACGTGGGAGACGCGCCGCCGCGATGGGCGCTGAGGCTCGGACTCGGCGGCAAACGGTGGGACGTCATTCAACGGTGGTTCGCGCAGGTGCGCTCCACCGTTGATAGCGTGAAGCACATCGATTACCGCTGGGCGGTCGCCTCGTACACGATGTCGGTCGTTCACGTGGCGATGCGGCTGTGCGTGTTGCCGGCACTCGTGCTCGGAGCGGGAGCGATTGCGCCGTTGGCGCCGCTGGCGCTCTGGCCGCTCGGGCTGCTCTATGGGGCCGCCGTAGTTCCCGCGCCGGGGGGCGGCGGCGCGGTGGAGCTGGCCTTTCGTGCCGCGCTCGCCGGCGTGATCGGACCGTCGTTGTTCGCGGCCGCGCTGCTCTGGTGGCGGTTCTACACCTTCTATATCTACATCGTGCTCGGCGCGATCGTGGCCGGCGGCACGGCGATCCGCGCGATGCGAAAGACGGCGGAGCTGGAAGAGGAGCTGGAAGACGCGGGCTGAGGCCGGCCTCAGCCGACCTCTTGCAGCACCTGCGTCTCTTCGGGGAAGTAGGCGTTGCGCACGTATTGCTCGACCATGCGCTGGGTGTTGAAGAACGAGCCGTTCAGCGAGATCGACGCTCGCATGACCTCGGCGTAGGCGAAGGGCAGACCGTAGTACAGCGGTAAGATGACGCGCTCGAGCTTTAGATAAATCTCATTAGCGTCTTTGGATTGGTCCCCCTCGGTCTCGGCGTCGCCGATCGACCAGCCGGTCACGCCTTCGACGTGGCCTTCGATCCACCAGCCGTCGAGCACACTCAGGCTGGGCACGCCGTTGAGCGCCGCCTTCATGCCGCTCGTGCCGCTGGCCTCGAGCGGCTTCATCGGATTGTTCAGCCAGAGGTCGACGCCGGCGACGATCTTCCCGGCGATCTCCATCTCGTAGTTCTCGACGTAGACCACCGATACCTGTCCGGCGAGCGCGGCTGCCGCCTCGTGGATTCGGCGAATGAGATCCTTGCCGCCGCTGTCGTTCGGATGCGCCTTGCCGCCGAATACGATCTGAATCGGTCCCACCGAGGTGGCGATCTCGGCGAGGCGCGCGGGATCGGCGAAGAGCAGATCGGCGCGCTTGTACGGCGTCGCACGCCGCGCGAAGCCGATCGTGAACACCTTTGGATCGAGCAGCACGCCGGTGCGCTCGGCAATCGCGGCGAGCATCGTCTTCTTCGCTTCGGCATGCGCGGCGCGAACCTCCTGCAGCGGAATGCCGACCGCGTAGCGCAGGTAGAGATTGTCCAGCCGCCACTCGGGAATGCGCTTGTCGAGCAGGCGTTGGAACGCGGGCGACGTCCACGTGCCGGCGTGGACGCCATTGGTGATCGCGTCGATCGGGAAGTTCGGAAACATTCCCTGCGACACCTCGCGGTGTTTCATCGCGACGCCGTTGACCCAGCGAGCCAGGCGAAGCGCAAGATGCGTCATGTTGAGCGTGGCGTCGTCGACGCAGTGCGCGGCCTCGAGCAACGCGACAGCCTCGTCGCCGAGCACGCGGCGTACGACTTCGATCGGAAATTTGTCGTGGCCGGCGGGCACCGGCGTGTGCGTCGTAAACACGCAACGGTGGCGGACCGCTTCGATATCGCCCTCGTCGAGCTCGAACGCCTTGCGGCCGTCGAGCTGCCACTCGAGCAGACACAAGGTGAGCAGCGCCGAGTGTCCTTCGTTCAAGTGGTAGATCTGTGCGGGAATGTGCAGCGAGCGCAGCAGCGCCGCGCCTCCCATGCCGAGGACGATCTCCTGGCAGAGACGGTAGTGGTTGTCGCCGCCGTACAGGTAGTCGGTGAGCGTCTGATCCCACTCACTGTTCTCGGGCAACTGCGTGTCGAGCAAGTACACCGGCACTTCGTGTCCCGTGACGCCGCGCACCGGATACTTCCACGCGCGCACGTGCACGGTTCGTCCTTCGATCGACACCGTGGTGCGGGCGTCCACCGACTCGAGCTTGTCTTCGGGACGCCAGAGGACGGGCGACTCGGTCTGGTTGCCGCTCGCGTCGAGGTGCTGCTGGAAATAGCCTTTGCGATGGAGCAGCGTGATGCCCACGACGGGAACCGAAAGGTCGGCCGCAGAGCGCAGTGTGTCGCCGGCGAGCACACCCAGACCGCCGCTATAGGTTGGGACCGCCTTGTCGAGCGCGATCTCCATCGAGAAGTACGCGACGGTGCTGTTGGATGGGACGTTGATCATTCGGCGGGTGTGCTGAGTATATCGTGCCAGCGGCGCTACGGATCAGTCCGCGAGGCGCGTCGCGAGAAGCTAGTTGCCGACGACCGCCACCGGAAGTTTGGCGAACAGGCTGGCAATCTCGAGTACACCGCTCGACACGTCGAAGTTCTCGGTGACGATCCACGACGACAATTGCGAGCCGCGCAGCTCCTCGGGCAATTCGACCGCGGTGTCTCCCCACCACTCGCGCGTGTCGGCCGCGAGCAGGTCACAGACGAGGCGCGGAGCCGCGGTGATGACATGGCGGCCCTCGAAGCTTCGCGCAAACGCGATCACGTGCGCTGCTTGCGATCCTTTGACTGACAATCCTCGATAGCTCCCCTTGGCAAAGAGGTCGGCGTGTGCCCGACGCGCGGCGAGCAGGCGATGCGTGATCAACAGCTTGGTCCGGTTGTCGAACAAGTCGACAACGCTACCTCGATCGCCCGGCTTGCCCTCGGCGATACGCCGCTCGGTCGACGCGAGATCAGCGAGCGCGCCGGCGCGAAGATCGTACTCGACTTGACGGCGATTGTCCGGATCGACGAGCACATAGTCCCAGAGCTCGTCTCCTTGATAGATGTCCGGCGTGCCGGGCGCGGTGAGATGAATGACGGTTCGCGCCAGCGCATTGTAGGCGGCCACGTTCGCGACGCGCGACACGAGGCGCGCGACATCGGGTAGAAAGGGCGCGTCGTCGGCCGGCTCGAGGATGGCGCCGACGAAATGCGTGAGCGCCTCCTCGTACGCCGCGTCGGGCTCGGTCCAGCTGGTGCGATTCTTCGCCTCCCGCGCGGCCTTGAGCATGTAGCGCGTGAGGCGATGGCGTGCCGCGTCGCGCCACGCGCGATCGGGGACGTCGTCGCTGCGGCGTCCGGCGCGCGGCGCCGGCCAGAGCGCGAGGAGCGACTGGTAGAGCACGTACTCGCTGTTCGTATCCGGCGCCATGCGGCCGCGCACGGTTTTGCGGTGCTTGTCGTTGAGGCGCCGCCACCGGCGAACCGAGCGCTCCCACTCGTGCGGCATCTCCGACAGCGCGTCGAGTCGCGCGCGCACGTCGGCGCTGCGCTTGGTGTCGTGCGTGGTGGTCGTGAGCAGCGCGAGCGGCCAATGCTCGGCCCGATGCAAATTCGCCTCGTGCAACCGGGCAACGGCGTCGTCGAGTGGCCGATCCGGCGAGCCGCCGACTTCGTTGCGCGAGGCGAGCGGCACATACGCGTACAGCGCGGTGTCTTCGACGCCCTTGGCCGTGGCCGGACCGCTGAGCTGCTGGAACCGCTGAACGAAGCGCAGTCGCGCGGCGGGGTCGGCGGATGGTAGGCGATCCAGCATGACGTCGCGCGCAAAGGCCACGATCTCCGGCGAAGCTGCGCGCGTCTCGGCGCTGATTGCCGCGCGTTCGATGCGCGCGCGATCCGCGGGATCGATCGGGGCGTTCGCGGCGATGTACGTGCGGTACACCGGCAGCGCTACGACGAGCTCGGCGAGTGCATCGGCGATCTGGGCGATCGCCCAGCGGTGTCTGCCGGCGCGCGCGATCGGCTGCAGCAGCGCGGCGAGCCGTTCGACGTCGGCGCGCAGGGCGCCGGCGAGGATGCCCGCCTTGCCGGCTCGCGCCACATCGTGGAAAGTGCCTTCCTCGAGGCGGCGCATGTACCGATAGGAGCGCTCGATCTCGCGAAAGCCCGCTGGATCGACGAACACATCGCCGAGGTCGTTCAGAAAATCGTAGCCCGTGGTGCCCTGCACCGGCCAATCGGCGGGAAGCTTCTCGTCGACCGAGAGAATTTTCTCGACGAATAGAGGTGTGTCGGGCGAGACGGCGGCGCGAAGCCGAGCGAGATACTCGGCCGGTTGCAGCAGGCCGTCGATGTGATCGATGCGCAGCACGTCGACGGTGCCGTCGCGGACGAGGCCGAGAACGAACGCATGCGTGGCGTCGAAGACCGCGCGGTCCTCCATGCGCAGGGCGATGAGATCGTTGACGTCGAAGAAGCGGCGGTAGTTGATCTCGGTCTGGCCGCGCCGCCAGAAGACGAGGCGGTAGTGTTGCGCCTCGAGCAGCGCCCGCAGCCGCTCGCGTCCTTCCGGGCGTGAGTATGCCTCGGCGAGTCCGCCCGCCTCTTCCTGATCCACCTGCGCCAACTGAAGCTCTGGTGGCAGCGACGCGGGATCGACGGGAAAGCTGTGCGAGAAGTGCACGATGCGCGGCGTCTCGCCTTCGATGAGCTTCACCGACAGCTCGCCGCGCTCGAGCACGCGATCGAGCTCGTCTCCGAGAATGGGCAGGATCACCTTGTGGTGATTCCATTCTATGTCGAACCAGGGCGCGAAGCGCGAGCGCTCGCCGTGGGTGAGCACGTCGTCCCAGTACACGTTCTCGGGGCCGATGCCCATGTGGTTCGGCACGATGTCGAGCATGAGCCCCATGCCGCGCGCGTGGAGGTCGGCCGCCAGCGCGCGCAGATCGGCCTCGCTCCCGAGCTCGGGGTTCACGCGCGTGGGGTCGACGACGTCGTAGCCGTGCATGCTGCCCCGGCGCGCCGCGAAGATTGGCGACAGGTACAAATGTGAGACGCCGAGTGCCGCGAAGTAGTCGACGCGCTCGCGAGCGTTGGCGAGAGTGAAGCCCGCGTTCATTTGCAGGCGATACGTGGCCGTGAGCGGCGGGCGCGGCATCACGCCTCCGTGCTGCTGCGCATGCGGCCGTCGCACCTGAGCGCGACCAGCGCGTCCGTGCTCGCGGCGAGCACCTCGAGCGACACGCGCATCTTGCGCGTCCAACTCGGGTACTTGTCCGGGCCAACGCCGGGGACGTTCACCGACTCCACCTCACCGGCGAGGTCGTCGACCGACAGCCCGACGAGTTGTGATGGCGTGCGGCAGAGAAAGGCATGCACCGCCGCGCGGAGCACCGCCGGCGTCTGCGGCGCCGAGTTTTCGGGGATGATTTTTTCGACGGACAGCGCGCGAAGCAGCGCTACGCGATCCGTGTTTCGCTCGTCGTGCGCGCGGCGCGCATCTTCGTCGGACTCGATCAGGCCCACCGAGCGTCGCACGTCGATGTCGCGGCCCTCCCAGAACCCGGTGAGCGTCGCGAGGTCGTGTGTGTTCGCGGTGGCGAGCGCGAGCCGCGGGTAGCTGTCGGCGGGCTTGAACGCGCCGCCGCTGTTCCAGTCGCGCTCGAAGTAGAGCACCTTGGATGACAGAACGCCCCACTTTGCCAGCGCCGGCGGCACGTAGTCGGGAACGGTACCGAGGTCTTCGCCGACGACGAGCGCGTTGTGTCGCACGCTCTCGAGTGCGATGATGCCGAGCAGATCGTTCGACGGATACTCGACGTACGCGCCTTCTGATCCGGGCCTTCCTTCGGGAATCCAGAAGAGGCGGAACAGCCCCATCACGTGATCGATGCGCAGCGCGCCGGCGTGGCGAAAGCCGCTGCGTACGAGATCGATGAAGTAGCGGTAGCGATTGCGCTGCAGCACGCGCGGGTTCATCGGAGGCAGGCCCCAGTTCTGTCCGTTGGTCGCGAGCGGATCGGGCGGTGCACCCACGCTCGCGCCGCGCGCGAAGAGCGTGGGCAGCGACCATGCGTCGGCGCCGGCGGGCGACGTGCCGATGGCGAGATCCTGATACAGGCCGATGCGCATCCCAGCGCTCCGCGCGCGGTCTGCCGCTTCACCAAGCTGACGGTCGGCCTCGAATTGCAGCCAACGATGGAAGTCGACACGCGTCTCGTGCGTCTCAGCAAAGCGGCGGACGGCGGGTGAGTCGGGCGTGCGCAACCCTACGGGCCAGTCGCGCCAATCACACCCGTGCGTGTTGCCCGGGTGGCGCATCTGGTCTTCGGCGATCGCCATCCACGTGGCGAAGCGCGTCAGCGCCGGCTCGTTCGCGGCAACGTATTCGGCGTACGCGCGATCGCGCGCGTTGCCCGAGCCGCGCACGCCTTCCCAGAACACGCGGTGCAGCGCGTCGAGTGCGATGCCCTTGACGCCCATCACCTGCTCGTACTTGACCTCCGCCGACTCGCGGAGCGACGCGAGCTGCGCCTGGAGCTCGGGCGACATGATGCGCTCACGGACTTCCGGCGCCTGGTCCAGCTCAGGCACGCGCGCGACGTCGACGTAGAGGGGATTGCGAAAGAGCCGGCTGACGGGGCTGTAGGGGCTGATGTCGTTCCCGCGATTCAGCAGCGCGTGGAGCGGGTTGACCCCGGCGAAGTCGGCGCCAGCGGAGCCGCCCCATTCGCCGAGCGTCGCCAGATCGGAGAAATCGCCGACTCCCCAGTTCGAGTCGCTGCGTAGCGTATAGAGATTGGCGATGAGGCCGAATGCGCCGCCCGGTCCAATGATTTCCTCGGGTGATACGCAGCGCGGCGGAACGACAATGAGCGTTTGCTCATCGATCCATTCCTGGCTGACGTCGTTCAGGCAGAGCCGCACGGTGTGGTAGCCGATGGGCAGGTCGGGAGGCAACGCGAGCTCGAGCAACGCGTCGCCCTGCCACGCCCCGTCGGCGCGATACTGCCGCCCGGTCTCGGTCTCGATGTCCAACCGCCAAGGCCCGCGCGCGCGGGAGCGAGGCGTGCGCACGTCGAAGCGCTCGTGCGTCAGGTTGCCGATCTCGATGACGCGAACGGGAGGCATTAGCTCGCGGCTCGCTTCGGCATCCAATCGCGCGAGCGCGTCTTCGGCATCTTCTTCGGTGGTTGCGTCAAATCCGAGCGCGGCGAGCAGCGCGCGGCGCGTCTCGTCGGTCGTGCGATGTTTCGTTCCGCTCTGATCGAAATAGTCGGGGAGAATTCCGACGCGCGTCGCGAGCCGCTCGAGGTGCGTCGTGCTCATGACCCCGCTGGCGCGAGCACGAGCGCGGAGAGCGGCGGCAGCGTCACCTCGACGGACTGCGGGTACCCGTGAAACGGCGACGGCTCGCTCTCTACCGACTCGAACCGGCCGAAGCCGCTGCCGCCCCACTCGGGATCGTCGGTGGACAGCAATCGCTCGTACCGTCCCGACGCCGGCACGCCGATGCGATACCGCTCGCGGGGCAGCGGCGTGAGGTTGAGCGCCACGACGGCGTGCGCCTGCCCCGCGCGCCGAACGAACGACACGACGGAATTCTCCCGGTCGGCGACGTCGATCCAGCTGAACCCTTCCCAACTCTGATCGTCGCGCCAGAAGGCGGGCTCCGCCCTGTACATCGTGGCCAGCCGGGAAACGAAGCTCTCGAGCGACGCACGACTCGGCTGTTCGCGCAGATGCCAGTCGAGGCTCGTGTCGTGGTTCCACTCCGTCCACGGCGCGAGCTCGGTGCCCATGAAGATCAGCTTCTTTCCGGGACGCGTGAACATGTAGGCGAGCAGCAACCGCAGATTCGCGAGCCGCTGCCATTCGTCGCCCGGCATCTTGGCCAGCAGCGATCCTTTGAGATGCACGACTTCGTCGTGCGACAGCGGCATGATGAAGCGCTCGCTGTACTCGTAGAGCATGGCGAACGTGATCTGATCGTGGTGGAACCGGCGATGGACCGGATCGAGCCCGAAGTAGGTGAGGGTGTCGTGCATCCACCCCATGTTCCACTTGAACGTGAATCCCAACCCGCCTTCGGCCACCGGCGTCGTGACGCCCGGCCACGCGGTGGATTCTTCGGCCACGGTGACGCAGCCCGGCGCCTCCGTGCGCACGGCCTCGTTGAACTGCCGAATGAACGCGATGGCATGCAGGTTCTCGCGTCCGCCGTGCTCGTTGCGCAGCCACTCGCCCGCCTTGCGGCTGTAGTCGAGATAGAGCATCGACGCGACCGCGTCGACCCGCAGGCCATCGGCGTGGAACTCGTTCAGCCAATACAGCGCGTTCGCCACGAGGAAGTTGCGAACTTCGGGGCGGCCATAGTTGAAGATGAGCGTTCCCCAATCGGGATGCTCGCCCAGCCGCGGATCTTCGTGCTCGAAGAGCGCCGTGCCGTCGAAGCGGCGCAGCGCGTAGTCGTCTTTCGGAAAGTGTGCCGGCACCCAGTCGAGCAGCACGCCGATGCCGTGCTGGTGCAGCGTGTCGACGAGGAAGCGGAAATCGTCGGGAGTTCCGAAGCGCGACGTGGGCGCGTAGTAGCCGCTCACCTGGTAGCCCCACGAGCCGTAGAACGGATGCTCCATGATGGGCATCAGCTCCACGTGCGTGAACCCGAGCTTGTTCACGTGCTCGGCGAGCCGCGGCGCGATCTCGCGGTAGCTGAGCATCCGGTTTCCCTCTTCCGGCACGCGCGCCCAAGAGCCGAGGTGCACTTCGTAGATGCTCATCGGCTCGCGGACGAGATCGAGCTGGCCTCGCGTCTTCATCCACGAGGTGTCGCTCCAACGATAGGCGTCTTCCGCCTGCACGATGCTCGCGGTCGCCGGCGCTTGCTGCATCTTCGTCGCGAAGGGATCGGTCTTCACGCGAATGGCACCTTCGCGCGTGAGAAGCTCGAACTGATAGAGCGCCTCGACACCGATGCCGGGAATGAAGAGCTCCCAAACGCCCGAGCTGCCCATGATGCGCATCGGGAAGATGCGTCCGTCCCACGCGCAGAAATCGCCGACGACGCTCACGCGGCGCGCGTTCGGCGCCCACACCGCGAAACTGGCGCCGGCGACGCCGTCGATGGTACGCAGGTGCGCGCCGAGCTTCTTCCAGATCTCGTGGTGCGTGCCTTCGTTGAACAGGTGCAGGTCGACGTCGCCAAGCGTCGGGAGGAAGCGGTAGGGATCGTCGCGCTCCCACGTGGCGCCGTCGTCGTACTGGAAGCGCAAGCGATAGCGAAGCGGAAGCGATTGTCCGGGGAGAAACGCGCCGTACAGGCTCGACATGGCCTGCGCCTCGCGGCGCAGCTCCACGACGGTTCCATCTTCTAGAATCGCTTCGACGTGATCGGCGTTCGGCGTCATCGCGCGAATGACGACGCCGGATGCGCCGCCGACTATGACCGGGTGGACGCCCAAGATCGCGTGCGGGTTCGCGTGATCGCCGCGGAGCAGGCGCTCGAGCTCCGCGGCGTCGACCGTGGGCAATGCGACCGTGGGCACAGCCGTCGCCGCCGGTTCAGATGCAGTCACGGGCTCGCTCTTTTTTTTCCGCGCCGGTTTCGGTGCCGCGGGCTCGCCTTTGCGCTTCTTCTTGTCAGCCATTCGACTCTCGATTCGTGATGCTGCCGCTCACATTCGTCGGATCGGCCGAGTCGGTCATTCGACGGTTCTCGCCATACCGGAGCAGCACGAGCGAATACGGCTCGAGCAGCACCAAGCCGGTGGGAATGACGCGCAGCTCGCGGCGCGCCGTATCCACCATCTCGGCCCAGATGCCGTCACCTTCGATCACCGGCGTGGTGAACGACAGCTGCGTGTTTCCGCCGTTCAGTAACAGCAAGAGCGTTTCACCCTTGATCGGGCGGCCGCGATCGTCGGTCTCGTCGGTCGCGTCGCCGTAGATCAACATGCCGAGCGCATGGTTGTTCGGATTGCCCCAATCGGCATCGGACATCTCCTGGCCGTCGGAGCGGATCCACGACAGATCTTTTCGCCCGCCTTTGATCGTGGGCTCACCACGGAAGAAATGTCGGCGCCGCAGCACTGCGTGCGTGTGACGAAGATTGAAGCATTTCCGCGTAAACGCGAGCAATTGCCGCCGCCAGTTGTCGAGCTCGCCCCAGGGCATCCAGGACACCTCGTTGTCCTGGGCGTACGCGTTGTTGTTGCCGTGCTGGGTGCGCGCGATCTCGTCGCCGTGCGACAGCATGGGAACGCCCTGTGAAAACGCGAGCGTCGCGATGAAGTCGCGCATCACGCGAAAGCGCGCGTCGAGGATTCGCGGATCCGTCGTGTCGCCTTCGACGCCCCAGTTGCGGCTGATGTTGTCGTCGTGTCCGTCGTGGTTGTTCTCGCCGTTTGCCTCGTTGTGCTTCTGCTCGTAGCTGACCAAGTCGTACAGCGTGTAACCGTCGTGCGCGGTGATGAAGTTCACGCTGGCGTAGGCGCCGCGTCCGCTGGGCTCGTAGATGTCGCTCGAGCCGGCGAGCCGCGACGCGAGCTCGGGCACCACGCCGGCGTCGCCTTTCCAGAAGTGGCGAACGGCATCGCGGTATTTGCCGTTCCACTCGGCCCACCGAATGGGAAAGTTGCCGACTTGGTAGCCGCCGGGCCCCACGTCCCACGGCTCGGCGATGAGCTTCACCTTCGCGAGCGTGGGGTCCTGGTGGATGATGTCGAAGAAGGCCGACAGCTTGTCGACGTCGTGCAGCTCGCGCGCGAGCACCGGCGCGAGATCGAAGCGAAAGCCGTCGACGTGCATGTCGTCGACCCAGTAGCGCAGCGAATCCATGATGAGCTGGATCGTGCGCGGGTGTTGCATGTTGAGGCTGTTGCCCGTGCCGGTAAAGTCGGTGTAGAAGCGCGGGTTCTGCTCGAGCCGGTAATAGGCGCGGTTGTCGATGCCGCGCAGCGACAGCGTGGGTCCGAGGTGGTTGCCTTCGCCTGTGTGGTTGTAGACCACGTCGAGAATGACTTCGATGCCCGCCGAGTGGAGCGTCTTCACCATGCTCTTGAACTCATAGACCTGGTTGCCCAGGCCCTTGGCTGCGTAGCGCACGTCGGGCGCGAAGAAGCCGATCGAGTTGTAGCCCCAGTAATTCGTGAGCCCTCGCTCGGCGAGATGCCGGTCGACGACGAACTGGTGCACGGGAAGCAATTCAACGGCGGTGATGCCGAGCGCGAGGAAGTACTCGATCATCGCGTCACTGGCGAGGCCGAGGTAGGTGCCGCGCAGATTCTCGGGCACTTCGGGATGCAGCTTGCTCATCCCCTTCACGTGGCACTCGTAGATGGCCGTGCGGTTCCACGGAATGTGGAGCGGACGGTCGTTGTCCCAGGTAAAGGCGGGATCGATCACGACGCACTTGGGAACGCCGCCGGCGCTGTTGTCGGGATCGGGCTCGAGGTCTTCGTGGCCCGAGCCGACCTTGTACGCGAAGAGCGCGTTGCTCCACTTGATCGACCCAGTGATCGCCTTGGCGTACGGGTCGATGAGGAGCTTCGCCGGGTTGAACCGGTGGCCCTGGTCGGGCTCGTAGGGACCGTGCACGCGATAGCCGTAAAACTGTCCGGGGCGCACGTCGGGCAGGTAGCAGTGCCAGACCTGGTCGGTGTACTCCCGCAGCATGATCTTCTGCGACTCGACGGCGTCGTCTTCGTGACTGAACAGGCACAGCTCGACCGCGGTGGCGTGCTCCGTGAAGATCGCGAAGTTGACGCCCTGGCCGTCCCAGGAGGCACCAAGTGGATAAGGTTGGCCGGGCCAAACGCGCATGATTATTATAGAATTGGAATTATAGATATGGAATTGCCGAGCCGATCCCTCGCTTCGCTCAGGATGACAAGGTATCGCTCAGGATGACACGCATTGCTCAGGATGACACGCTTCGCTCAGGATGACACGCTTCGCTCAGGACGACACGCTTTGCTCAGGATGACACGCATTGCTCAGGATGACACGCTTCGCTCAGGACGACACGCTTTGCTCAGGATGACACGCTTCGCTCAGGACGACACGCTTCGCTCACGACGACACCATGTACAACGCAGCCGTCCACGGTGGAACAGACAGTGTCCGCTCCGACGTCGCCAAACGTTTCGGCGCATCCGGCTCCGCCCCGCGCGCGACGATGTCCGTAGCCAGCTCGGCGTTACCCCCATACCCAACCGCGTCCGTAGACAGACGCATGGTCCATGCGCGAGCGGTTGACCCCGGTATGGGCACGTCGGCGACCTCGCCGGAACAGTTGAACAGCGCCAACAGAGCGTCCGAGGCACCCGGCGACTCGTCCACCGGCTGTCGGAGAAGGGTAATCCAACCCCTCTCGCCCGCCTCGACCGCGAGCCGGGCGCCGTCGGGGCGCATGAGGGGCTCGTCGCGACGCAGCGCCAGCAGGTCGCGATAGAGCGCGAGCAGCTGAGCATGGGGCGGCCGCGCCGCCTTCGGGCGATCCAACGTCGCCTGACGAAAGACCGATTCGTCGTGCGGATCGGGGACCTCGGCGTCCCAGTCGAACGACTGGAATTCACCGCGCCGACCCGCCCTCACCGCTTCGATCAGCTCCGGATCGCCGTGGCTCACGAAATATGGAAACGGATTCGTCTCGCCGTATTCCTCACCCATGAAGATCAGCGGTACATAGGGCGAGAGGAGCAGCAACGCCGCCGCGAGTCGAAGCTGTTCGGGCGCAAGAAGCGTCGACAGCCGGTCGCCCTTCGCGCGATTCCCCACCTGGTCGTGGTTTTGAATGGCGACGACGAACCGTTTGCGCGGAAGCCCGACCGACGGCGCGCCATGGCGCCGGCGCCGGTGCATCGAGTACCGGCCGTCGTAGACGAACGGCTCGCGCAGCGCGCTCGCGATCGCCGACACCGGTCCGAAGTCGGCGAAGTAGCCGCGCGTTTCACCCGTGAGCGCCGCGTGAACGGCGTGATGGAAATCGTCGCTCCATTGTCCGTCGAGCCCATAGCCGTACTCGTCGGCAGACCGAACGATTCTCGGATCGTTCAGATCGCTCTCGGCAATGACGACGACGGAGCGCCCGAGCCGTTCGCCCAGCGCGTGCGCCTCGGCGGCGATTTCCTCGAGCACGTGCCGCGCGCCGAAATCGAAGATACTGTGCACGGCATCGAGCCTGAGTCCGTCGATGTGGTAGTCGCCGATCCAGTGGAGTGCATTGCCGACGACGAATCGCCGAACGTCGTCGGAGTCGGGTCCGTCGTAGTTGATCGCGCGTCCCCACGGCGTACGATAGACGTCGGTGAAGTACGGGCCGAAGGCATCCAGGTAATTCCCTTCCGGACCGACGTGGTTGTAGACCACGTCGAGCAGCACGGCGAGACCAGCCGCGTGCGCCGCGTTTACGAGCTTCTTGAGCTCGGCGGGTCCACCGTAGCTGTCCTGTGCGGCGTACAATCCGACGCCGTCGTATCCCCAGTTGCGCGCGCCGGGAAATTGCGCGACGGGCATCAACTCGATCGCCGACACGCCGAGCGTCTTCAGCTCGGCGAGGTGGGGAACGATGGCGGCGAAAGTTCCTTCAGGCGTGAACGTGCCGACGTGAAGCTCATAGATGACCAGCTCGTCCATCGAGACGCCGCGCCAGCTCTGATCCGTCCAGCCGAATGCGGGATCGACGACGCGCGATGGGCCGTGCACACCGTGCGGCTGCCAGCGGCTCGCCGGATCGGGTAGCTCGCGCTCGTCGTCGAGCACGAAGAGGTAGTCGTCGCCGGCGCGGACGTTCGGCACTTCGGCGACGAAGCGCCCGAGCCCTCCGGGATACGCCGTCAGCGAATGATCGCCGCGCGCGTCGCCCGAGCAAACGCGCACGCGCGGACGCTTGGCGTGCGGAGCCCAGAGCGTGAAGCGAACGGAATTATCGGGTTGCGGCTGCGCGCCCGCTTGTGATGACCACAAGTGCGACATGGGATGCGTAATGGGTGGTGGACGCAGCCCGAAAGCAAATCGCAGGCCTCATCCCGCCACACGTACGCTGGCGGACGATGCCCGCGGTCGCACGCGAATCGCCACGACTAGAGCGCGCGAATCGCGCTATTCACAAACGAGAAGATGGCGGGATCGAGACCGTTCTGCTCCGCGCGCTTGGGCTCTGCCACGTACCCGGCCCGCAGCTTCTGCTCGATGCCGGGATTTCCACCGGTGAACTCGCGTACGAGCTCTCGCCACCGCGCCGCCAGCGGGCGCATTCTTTCGCTCGCCGGATCGGTGCCCGCCTGCATCTCGGCCCGCACGCTCGCGATGAGTCGCGGCCACTCCGCTTCGACCGCGCGAATGTGATCGCGTCCCAACCGTTCGCCGCGCTCCTTGATCTCCCGAAGCTCGTCGGGAGTGAATGATCGTTCGACCATGTTGATGCACTCGATGGCTTGGATGAAATCGTCGGCCGATGCGGTGGACCCGGCTTCGAATGTCGCCGACAGTGTCTCGAGCAGCGCGACGAGCCGCTCCTGCTCCCCGATCTGCTCGCGCAGCCGGGCGACGTGCAGCTCGAGCACGCGTTGCGGCGAGAATTCCGGCGTGTCGAGACAGCCGCGGATCTCGTCGAGACTGAAGCCGAGCTGCCGGAGCGACTTGATCTGCTGGAGACGAGCCAGCTCCGCGGCGCCGTACAACCGGTGTCGAGACTGCGTGAGCTGCGACGGCTGCAGGAGGCCGATCTCGTCGTAGTAGTGCAGCGTGCGGACAGAAAGGCCCGTGCGCTTGGCGAGCTCGCCCACCTTCATCCCGCGCGGATGCGCGAAGACCGGCTCCCGTTGGTGAGGCATTCGATACGTGCTCATGGACCAAGAGTACGCCCTCACGTTACGTGAGGCGCAAGTCGTGGCTAAAATATGCCATGGCCGATTCGACTCAACGGGTGGAAAGGACGATCCAGCTCCGGCGCGCCGACACCGGCGACGCTCGCCTGCTCGCGCAGCTCGGTGCGCGGCTCTTCGAGCAGGCGTTCGGGAGCGCGAACACCCCCGAAGACATGCGCATGTATCTGGAGGGCGCATTCTCCGTGGCCATTCAGACAGAGGAGCTCGGTGACACCGAGCGGATGACGTGGATCGCCGAGGACGCGGGCAAGGCCGCCGTTGGGTATGTGATGCTGCGGCGCGGAACCCGGTCGGATGGTGTCGTTGGAGGTTCGACGGCGGAGATACAGCGTGTGTACGTCGACCAAGCGTGGCACGGTCAGCATGTGGGCGAGGCGCTGATCAACGCGTGCGTCGAGCAGGCGAGAGCCTGGCATTGCGACGTGCTCTGGCTGGCGGTGTGGGACCGCAACGCGCGCGCGATCCGGTTCTACGAGAAAATGGGCTTTCGCGCCGTGGGATCGCAGACGTTCACGCTCGGCAGCGACGTGCAGCAGGACATCGTGATGTCGCGCGCACCGTCCTGACAGCGGGGCCGGCTTTTTGCCTTTTCCGTAGTCGGCTCGCGTCGGGGGGACACGAGCGTTCGCACCGGAGAGGGAGCGCGCTATGCGTTGGAGTCCAGGCGGGTCGAGCAACAACGTCGAGGATCGTCGTGGGTCGAGCGGCATGGGCATGGCGCCGATGGGCATCGGCGGTACGGTGATCCTGGTGGTCTTGAGCCTGATCTTCGGGCGCGACTTCGTATCGGGATCGGGCGGCGACCCCGCGCAACAACGACAGACGGCCAGCGGCGAGGTCGCGCCGGTGACGCAATCACCCGCCGAGGCTCGCGAAGTTCAATTCGTGACCTTTGTGATCGACACGGCCGAGGCCACGTGGGCGAAGCTGCTGCCGCAGCAGACGGGTGCACCATGGCACAACGCGAAACTGGTGCTCTTCCGCGACGCCACGCCCACGGGCTGCGGCGCCGGCCAGGCGGCGATGGGTCCGTTCTACTGTCCGGTCGATGAGAAGATTTATATCGATCTTTCGTTCTACGACGAGCTTCGCGACCGCTTCGGCGCGCCGGGAGAGTTCGCGCAGGCGTACGTCATCACCCACGAGCTTGGACACCACGTGCAACATCTGCTCGGCACGGATGCCAAGGTGCGCCAAGCGCAGGAGCAGAATCCGGGTGCGGCGAACGCCCTGTCGGTGGCGCTCGAGCTACAGGCCGACTGCTACTCCGGCGTGTGGGCCAACCACACGCAGCAGGCGCTCGATCCGGGCGACATCGAGCAGGGGATGAACGCGGCGGCCGCGGTTGGCGACGACCGCATTCAGGCCGCGACGACGGGCCACGTGAACACCGACAAGTTCACCCACGGCTCGGCGCAGCAGCGAGCGACGTGGTTCAAGCGCGGGTATGCGTCTGGGAATACGACGGACTGCAACACGTTCGCGAGCTCATAGAACAGACAACTCCACGCTAACGAACGGATAGCTTCGAAATGCCCCGCATTGGGATCCACGCCCAGGCGGGGCGATTGTTCAACTCGTAGGCGAGCTCGTAGAACGCCTTCTCCGTCTCGAAGAGCGTGATGAGCTGGCGGACGTGCACCTCTTCTTCAGGGAGCACGTCGGGGTGATCGTCCCGTTCGGCCGGGTCGCCGAGGTAGCCGGCGAGGAACGCGGTGCGGACGTCACGCTCCCAGCGGGCGCTGCGAAGCTCGCGCGTGGCCGCGTCGATCTTCTTGTCGACCGACATCGCGAGCGTCGCCGCGGCGTAGGCGAAGCTGCGCAGCATGCCCGCCACGTCGCGCAGCGGCGACGTCTTCTCCCGGCGTTCGGCCAACGACTTCGACGGCTCGCCCTCGAAGTCGATGATCATGAAGTCGCCCTGTGCCGTGTGCAGGACCTGGCCCAGGTGATAGTCGCCGTGCACGCGGATGCTCGACCCGAGATCGTCGCCGAGCTGGTCGTCGATCTCGTCGACCCATCCGATGTAGTGGTCGCCGCGGCGGACCAGCGCCTGCGCTTCGGCCACTCGCTCTTTTGGAAAATCCGGCGATGACACCTGGCGCTCGAGCAGCGCCAGGGAGTCGCGGATCGACTGTTGGGCACGATGCGCCCAGCGATCGATGTCCTCGTGGCTCACCGGCTCGGGCGCGAAGGCCGGATCGTCGTCGTCGCTCGCCAGTGCTTCGTGCATGGTGCGCGTGATTGCGCCGAGGCGCTTGGCGTCGTCGGCGAAGGTGTTGGGCGCATCCCGATTCGGCGGCGCGGAGAAATACTCCTTGCCCCGCTCGAGCGCGTAGCTCCATGCGTCGGTCGAGCCGGCGAGATACTCCTGCACCATTCCGGCGGTCATGCGCTCGTCGTCGCTGGCGAAGGCGACGGAAGCGATGAGCGCCGGAGTATTTCTGAAGTCCGTTCGCGTGGTGAGAAAGTGTGCGACCTCGACGTCGGGGTGAACGCCCGGCTTGAGGACACGAAAGAGCTTCATGATCGCGCGGTCGCCAATGACGATGGACGTGTTGCTCTGCTCGGCCGCTCCGACCTTCGTCACAGGATTGTCACCGAGCGTCACGCGCTTGGCGCCGATCGGGCCGGTGACCCAGGTGACACCGCTCGGGCCGGCGACCGTGACGCCCGATGCGACCGCCGACGCCAGGCCGGCGCGAAAGTCCGGATCGTGCACCGCATCGAGGAGCGTGACGTCGCCCGTGTCGATGATCGCGACGTCGGGCGTTCCATCGGGGCGCGCTTTGCGCGCCGCCACCGGGAGCTGGTAGACCTCTTCCGCATCGGCGATGCGCACGGCGATGCGCGCAATGCCGAACGCTCCGTCGCCCCATGGCAACACGACCATGTCGCGTACGCGCGCGCCCGAGACCGCGGCGCCTTTGGCGGCGAACCAGCGCTGCTTCCCCAGGAAGCGAAGGAGGTCGTCGCTCGAGAGCGCGGCGACGGCGGCGGCGACTGTGACGTTCTCGTTCGCCATCAGACGGAGCGTTGGATCTCTTTCGCCTGATCGCCCGGCAGCAGCCGGAACCAGAGGAAGTTGTGCGGTCCGAGCGTGAGCAGATATGGAAGCTCGCCGACCGGCGGAAAGCAGTTCTTGCTCCAGAGCTCGAGAGGAATGAGTCCCTTGAACTCGCGAAGGTCGAGCTCCACGTACTGCGCGAAGCGCGAGAGGTTGTTGACGCAGAGAATCGTCTCGTCGCGATAGCGCCGAATGAAGACGAGCACGCGCCGGTTGGCGGCGTCGAGAGCTTCCCAGGTGCCGCGGCCGAACGCCTTGTACTGCTGGCGCACCGTGATGAGGCGCCGCATCCAGCGGAGCAGCGACGTGGGCACGCGCTCCTGCGCGACGACGTTCACCGTGTGGTAGCCGTACGGCGGGTCGACGATGAGCGGCGAGTAGAGCGCCTGGGTGTCGGCCTCCGAGAAGCCGGCGTTGCGATCGGGGCTCCACTGCATGGGCGTGCGCACGCCGTTGCGGTCGCCCAGGTAGATGTTGTCACCCATCCCGATCTCGTCGCCGTAGTAGATGATGGGCGTGCCGGGCATCGACATGAGCAGGGCGTTCATCAACTCGATCTGCCGCCGGCCGCTCTCCATGAGCGGAGCGAGCCGGCGGCGGATGCCGACGTTGATGCGCATGCGCGGATCCTTGGCGTACTCGCGATACATGTAGTCGCGCTCTTCGTCGGTCACCATCTCGAGCGTGAGCTCGTCGTGGTTGCGGAGGAAGATCGCCCATTGCGCGTCGGGCGGAATGGCCGGCGTCTGCCGCATGATGTCGACGATCGGCGTGGAGTCCTCCTTCCGCACCGCCATGTACATGCGCGGCATGACGGGAAAGTGGAACGCCATGTGGCACTCGTCGGAGTCGCCGAAGTACGGCCGCACGTCGCTGGGCCACTGGTTCGCCTCGGCGAGAAAAATTCGCCCGGGAAACTCGGCGTCGATCACGGCGCGGAGCTTCTTGAGCACCTCGTGCGTCTCCGGGAGGTTCTCGCAGTTCGTGCCCTCGCGCTCGACGAGATAGGGAATGGCGTCGAGGCGCAGCCCGTCGACCCCCATGCGAAGCCAGAAGCGCATGACGTTCATGAGCGCCGCGAGGACGTCGGGGTTGTCGAAGTTGAGGTCGGGCTGGTGGCTGAAAAAGCGATGCCAGTAGAACTGCTGCGCCTCCGGATCCCACGACCAGTTCGACTTCTCGGTGTCGGTGAAGATGATGCGTGTGCCCGCGTACTTGTTCGGGTCGTCGCTCCACACGTACCAGTTGCGCTCCGGCGAGTCCTTGGGCGCGCGCCGGGCGCGCTGAAACCACGGATGCTGGTCGGAGGTGTGGTTGATCACGAGCTCGGTGACGACGCGGATGTTTCGCTCGTGCGCCGCGGCGAGAAAGGCGCGGAAGTCCTCGATCGTACCGTAGGTCGGATTGATCTCCTCGTACGAGGCGATGTCGTAGCCGTCGTCCTTGAGCGGCGACGGATAGAACGGCAGCAGCCAGATCGTGTTCGCGCCAAGCTGCTCGATGTAGGCTAGCTTTTCGATCAGGCCGCGGAAGTCGCCGAACCCGTCGGCGTTCGAGTCGCGATAGCTCTTGATGTGGAGCTGATAGATGATCGCGTCTTTGTACCAGAGGGCGTCGTTGTCCACGAGGTTCGATTTGTGCGGGTCGGTGAAGTGAGGGTTCACACGCATAGGGGTGTCGAAGGAGCTACGGCTGACTCGTACCCACTCCACACGGATCAAGGCACTCGCATGATTCTGGGCTCGCTGCTCATCACTCTCATGTTACAAGCTACGCCGTCGGCGGACTCGACTACGGATCTTCCGTGGTACCGCCATGAACCGTCGGTGGACGCACGACTGATGCCCGACCTCGGCAGCGCGCCGGCGGCGGACACCGTGCGCCGCCGGCCGCGCGCCGTGTCGTACAGCGACTGGTACTACCGGCGGCTTCAGATCCACCGGTGGGGGAGCTACGTCGAGCTCCCGTTGTTCGCCGGCGAATATTGGCTCGGGAACAAGCTCATATCCCGCACGGAAACACCTGGATCGTGGGTCAAACCGACGCACGCCGGCGTGGCGGGGGCACTCGGTGCGTTGTTCGCCGTGAATACCGTGACTGGGGTGTGGAACCTGTACGAGTCGCGGCAGAGCACCGACGACCGCGCGCTGGTCTGGTCGCACAGCGCGCTGATGCTGGCGTCTGATGCGGGGTTCGCGATCACCGGGTTGTTGGCGGGCGATGCGCACAACACGACTCGCGGGGCCGATCGGCATCGGAACGCGGCGCTGGTGTCGATGGGGCTGGCGACGGCCGGGACGGCGTTGATGTGGTTGAAGCGGGGGTTTTAGCGGTCAGCCCGGGCGCCTCTCGCTGTCATCCTGAGCGCCTCTCGCTGTCGTCCTGAGCGCGTTTCGGTGTCATCCTGAGCGCAGCGAAGGATCTCGGCTCGTTGGGCCCCACGGAGAACCGAACACGCAACGACGATCAACGGAAAACGGCAGCTTGCAGGCTGCCGTTTTTCGGTTGCGGGGGAAGGCTCCGTCAGTCGTCATGGTTCTTCGTGCCCTGCTGTAACAGGCGTCCCGATTGGGGCACGGAATCCGCGCGACGAGCAGATCCTTCGCTGCGCTCAGGATGACAACAACTACGCTGCACTCACGGCGCCACGACTTCTCGCTCCACCCGAAACACGTGTCCCGGCCGCACGTTGGGATCGAGCCGGATGTAGTTCCGTTCCCCTCGCCAGGTGTACCGCGCGTCGGTCAGCAGATCGTGCACGACGTAGGCTTCGTCCGCGGCGATGCCCATGTCGGCGATCGGGACGTGGACCATCGTTTCCTGCGGCGAATGCGGATCGAGGTTCACGGCAACGAGAACGTCGTGCCCGCCCTTCGTCTTCACACCGAGCGCTTCGAGAACGCCGGCCGGAACGGGGTGCCCTTTGTTGCTCGTCCACTGGACGACCGGCTCGTGCGACGCCTTCCGATAGAAGAGGACGGCCGGGTTCTCGCTCGCGTGGAACGTGAGATTCGCGTACGCCTGGAGCGCCGGCTCTCCGCGGCGAATCGCGTTGAGGCGCTTGATGTCGTCGTTGATGTTGCCCGCCGCGTTGAAATCGCGCGGCCGAAGCTGGTACTTCTCCGAGTCGAGGTATTCTTCGCTCCCCAGGCGTACCGGCACGTTCTCAATCAGCTCGAAGCCGCTGTAGATGCCGTACAGCGGCAGCAGCGTGCCGGCCAGCAGGAGCCGCACGCGGAACGCGGGGCGGCCTCCGCTCACTAAATACTCATTCAAGATGTCTGGTGTATTCGCGAACAGGTTGCCGCGATAGTACTCCACCGCCGGACTCTGCGTGAGTTCCTCGAGATACGCCGTCAGGTCCCACGCTTCGTTCTTCCAGGTGAAGTACGTGTACGACATCGTGAAGCCCAGCTTGGCCAGGCTCTTCATGCGCTTGGGGCGGGTGAACGCCTCGGCGAAGAAGATCACGTCCGGATGCCGGGCGTGGACTTCCTGGATCACCCACTCCCAGAACGCGAACGGCTTCGTGTGCGGATTGTCGACGCGAAACGTCTTCACGCCGTGGCCGATCCAGAAGAACAGCACGTCGCGGCATGCGTCCCAGAGCGCCTGCCGGTCGTCGCACCAGAAGTTCAGCGGGTAAATGTCCTGGTACTTCTTCGGCGGATTCTCGGCGTACTTGATCGTGCCGTCGGGCCGCACGTGAAACCATTCCGGATGCTCCTTCACCCACGGATGATCGGGCGAGCACTGGAGCGCGTAGTCGAGCGCCACGTCCATGCGCAGTGCGCGCGCCGCCGCGACGAACTTGTCGAAATCGTCGAGGGCGCCGAGCGCGGGATCGACCGCCGTGTGTCCGCCTTGCTCGTTCCCGATGGCCCACGGGCTGCCAACGTCGTCGGGCCCCGGCGTGAGCGAATTGTTCTTCCCCTTTCGAAAAGTGCGGCCAATCGGATGGATGGGCGGCAGATACACCACGTCGAACCCGAGCTCGGCGACCGCCGGGAGGCGCTTCGCCGCGTCGGCGAACGTGCCGAGCGACCGCGGAAACAACTCGTACCAGGAGGCGAACCGCGCGCGCTCGCGATCCACGACGATGCTCACGTCGCGCCGAAAGCGCGTGAGATCTGCCGGACGCGTGTACTCCTGCATGAGCGTGAGAAAATCGTCGTCGAGCGCGCGCTGGATGCGCTTCTCGATCGCGGTGTCGCGCCGGTCCTCGAGAAGCTTCGCGGTGTGCAGCAGCGACGCGCGCGTCGCGCTGGAGCGCGTGCCACGCGAAGCGGCGCGAGCGAGCTGCGCGCCTTCGATCAACTCCGAGCTCACGTCCTGACCCGCCGCGACCTTCTTTTTCAACTCCGAGCGCCACGTGCTGAATCGATCGGTGCGCGCCTCGATCGTGAACGTCCACTGGCCGATGCGGTCCACGGTGAACGCACCATACCAGCGGTCGTCGTCGAAATCGTACTGCATGGCGGACGCGGACCAGTCGTCGTCGCCCGGCCCCTTGTAGAGGACACGCGCCGTGAGCTCGTCGTGCCCCTCCTTGATGATGTCGGCGCCCACCGAGACCGTGTCGCCGACGATTCGTTTCACCGGATAGCGTCCGCCGTCGAGCTCCGGCGTCACGCACTCGATGACGACGAACTCGAGGCGACGCGTGCCGGCTCGGCGATCATTCTTTCTGGTAGCCACGATGGTTCATGAGGCTGATGGGAATCCAGGAATGCAGCGCCCGAAGGCGTGAAGTTGCAGGCAAACTCCGGGCCTGGTATGGTTGAGCCGGATCGCGCCCCAGGAGGCTTCCATGCAGATCCAGACCGGCTCCGTACGTCGCGCTCGCCTCGCGTTCATCGTGAGCGCACAATCTCTCACCGCTGCGTTCAGCATTCAAGAATACCACCTCCCGCACTCCGGTGCGTTCGCGCACGATCCGGCCGTGGCGCCCGACGGCGGAGTGTGGTTCGCCGATCAACCGGGCAGCTACATCGGCCGGCTCGATCCGGAGACCGGCGCGGTCAAGGAGTATCCCACGCCGACACCGGGCTCCGGGCCGCATGGCATCATCGTGGCCCCGAGCGGTGACGTCTGGTACACGGGGAACGCGAAGGGACTCATCGCGCGCCTCGATCCCAAGACCGGAAAGTTCACCGAGTATCCGACCGGCGCCCGCGATCCGCACACGCCGCTCTGGCTCGACGGAATGCTCTGGTTCACTGCCCAGCAGGCGAACAAGTACGGCACGCTAAATCCGGCGACCGGCGCGGTCAAGCTGTACGACGTGCCCACCGCGCGCGCACTTCCGTACGGGTTGCAGCGCGCGCCAGACGGCTCGCTGTGGATCGCGTTCTTCGGGACGAACAAGCTCGGTCACGTCGATCCCGCGACGGCGAAGCTGACGGAGATCGATCTTCCCAACGCGGCGACTCGTCCGCGCCGGCTCGCGATCACGTCCGACGGCCGCATCTGGTACTCCGACTATTCGCGCGGCTTCCTTGGCATGTACGATCCGAAATCGAAGGTGACACGCGAATGGAAGACGCCGAACGACAACTCGAATCCGTACGGCATCGGGATCGCGCCCGACGGCGCGATCTGGTTCAACGAGGCGCGGCAGGGGAACATGGTGCGCTTCGATCCGAAGACGGAGCGCATGGAGGTCGTCGCCATTCCCACGCGCGGCTCGGTCATTCGCAACGTCACGGTCGATTCAACGCGGCGTCGACTTTGGATCGCGGAGAGTGGGGTGAGCCGGCTCGGACGGATCGACTTGAAGTAGCTTGTCGCGGCGGTTGAACAACTTCGGTGCGAGCGACAACAGAATCAACAGCACGCTCGCGACGATCAGGCTGCGCATCGCGTCGGCCCGTCCGTTGCCGACCCCTTCGAGCAGACTGTCGGCGAAGTAGCAGTAGATCACCATCGACGGAATGATGCCGATGGCCGTCGCCGCGATGTACGACACGAAGGGCGCGCGCGCCAATCCGCCGACGAAGTTCACGGTGCCGAGCGGAAGCACGGGGATCAGTCGCAGCCGCAGCATGCCGGCGAAGTCGCGCGCGTTGGCCACGGCCGCGTCGGCGCGCTTGTAGCGCTTGAGCCAGCGGACGATGACGTCGTGGCCAACGGTGCGCGCGATCCAGTAGCCGATCGCGGCGCTCAACATTCCGCCCATCCAACTCAGAACGCTTCCGAGCAACGTTCCGAAGAGCGCGCCGGCAGCCACGGTGAACGGAAGGCCGGGGATACCGAGCGACGTACCGATGCCGTACACCAGCACGAAGCCGATCGTGAAACCCGCGACACTGTGTGCTTTGCGCAGCCGCGCGACGTGCTCCAGCGTGTGGCGGTAGTCGAACCAGCCGAACTTGTACCCGGTGAACGAGACGACAGCCAGCAAGAGGACCAGAATGCCGATGCGGAGAAGCGCGGCACGCGATGAGGGCAGCCGTCGCGTGCCCGTGCTCGTTCGTTGCATGAGCTCGCGAGAGTCACATACCGTGCCGACGTTCAGGGAGCGCAGGTCGCCTGCATGATCCTCACGGGCACGAACCCGCCGCTCGCGAGCGCGGACTGCGCCGAGAACGTTCCGCCAGCCGCCAACTGCACGGTCAACACTCGCCGGCCTTCGGGCAGCGAGAAGGTGACCAGCGCGAGCGTGGGTCCCACCTCACGCCAGCTGCTCTGCGTCAGCACGCTGTCCATCCGGCCGTCTGCGGCAATCGCACGAACGACGTGCTGCTCCGGGTCCGCGCGGCCCGGCGTCAGGGCAAGCGCAAATCGCTCGGGAATCGATCTCAGCCATTCTACCGAGTCTCGCGCAATCTGATAGCAGCCGGCAAGGTCGCGCCGTTCGCCGGGCGCGCTGGCACCGACCAGCGATTGCAGCTGCATCGCGCGCGGCACGGCTGCCTGGCGCGCCACGCCGCCCAACGTAGAATGCGCAGCGTCGCGGGTCACAGGGACCGCCTCGGGCGGACTCGAATCCGTAGGCGGTGCCGCGGCCGGCTTGTTCTGAGCCACACGCGGACTGTGTGGGAGCGGTGGCTTCGTCGCCGGCGCGGGCGCGGGCGCCACTCGCACGCGCGACACGACCGCCGGAACGATCTTGTCGGGTGTATCGTGCCGCACCGTCAACATCGTGGCCACCGCGAACAGCAGCGACGCCGCGAGCGCGGCGCGCGCCGGTGTCACGCGCATCGCCCGCCACAGCGAACCCGGTTGCGACGCCGCGGGTTTCGCGCGCGGAATCACACCGGCCGGCACGGCGTCGAGCGCCGACACGATGCGCGACGCACCGGCAATCATGCCGCGCGCCTCGGCCACCATGGCTGCACACTCCGCGCACACACGCACGTGCGCCTCCGCGCGTGCGGCCTCGTCGGGAGGCAAGGCTTGGTCGAGCCAGGCGTGAATCGTTCCTTCGTCAAGATGCTGCATGTGATCCTCGAGCTCCGCTTCCATCCCGCTGAAGCGATTCATACGCCTCGACCAGTCGCCGCCGAGCGCGGGCGAGTGTCGTTCCGACGGAGCCGAGCGAGAGCTCGAGCGCCGCGGCGATCTCCGTGTAGTCCAGTCCTTCCTCGCGCATCAACAGCGCTTCGCGATCGCGCTCGGTCAAACAGTCGAGCGCGCGGCGTGCCATCGCGGTCTCCTCCGCTCGCTCGGCGTCGAGCGGCTCGGGATCGACGACATCGTCGACGCGCGCTTGCTCGCGCAACAACTCGAGCCGGCGGCGCCGACGCACGTCCTTTCGCGCCTCGTCGCGCACTAGGTTGGTGGCGACGGCGAACAACCACGAGCGCTCGCTCACGATCGTCTCCTGCTTCACGGCCCGGAGGAAAGTCTCCTGCGCAACTTCTTCCGCCCAGTCGCGATCCCCCAGCCGCCGCGTGAGGTAGCGGACGAGCGGCTGTTGATATTCGCGAAACAAGCGGTCGACGTCGTTCACGATTGCTCTCTCACCAGGCCTTCGACAATCCGCTCAACGCGCCGGCGGAGAATTCCGCGAGACCGTCGTCGGCGATCGCGATCGCCCGGTCACGGCCGACCACGGTGACCTTGGCTCCCAGCGCGAACACAGCGCGCAGCTCGGGAAGCTGAGCCAGCACGTCGAAGTATGCCTTCGAGTACGGCTCGATCGTGATCGTCTGCATCCCGGCATGATATCGCGTGTCGATCCACGTGCCGTTGCGCAGCTCGAAGGTACGTCCATCGACACGGCGCGTCGACACCGCACCTGCGGGAGCGGCGGCGGCCGTCAACGACGCCGACATCGAATCGAGCATCGAGACGGAGCTTGCGAGGCGCTGCGCCGAGGCCGTCTTCGCCTGCTCGAAGCGTGCTTGGCGCGAGTCGGCGGCGGTCATCGACATTCTGGCGATGCCGCCGGCAACCCCGCGGTTCACCGCGAAGCGGGGTTCCGTGACGAGATACGACGTGAGCTCGGTGGGAATTCCGTAGCGTTCGCCCAGCATTCGAATTTCCTCATCGAGCTCACTCGAGGCGCCGGCCTTTCCTCGTTCGGCGCTCAGGAAACCGACCCGCTGCGACGCCCACAGTCGCGCGACGAACGGATTCTCTCGCGCGCGCTCGGGAAACTCGACGGTGGACGTCCACTGTACCGAGGCGCCGCCACGCGTGCCGTCGACGATCACGCGCGCCGAGCCGTGGCCGGAGTAGCGGGCGAGCACCACGAGATCGCGGTCGGCGAAGATGTCGGCCGGCTGCGCTGGCAGCGCCTTCGACAGCCGCACGTCGCCTTCGACGCGCACGCGCACGTCGGTGAGCACCGGATCGACGAGCCGGTTGGCGACGACGCCGACCATGCGCTCGACCGATTCGTCCGGCCGAACGAATTGCGAGGTGCCGCGTCCTTCGATCGCGAGCTGCTCGAGAAGCGTCACGTTGACATCGGACCCCAGCCCGAAGGTGAAGATCCGTCGCCGCGGTCCGGTGCGATCGCTCGCGTCGCCGGCGATGGCGGTGAGATGATCGGGGCGCTGGTCGCCGACTGTCGGTTCGCCGTCGGTCACGAAGAGCACGAGCGGCAGACGTCCCGCGCTCACCGCAGGGCGTACGGCTTCGCGTAGCGCGGCTTCGATGTTCGTTCCGCCCTGCGCCTCGAGCGCGTCGAGGTAGCGCGACGCCTCCCGTACGTTCTCGGGCGTTGCCGGCGCGAAGTCGTCCTTGAAGGTGCGCACGTCGCTGGAGAAGTCGATCAGCCGAAAGCGATCGGTGGGACGCAGCGTGCCGAGGAGTTGCCGGCCCGCCGCGCGGGCCTGCTCCATCTTTCGGCCCTGCATGGAGCCGGATACGTCGAGAACGAGCGTGATGTCGCGAGGCGTGGTCTCGTTTCGCGCGGCTGGAGGCGCGGTGATCGTGACGAGCGCGAAGCCGTCTTCGTTCCCAGGCGCATACGGGAGCATGGTGATCGCGGCGGCCGACGGACGGCGGACTGGAACCAGCAGCGTAACGTCGCGTGCGTCGCCGCGGACGGTGGCGACGCGGCGGCCGTCGCGCTCGGAGAGGTCGAGGGCGTGCGTGGGTGAATACGGCGTCCCCAGCTCCGCTGCCGGCTTGTAGCTGAGCACGAACGACGACGAGCCGCCGTCGCGCACATTCGACGGCCCGTTCGACGCCGCGCGGAAATAGTCGACGCGCAGCGCGTCGCCCTCGCGCGGCGCGACAGTCTGAAAGCGAACGACGATTTGCTTTTCTTCCCCCGGATTGAGCGGAAAAATTCGCGCGCGCAGCAAGCCGTGGCCCATCCACTCGACGAGCGCCGGATCCAGTTGGGAGCGAACGATCTGCTCGTAGATGCGGCGTGCGTCGCCCGCGTTCATCGTCTCGCCCGACACCAGTTCGCCGTTGATCGAGAGCTTCAGGTCCTGAAACGCCGAGTGGTTGGGGAGCGGAAAGATGTAGTCCGCCTCGCCGACCGTTGAGCCGTGATTCACGAACCGCTCTTCGACCTCGTACCGCAGCACGCCCGCCGCAAGCTCAACGCGCACGTCGCTCCTCGTGCGCGCGATGTTCGGGCGACAGTCGAACGCGGGCCGTGGCGCGCGCCGGTCGATCTGCATGACTCCGAAGCCGCAGGGGCGCGGGATGATCCATCCCTGTGCCGGCAGCGGTCCGGTGATGGTAGCGAGGATGAGGAGCGAGCGAAGAAGGGAACGCATGGCGTCTCCAGACTGGGTGCATAGTGGAGACGTTCGAGCGTGGCTGACTTGCACACCTATTCCGATGTCATCGTGCGCGCCATGTCATCCTGAGCACACCAATGTCATCCTGAGCGCGCCAATGTCATCCTGAGCGCGCCATGTCATCCTGAGCGGAGCGAAGGATCGCCTTCCCTCGAGACGCCACCGCCCTACCGCCGCTGAAACTCCGGCGACCCCAGCGCGAGCCCGACGATACTCGCCAGCCCCGTCAGCTGCGGTGGCGCATTCTTCATGGGCGGCGTGCCCGACAGCACCGGGTTCTCCCCGCTCAATAGGATGCTTCGCGTCTCCGGCGACACCTCGCCGCCGAGGAGCTCGTGAACGACGCCATCGACCTGGCCCGCGACGGGAAGCTGGCGAAGGCGAGCGCCCGGCGTCCACGTCGCGAGACGAACGCTGGGAATCTGGCCGGCGGCGAGTCTGAGCCCAAAGTTGATTCGGTTGAGGATGGCGCCGCTGTTCATCCACGCGTCGCCGCGATCGGGCCAGCCTTCGGGCGTAAGGTGACCGTAGATCGGCTGGCCGAGCTGCGCGACCATCTGCGCGGCGCGCGGCGAAGTATCGGGCGGCGCTCCGAAGGCGCGCATGCTACTCGCCACGAGCTCGAAGGGCGATTTCACCTTCGCGCGGTAGGCGGCGCGGCTGAAGAACTCCGGCGACGTCACGACGCAGCGGAGCGTCTGCCGAATGTCGCCGTCAGTCTTCGAGAAAAGACCCGCGCAGCGATCGACCAGAGCGCTCGGCGGATCGTCGCTCACGAAGTGGCGCGCGAGCTTGAGCGCGATGAAGTGCGCGGTGGCCGGCGCGCGCGCCACGATGTCGAGCACCTCTTCGCCGTCGGCGACACCTCGGCCGGCGGCCAGAGCGTGGCCCAGGACGACCTTCTCGCCGGCATCGTGCAGCTCCGGCCGGAAGACGAATCCCCCTCCGAGCTGCGGAGCTTCGATCGTCCAACCCGTCAACGCGCGCGCCACCTCCTGCACATCCTTCTGCGTGTACCCGCCGTCGACGCCGAGCGTGTGCAGTTCCATCAGCTCGCGCGCGTAGTTCTCGTTCACGCCGCGCGGGCGGCGGCGCGGGAGCGTGGCGAGCATCTGGACGAGCGGGTCGTCGGCCATGGTCTGGCGCCGCGCTTCGATGCGCTGCTCGTCGACGTTGGGGTGCAAACTGTCCACGCCACTCTGGTAGTTGTCCAGATACCAGAGCATCTGCGGACTCTTGGCCACCGCGCCGAGCAGCGTGCGGAATTTCCCGAGCGCGAGCGGGCGAATCACGTCGCGATCATACGCGACCATCGAATAGCGGTTCGGGCTCTTGGGGAGATAGACGCTGAAGTGATTCTCCCAGAACTCGGTCATCACTTCCTGCAGTTGGCGCTCGCTGGCGACGGCGCGGACGAGCGTCGCCGATTGGATCTGACTGGTGAGCTGCTGCGTCGTCTGCTGCGCGCGGCGCAGGAGCACGCTGTCGGCGGCAGTGAACGCGACGAGCTTCTCGCCCTTCGCGGCGCTGATCTGGTTGAAGCGCGTCTGCAGCTCCTGCGGATCCGGATGGTCGGCGATGAGCTCGAACGGCTGCTTTCGCTGCGTCTCCATGGTGGCGAGCACCCGCTCGGCGAGCGTGTCGGGAATCGACGGCGGATCGAGCTGCATGTCGATCCATTTCTCGACGCCGACGCTCGCGACGCGCGTGTCGTCGCCCGGCCGCGGACCGAAGGTCAACCGGTTGAGCGCCTGGCGGATCTCCTGGTCGCGCGTGAGGTCGTGCGCTGGAGTCACGGACGACTGTGGCGTGGCATGCGTGCACCCCACCGCGACAAGGGTGATGACGGAGAGCGCGACGAAGCGCGAAGCCATATGTGGCACTCGTGTTGCCTTTTGACGAAGGATTCCCGACAGGAGAGCTGATGACAGACCGAGCGAACAAGGGCGACCGACCCGCCGGCGATGCCGCGGAGCGTCCTAAGGAGACAGACACATCGAACCGACGGTCCGGTCACACTGGCGCGGGGCAAGAAGCCACAAAGGGCAAAGCGCCCGCGCAGCACGACACCGAACATCAGAGCAACTATGGCGGTGGCGGAGCGAACGGCGGCAGCGATACGGCCTGATTGCGTCGTTACCAAGTAACGACATGACACGGCCAACGAACAAACGGCGGAGCGCTCGAGTGCGCTCCGCCGTTCTCGTTCCTCGCTCTCACGTTCTCACGTTCCTCACGCTCTACGAGCCCCCGCCCCACCCCGCCCGCCAACTCCCTAGCAAGAACTTCTAAAGCATCGAGCGTACCAGTGCGCTCAGTCATCGGATTTCCCGGCGATGTGGCGCGTGTGGCACGCCAATTTCCTTATCACCGGTCAAGAGGCTGTTCGACGCCTCGAAATCAATCAATCCGGCTGTCTCATGCGTTCTCGCGTCTCGACACACCTGAGCTTCTCCCTCGGCTTCGCTGCCACCAGCGCCGTGGTAGCACTGCTCGGTTGTGCTCACGTGTCGCAGCCGGGCCTGGCGAGCAGGACTCCGTCGCTCGCGGAATCGAGCAGCCTCTATAGCCTCGCATCCAGCAGTGCCCGGTCGACCATCTACTCAACGCAAACCGTTTCGCTGGCGCTCGATCGAATCGACCAGCGGGATCTTCCACTCGATCGCACGTATCGCCATCCGGCAACGGGCAAAGGCGTCACGGTCTACGTGTTCGACGGCGGCATTTCGGCGTCGCATCCCGAGCTGGCCGGCCGGGTTCGGTTCGGCTTCAGTGGATTCCCCGACGATTTGAAGATTTGCAACCCGCACGGTACCGCCGTGGCGGGGGCCGTTGCCGGAACCACGCTCGGCGTCGCGCCGGACGCGGAAATCGTCGACGTGAAGATGGTGCAGTGCGAAAAGCTTCGCGGTACGATCAAGGCGATCGTCGACGGCGCGCGGTGGGTGATCGCCGATCACCAGGCGCACCCCGGACCGGCGGTCGCGAACTGGTCGTTCATCGCCGACACGTCGGCGCGCATCCCGGCGCTGGACAGCGCGGTCGCGGATCTGCGCGCCGCCGGTATTCCGGTGATCGTGTCGGCGGGGAATCTGGAGATCGACGCCTGCCGCGTGTCGCCGGGAAATGCGCAGGGTACGATCGTCGTCGGCGCGTCGGGCGTGTCGAGCGAGCGGACGACCAGCGGAACCACACAGCTCGTCGATCGACGCTCGCCGGGCACGGCGTTCGGGCCATGCATCGACATCTACGCACCGGGCGACTCGGTGTTGCTCCCGAGCCTCGACCGCAACCAGGCGCCAATCTCGCAGCTGTGGAATGGAACGTCGATGTCGGCCGGGTACGTGAGCGGCGCCGCGGCGCTTTTCCTCGAGACCCATCCCGACGCGACTCCCGACGAGGTGTCGGATGAGCTCAAGCGCAACGCGACGATCAACGTGCTGCGCGACACCCGCACGACGTTTTCGAGAATGCTCTACGTTGGAACGCGCGACACGCGGTTGATGGCTCGAACCGCGTCGCGGCGGTGATGGTATAGATCGACGTGGTCGTCTAGACGCATGTCAGCCTGAGCGACACATGTCATCCTAGGCGACACATGTCATCCTGAGCGAAGCGAAGGATCTCTTTTCACGTGAAGAGATCCTCCGCCGCTCAGCCTTCGGGCGCCACGCCGCCGTACGCGCGCCGGGCAAGCCTTACGGCACGTTCGACGGCCGCGACGTTCTCGCCGCCTCCCGCCGCGCGCATTTCGATCGACACCCATCCGTCGTAGTGCGCCAACGCCAATCCCTCAGCGGCACGTGTGTGGTCGGACGACGCGCCGAATGGATCGAGGTGCGGTTCGCTCGCATGAAAGTGCGCGAGGCACGAGCCAGCGGACTGAAGCGCGGCGACTGGATCCTCGTTCGACATCGTCACGCCGCCCAGATCGCCGTTGACCCGAACGCCCGGATGGTCGGCGATGCGACAGAGCTCCGCCGCCTCTTCGGTGGTGGTGATGAAGTCGCAGCCGTAGCCGGCGGGATTGGCCTCGATGCACAACACCGTTCGTTGCGCGTGCGCGTGGGTACCGAGCTCGCGAAAGAAGTCGACGGCGATCGCGTTGGCTTGCTCCAAGGGCAACGCGCCGCGCAGGCGGTTCTTCGGCGAGCCGAAGACGAGCGCGTGTGCGCCGAGGCCCGCGGCGAGGTCGATCATTTCGCGCATGACGTCCAGCATCGCCATGCGTGTGCTCGTATCCCCGAAGAGCTGCAGCTCCGGCAAGCCGAAGAGGAGCGATTGCAGCGACACGATGCGCAGGCCGCGATCCTCCCACGCACTTCGGTATGCCGCGACTTCGGCCGCCGTCGCCTCGAGCGGCCGCTCGCGCCATTTCGTGGGCGCGATCTCGACGCCTGTTGCGCCCGCGCGCCGAAGCACGTCCGCGACCGCGTCGTCTTCGGCTGAGTCCCAGGCGATGTTGGAGACGGCGAGGTTTGTCATGCTGTGGGAGTTGTCATCCTGAGCGATGCCTGTCATCCTGAGCGAAGCTTGTCATCCTGAGCGAAGCGAAGGATCTCTATGATACGCCAAGCAACCTTTGGGTTGGCCGAATTCGCGAGCGCGGATGACTTTAGTGAATGCGCACATATTGCGTGTACATCCTGGCCAGCAAATCACGCGTCCTGTATACCGGCGTTACCAACGACCTCGTCCGCCGAATGTATGAACATCGGAACCATCTCGTTCCGGGGTTCACCAAGCGATACAATGTCGACCGATTGGTCTACTTCGAAACGGGTTCGGATATCACCGCGGTCATAGCACGAGAGAAGCAGATCAAGGGGCTGCTACGAAGCAAGAAGATCGCGCTCATCGAGCGCGAGAATCCGATGTGGACGGATTTGGGTGACAGCATTTTCGGCGGTGGGAAGGTGTCATCCTGAGGAGTGTGGGACTATGTCATCCTGAGGAGCGTGGGACCATGTCGTCCTGAGGAGCGTGGGATTATGTCATCCTGAGGAGCGTAGCGACGAAGGATCTCTTCGCGGTGGAAGGCGATCCTTCGCTACGCTCAGGATGACATCGCCGAAGCTCAGGATGACACTGGCTACGCCCAGAATGGCACTGGCTACGCTCAGGCTGACACCGGCTGACACCGCCTACACTCACGATGACACAGCCCGCTCCGCCGCCACGAACTCGGCGATGCTCGCCAGCTCGTGCGTCTTGTTCTCGATGTACTTCTCCGCGCCGCCAAAGAGCGGCGCGTACCGTGTGTGCACGTCGTAGCGCGCCGGCGTCTGGACGATCTCGTTCGTGAACTCGATGCCGAACGCGGCACGAGCCACGTCGGCAACGCTCACGGGCTCCGTGGGCAGATGCACGAGCGGCAGCTCGTTGTTCATCGCCGTCTCGATGTCGGCCCAAAGGCGGTCGACGTTATAGAACTGGAAGACCCCGCGCGAGTCGATCTTGTGGACCTCGTGGTCGTTCAACAGATCGTGGATCGCGTTCTTCTTGAGCCCGCGCCCGTACAGACCGGCGAGCCGAAGGATCGTCGAGTCGAAGCGCGCCGCGGCGATCTGCTCGAGCAGGCGACGATTGCGCCCGTACGCATGCAGGCCGGTCATCGGCGTGGGAGATTCCTCGTCGACCTCGACCGGGTTGATGAAGACGTCCACCGTGGAGATGAGCACGAGCTTGCGCGTGTTGACCTGCTCCAGCGCGCGCGTCAACCGCTCGATGTTGTCGAGATCGCGCTCCGGTTCGGCGTTAGCCTTCCACTTTTCCGCCGGCGCTCCCGAGCAGACGACGAGATCGAAGCTCCGACCGGCGATCTCCTCGATGTTCGTGGAGTTGAACGTCGCGTCGAAGGAGCGCTGGCGCAGCAGGTTGCCGCCCACGAAGCCCGTATAGCCGATCAAGGCCGCGCACCGATCGTCGCTCATGGATTGAACTTCCCGAGCGCGGCGGCGGCGAGGGTGCGGAGAACGAGGAGATTTCCTTTCACGGGACTGATCTTGGTCGGCGTCTTTCCGGTTGCGGGGTACCGGCGCGTCACCGGCGTCTCGACGAGCCGAAAGCCCAGGCGCGCCGCGCGGATGGCGAGATAATAGTGCAGCTCGTACCCGACGAAGATATCCCGCAGCGGCTGGACGCGCGGGTCGGTGAGGAGCTTGCGGCTATACGCGCGGAAACCGTTCGTCGTGTCGGTGTAGCGCGCACCGGCGGCGAGGCTGATCAGCGGCGCGTGCAGCAAGCGAACGCCGAGCGTCCGGCTCAACGGCGTGTTCACGCCGCGTCCGCCGGGAATGTATCGCGAGCCCTGCACGTGGTCGGCGCCGGCGCCGAGCAGCGCGACGAAGGTTGGAATCGCCGCGACGTCGTCCTTGCCGTTGCCGTCGATGACGACGAGCCCGTCGTAGCCCTCCTCGAGCGCGAAGGCGATCGCCATGCGCATCTGCGCGCTGAGCTTCCCCGCGTCGCGCTTCACGAGCAGCGCACGTACGTGCAGCTCGGCCAGCGCATCGAGCGCGAGCGATCCGTCGGTGCTCCCGCCATCGGCGACGACGATGTCGATCTGGTCGGCGAGCGGCGCCATGTCGCGCAGCTGTTGCCGAATGCGCTCGCCTTCATTGATGACGAACACCGCCACGCAGTAGCGCTGGCGCTTCGGAGCGAGGACGTGCCGTTCGTGGGCGGGGATACCCGGTCGTGCGGCAACGAGATCGGTTGCCGCCATCTACGGCCGAACGATCGGCTCGGGATGACTGCTCTCCACGACGTTCTTGCGCTCCTCCCGAAGGAGCACGGAGCTCGTCTGCTCCTCGCGCACGTAATACGACGGACGATCGCGCAGCCGGCGCGACAGGCCGCCGACGTACTCACCGACCATCGCGATCATCATTGCCGACACGAAGAACATGAGCGCCGAGTGCAGCTGCGCGCCGTTGCCGTCGGTGCGCGTGTGCAGCGCGACGAAGATGAAGTTGAGCAGCGCGAGCGCCGCGCCCGTCCAGATCACTGTGCGCAGCGGGTGCGTGGTGTGGTCCATCACCAGCGCGCGCGCGAGGTTCACCGCTTCGCGCTTGGGGCGCACCGTGGGCGCACCGGTGCGGTTGATCGGCGAGTACGGAAACGCGCGCTTGCGGAATCCGATGTACGACGTGAGCAGCCGCAGATATTGATCGGGGCCACGGATCTGTGTGATCGCGTTCACGACCTGTCGGCTCATGCAGCGGAACTGCGTCGAATCTTCCGGGATGCCCGCCTGCACTACCGAGTTGATGTACCAGTAGAAGACGCGCGCGCCGAGCCGGTACCAGAATGGCTCGGTCTTGCGATGAAGCCGCACGCCGTAGACGATGTCCGCGTCCGACTGCGCGCGCTCGAAGAACTCGGGAATGAGCGCCGGCGGGTCCATATTCGGCAGCATCACGATGACGTAATCGCCGATCGCGACATCGAGCCCCGCCGAGATCGCCGTTTCCTCGCCGAAGTGTCGCGATAACCGGAGAAAGCGCACGAAGTCGTAGCGCGCGAGCATCGCGCGCACCTGCGCGACCGTCTCTTCCGACGCGCCGTCGTCGACGAGAATGATCTCGTAATGCGTGACGAGCTCGCGCAGCACCGCGACAGTCTCGTCGACGAAGGCTCCGACGGCGGCCGCGCTGTCGCCCTCGAGAGGCGCGACGACGGAGATGAGCGATTCGGTTTTCATGACGCGGGTGTCGTCGTAGGAGGCGGCGTTGTCATCCTGAGGAGTGGCGCCGGCGGTGTCATCCTGAGGAGCGGAGCCGGTGTCATCCTGAGGAGCGGAGCGACGAAGGATCGCTCGCCTCGCGCGACATCCTTCGCATCGCCCAAGATGACACCGAGGGCCTCCTCCACGTCGTACACACTGTCGATCTTCGCCCCCATCACGCTCAAGCACGCCGGATGCTCGGCGCTCCGGCGCAACAGAATTGGACGGCTGTCGTCCTGCTCGCTGCGCGGCATGAGCGTCTTCACTTCCCAAAGCGATTCGACGTACTTGGTCGCGCGCATCGCCGGAAGGTAGCGTTGTGCGTCGCGCACCATGTGAACGAACCGCGACTCCGGAGCGGGGTGCCGCAACAGGCGGTCGCCGTCGGCGATCGGTGAATCCGGACCGTCCTGCCAGCTGCACTGCGGCGTGTAGCGTACGTGGCTCAACGTGAAGAGCTCGCGCGACGGATAGGGCATGAGCGAAAAGAAGGGACCGTCCATCACCGTGACCGCGGCGCCTCCGAGCTCCGGCGGCGGCTCGACCAGGGCCAGCTCGGTCAGCTCATGCTTGGCCGGAATCGCCGCCGCTCCGGAACGCACGAGCAGGTGATTGAGCCGCGAATACGTGCAGTTGAGCACCAACTCCGCTTCGACGTCGAGCGATTCGCCGCGCTGCCGGAGCTGAACGGTCGCGCCGTGCACTCCCGAACCGGTGATCCGTTCCGCCTCGGTGTCGAGCATCACCTCGACCCCCGCGACTTCGAGATCGCGCGTCATCCGCGCGCGGAGCGCGGCCGCGTCGAAGGCGCATTCCTGCACCTCGAACACGGAGTCGATGCGCGATGAATCGAAGAGCTTAGTCACCGCCGCCGGTGCGGGGGTGAGCGGCGCCCCGATCCGGCGGCAGAACTCCGTGAACTGGCCCGCGGTGATCTTCGACATGCCGCGCGCCACCGCATAAAAGTGCGGAAACGACCGGTCCACGCACTCGGTGTACTCGTCGAGGAAGCGCGAGTAGTTGAGCCGCGAGCGGAGCGACGTGAGGATGCTGCGCGGGTAGTGGTAGCCGTTGTGGACCCGCGCCTGGTTTCGGAGCGACGCCCGTCCGAGAAGCGCCGATTCCCGTTCGACGAGGAGCACCCGGCCGCCGCTCGCGCGCTGGAGCAGCGCGAGGCGGGCGCCGTAAAAGCCGCCGCCAACGACGAGGGTGTCGAGCCGGGTGGGGATCATCCTAGGCAGACGACGGGGCGAGGAGGGCTGTAACGCTGGCTTGGAGAGGGGCTCGAGGCGGCCAGGCAGTGCGACGAGCTTGCCGGCCACCGCAGCCTACAGCGTCGCCGGCCCGGGTTTGATCCAACCCTTCCAGCGGTATTTCAGCATGCCCAGGTGTTCGTAGAGGTATTCGCGGAACGCTTCGAGGCGGTCGTCGGGGCTGATGGGACGCCGTGTCGTGTTCTGGAGGCCTCTGGCCGCGACGCAGCGCACATGAAAGCCGACCCCCTCGAAGACCGCGCACGCGCGGCGGGTGTGCATCGCCGACGTGACCACGACGATGGAGCGGCCGGCCGCCGGCCGGAGCAGCCGCGCCACCTGCATGGCCTCATCGCGCGTCGAGTGCACGCTGTCCACCATGCTCCACGCCGAGTCCATGCCGGCAAGGCCGATCAAGCGGCGCTGGCCGGGGTCGCTCGAAATCTGCCGCCCACCGAGCCGCTGCGTGACCCGCGTGGTCACGATCCGCGGGGCGACTCCGGCGCGAACGAGCTCGAGGCCGGAGAGCAGGCGTTCGGTGCCGGACGTCCCCAAGGAGGAGTCGGGCGTGAGGCCCCCGGAGAGAACGATCACTGCGTCCGCCGGTGCGGACGAGGCCGGATCGTCGCGCACCCATCGCGCGGCGGGCCCTGACATCGCGGGCGTCAGGGCGATGACCAAATAGACCGCGAAGAGAACCAGATCGACCCCCACCAGCCACGCACCCGCGCCCAGAAAGCCGATCCCCACGGCGATGATCGCGCACAGCACGACCATCCCCTGCGAAGTCGACAGGCCCAAAACGTCGAGGAAACCAAGCTGTTGCATCAAGAACCCGGCGAATGCGCCGAGGGCGAAATGCGCGCCGAGAGTCCGAAGGGATGTTCGGCTTCCGGAATCCGCAATTGACGGTGGCAAGCGTTGGCGGGAGAAAGAGGATGAGAGCGCCCGAGGCCTTGGAGAATATGGCCGGCGAGATGAATCTTAAGGAATGCCAACTCTCCACGCCGACATCCTCTCCAAGGCCGCGACGATTGCGCGCGGGCTAGCGATCGACGCCGTTCACGCCGCGCAGAGCGGCCACCTGGGCCTTCCACTCGGCTGCGCGGAAATTGGTGCGGTGCTGTTCGGCGAGGCCCTCCGCTACTCGCCGACGCATCCGGAGTGGCTGAACCGGGATCGGTTCGTGCTGTCGGCCGGCCACGGCTCGATGTTCCTCTACGCGTGGCTGCATCTGGCGGGCTATCCCGACATGACGATCGAGGAGATCGAGCACTTCCGGCAACTCAACTCGAAGACCCCGGGACACCCGGAGCTCACGCACGCGCCAAGCGGCGTGGAGACGACCACCGGTCCGCTCGGCCAGGGCGTGGGTAACTCCGTGGGAATGGCGGTGGCCGCGAAGATGGCCGAAGCGCGCTTCAACACCGACGCGCACACCATCTTCGACCATCACATCGTCTGCCTCGCGGGCGACGGCTGCATGCAGGAAGGCGTGGCGATGGAGTCCGTGGAGTTCGCCGGCCACCAGAAGCTCGACAACCTCATTCTCATCTTCGACTCGAACGCCGTGACGCTCGACGCCATGGCGAAGGAGACGCAGAGCGAGGACACGGAGAAGCGCTTCGACGCGATCGGTTGGGACGTGCAGACCGTGGACGGACATGACATGGACATGTTCCTCACGGCGTTCACCCGCGCGAAGGCCGCCGGCAGCGGGAGACCACAGCTCATCATTGCGAAAACGCTCATCGGAAAGGGCATTCCGGAAGTGGAGGGAACACAGAAGGCGCACGGCGAAGGCGGCGCGAAGTTCGCCGACGCGGCGCGCGCCGGTCTGGGCCTGCCGGCCGAGCACTTCTACGTGTCGCCCGAGGTGCGCGAGTACTTCGCGAAGCACGCCGCGGAGCTGAACGCCGGCTACGAAGCGTGGGCCAAGACGTTCAGCGCGTGGAAAGGGGCGAATCCCAAGCTCGCCGAGCAGCTCGCCGTGTCGCGCGCGCACGCGCACACCGTGCAGCAGGACACCGGCACGCGCACGGAAGACACCGACAAGCTGTTCGCGGCCATCCCCCCCTTCCCCGCCGACACCAAGATCGCGACACGCAAGGCGGGACAGGACGTGTTGCAGCCGCTCGCCGCGATCACTCCGCTGCTCATCGGCGGAAGCGCCGACCTCTATGGCTCGACGCTCAACTACATCGGCGATCTGAAGAAGGGCGACGACGACTTCAAGCCCGGACACCGCACGGGCCGCAACATCCGCTTCGGCATTCGCGAGCACGGCATGTGCTCGATCATGAACGGCATCGCGGCACACGGCATCTTCCGTCCAAGCGGCGCGACGTTCCTCGTGTTCGCCGACTACTGCCGCCCGCCCATTCGCCTCGCCGCGCTCAGTCACCTGCCGGTGATTTACATCTTTACCCACGACAGCGTGGGCGTGGGCGAAGACGGCCCGACGCACGAGCCGGTGGAGACGATCCCCGGTCTGCGAGTCATTCCGAATCTCGACGTGATCCGTCCGGCGGATCCGGAAGAGACGGCGGGCGCGTACGTCGCGGCGCTGGAGCGGACCGACGGCCCCACGTTATTGGCGCTGACGCGGCAGAACGTGCCGCTGCTCGATTCGATTCCGGTCGAGACGCGGCGGCGGGGCGTGTTGACGGGTGGCTATGTGGCTCGGAAGGAGAGTGCAGCACTGTCGTTGATTCTGTTGTCGGCGGGCAGCGAGCTGCAGTTGGCGCTTGGAGCGGCGGAGCAACTCGGGCCCGGAACGCGGGTCGTGAGCATTCCTTCATTTTACCGGTTCGACAAGCAGAGCGCGGAGTATCGGGAGAGCGTGCTGCCGACGTCGTGCCGGAAGAGGGTGTCGATCGAGGCAACCGTGTCGTCGACGTGGGCGAAGTACGTGGGGCTCGATGGCGTGACGATTGGCATCGACCGGTTTGGGTTGTCGGCGCCGGGCAGTGTCGTGATGAAGGAGTTGGGGATGACGGTGGAGCATGTGGTGGCGGAGGCGCGGCGGCTCGGGGCATCCTGAGCTCGTCTGTCATCCTGAGCGAAGCGAAGGATCGCTCTCCAGGCGGGCCGATCCTTCGGTCGCTTCGCTCCCTCAGGATGACACCGTGTTAGCTCCCTCAGGATGACACCGTGTTCGCTCCCTCAGGATGACACCGTGTTCACTCCCTCAGGACGACACCGTGTTCACTCCCTCAGGATGACACCGTGGTTCGCTCCCTCAGGATGACACGTGGTTCGGCTACCCGGTAGCCTTCGTACGCCAAGCGCGGCGCCTCGCCTGAGACGCCGCGCTTTCGTACGCCCTACGAGTGTTGAGTCATTCTCACGTCCAGATGACCACTCCGCCGACGAACAGCGCCCATCCGGACGACCCACCCCAAAGCGCGGCGCGGCCGAGTCCAATCGACAGCGGCTTGAACGCGAGGCGGTGCCGCTGTTCGCGGCGCGCTCCCGGCGGCATGCAGACGTCGGGCGATTGCTGCACGCTTCCGAAGCTCACTGCAGCCCACGCCGGCGTCGAAGCAACGATCGTCGCGGCGCGAATGCCGTGGTCATCCGGCGTGGAGCATGTGAGCCGCGCGCCGATCTTGATGGTGTCGAGCGACACCTGAACCGAGAGACGCGCGCTGTCGGGCGGTTGAGGGATCTCGACCTGCGCGGCCACGGTGTACGGTGCCTGCCGAAGATCGAAGCTCGCACGCCGAACATCGGAGTCGGCGTTCACCGTCACTGGTGCGGTCGTCGTCCGTCTGAGCGAATCGACGGCTGCGTTCATCGTGTACGCAGCGCGCCGCTCCCGGCCAAGCGCTTCGTCGAGCGCATCTCCGCGTTGCGTCACCTGGAGCACGTGCTTCTCGACGAGCCGCAGAGAGTCGCCGAGCAGCGCGGCGACCTTGCGATTCATCGTGGCGATGTTGCGCGTGCTGTCGCGCTCGGCCGCGGCGTTCACCGCGGCGAGAGCGTATGCCACGCTCCGAGCGCGTTCCGAATGCAGTTGATGTTGCTGGATCGAAATCGTGGCCGCGACGGCAGCGCTCAGCGCCGCGATCACCGCGATATGGATCGTACGATGCATGAAAACCTCCTGTCATCCCGAGCGAAAGCGAGGGATCTTCTCGCTCGGGATGACGTGCTAGGTGAGTGAGGCGATTCTACGTTTCATTTCAGCGAGATCGATGATCGGTCGTCCATCGGGACGAAGGCCGGTGGGATCGACCTTACGTCCGGTTCTGCCCCACAGCTCGCGTCGCGTCGTGTACTGCGGCGTCCATACCGCCTGCTCATCGTGACCGACGAGGCGGTCATCGAGCGATTCGATCGCCCAGTGATGGTGGCGGACGAGGTCCAGGCAGAGGGCGACAATCGATGCCAACTGTGGTGCGGTCACGGGCACGAGCCCGTTGGTCGCCGCGGCGATGCCGTAGTAGACGGAGTTCGCCTTCGGCGTCTTGCAAGCGCCGGCGTGCGGCGTACGCATGGCTGGATCCGCGAGCTCTACTACTCGGCCGTCATCGAGGACGAGCCAGGTGTAGCCGTTCGTACAACGCGGATCGTGAAACCATTCGACCGCCCAGTCATCGCGCGACGAATCGTCGTAGTGCAGCATGATCCCGCCGCGCGGCGCGGCGAGCGGCGATTGGAGCACGCGTGAGTGGCGCCGGTCGTCGACACGCACGTCGAGGCTCGGCGTCACGTGTCGGCACGGTGGTCGTCGAACTTCGATGGCTCCCGCGAACGAGTGCTTCCAACTCCGAAGCGGCCGACGAGCGCCGACGCGAGGTCCACGACGCGGTCCGGTGTGACCCGCTCCAATGCGCCAAGGACGGGCAATGCCAGGACGATGGCGATGGAGAGAGTCGCTTCGGGCCAGCCGGCAATTCCGGCGCGCCAGATCTGGCGAAGCATGCAGAGCGCGAAGGCCAGCACGATCACACGGCCCATCGAGAAGACGAGTGGGACGTCCACTGCGAGCGTCTTGATGACGTTCTTCTCGAGGAGAGGTGTGAGAGCGGCTAAGGCAATCGCGCGGAGCCACCTTGTGTCATCCTGAGCCGGTTGCTTGTCATCCTGAGCCGGTTTCGTGTCATCCTGAGCCGGTTGCTTGTCATCCTGAGCGAAGCGAAGGATCGTCTTCATAGAAGGCGATCCTTCGGTCGCTGCGCTCCCTCAGGATGACAGACTCGCTGTGCTCCCTCAGGATGACATGCTCGTTGCGCTCCCTCAGAATGACATGAGCTTTGACAACAGTCTTCCAACCGGTCGAGCCGTCGCTCGATGCGGTCGAAACACGCCGTCATCTCCGTGCGAAACACATTCACCTGCTCGCCGACGTTGTGGCGTGTGTTCTCCATCTGCTGGCGCCACGTGCCGAGGCGATAGACCAGGACCGTGAGGCTTCCGAGCATGCTCGCGATCCCCACCAAGCGCATGGCCTGATCAGGCGCGGACGTCGGCGGCGCCAGCGATTGCAGCACGCCGAGCCACGCCGCGATGGGAAGAAGAGCGCTGCGCATTTAGCCCTTCGGCGGGTAAGGGTCCGAGCCGTGGCTGTCGCGAAACCGAATCTGACCGCGCCGTCCTTGCACGATCAACTCGCTGCCGTTGGCGCGGGCGATCGCCCGCGCCACGCTGATTGCCGTGCGCTGGGCGATCGGCGGAACGATGTAGACGCCGGTCTTCTCCTCGAGGATCGAGAAGCCGCCCCCGCGACGAACGACCCACACATTGGGACCGTGTTTCCGCATGTGACCTCCGTGGATGTGGGAATGCTCGGCGGTTAGGCGGTAACGAGCGTGGGGTGTGACGCAGCCGGCGCCGGTGATGGCGGCGTCACGGGAGCGGCCGCCTTGCCCGTCTTGGCTGGCGGACGCTTCACCGCGTTCCAGCTCGCGAGCAGCGCCGGATCGGCCTTGAGCACTCGGCGAACGAGCGCGTCGAGCACCCGGACCGTCTTCCGCGCGCTGCGGAGCTCCGCCTTGAGACCTTGTGTCGCGCCCTGACTGGACCCGCGACTCTGGGCTCGGGCATCCAATGGAACGAGGAGCGCCGCGGCCGCCGCGTGCAGCTGCGCGATGAAGTCCTGCGACAGCCCGGCGGCGATGAACACCGCCGAGTAGCGCTCCGCCGTGTCCGCCATTCCCGTCGCCGCAGCGAAGAGAGTCTCCGTGCTGGGCGTGCCGCGCGGCATCTTGAGCGGCAATAGCTCCGGCGTGTGCGGGAGATCCGCCGCCGCGATGCGCGCGATCGGGGCCATGTGATCCTGGAGGAGCGTGAGCCGCAACGCGCGCTGCTTCTGTGTGGCTCCCTTCGACGCGAGCCCGCTGCCGCTCTGGGTCGCCACGTGGGTGCTCAGCCCCTCTACCTGCGCGTCCAGCTTCTTTCGAGCGCCAGAGTTGGCCACGGACGCCAACAGGTCGGCGTGGGCGTCGAGGAACGCCTGGACAGCTCGAAGCGACTGGAGCGTGTTGCCTTGAGCGATTTGCATGCTACCTCCGAAGTGTGAGATGGACGCGCGAAAAAATGGCCGACGTGCGCGTCCTCACGTCGGCCATAAGTGATCGATTGTTCGAACGATGTCGTCAGCGACGCGAGCTGGGTCGCCGGACATCGAGGTGAGGTGTCAGCTCGTCGCGGCCGTGGTGCGCCTGGTTCGGGCGAGATCCGCGCTCACGATGCCCTCGTCCAGTGCTCACGCCGCGCTCACGATGGACGTTACGCTCCGGACGTGGGCCGTTCGAGCAAGACGCCGAACGCATGACGCTGACATGATGCACGTTCGATAGACTCGCTCGGCCGTTCAACTCACGCGAATCCCCTGCTCACCAACGGTGCGCGGGGATTCGGTGCTCGGCTGCATCGGCCGCACGGCACGCGGCGAAGACCGGAGCTCAGAGCAAGAAGTTCAAGTCACGCGATCATTAGCAAGTTCCCTTTCGCCAGAATTGCGCAAGAGGCAAAAGAACGAGAACGCTCTACGCCGATCGAACTCAAACAAGTGAAGGGAAAACTCCGCCGAGCGGCGTTATAAGAACAGGAAACCCCGCCAGAGCAAGTGCTAGCCGAAGTGAACGCTTACGTCCCTCGAGCTCCCACCCTCCAGAGGACCAAGGCGCCATGGCCACATGCGTCGAACCTTCCGTGGACGTCGCCGTCGACGTCCCTTCAAGCTTTCTGACAGCGGCGCATTCGCGCGTGCTGCAGTGGGCCATCAAGCGCGTCGATTACGACACCGCGCACGACCTCGCGAACGAGGTCGCGTTGAGCGTGTGGGAGCGACGACGACTGGATGCCAGCTTTCTCGCCGGCCCGAGCGAGCTCGATCGATTCGTGGTCACCGCCGCACGGAATGCCCTCGTCGACCGCTTGCGCAGCGATCGCCGCCGAGCGCGGCGCGAGGTCGCGTACGAGAACGAGTCTCGACGGCGGAGGCGACTTTGGATGTGCCCCGAAGCGCAGTCCGACTATTCGGAGCTCACCGAGGCGCTTCACCGCGCGCTGGCGCGGACGTCGCCGAAAGGGCGAGCCGCGTATCTGATGGTTCAGGAGGAGGAGAGGAGCTACTCCTCGGCTGCCGCGGCGCTCGACGTCTCGCCGCGGACCGTCGAATCACGCGTGCGGCGGACGCGGATTCAATTGCGGGAGGAGCTGGCGGAGTATGCCGTCGGAGCAAGGGTCGGGCGTCCACACCAAACTCACGGAGGTAGCGAATGATCCCCCTTTCACCTGTGTTGCTCATCGCGTCGGCCGGAGCGTTGCTCGACGGTGCGCGAGCGGGACAGAGTACCCGGCGCCTGGCGGAACAATTTCTATCACAAGCGCGGCAACCTGACGCGAGACACTGGGACCTAGCGTTCGTACACCACGCCGGATTCTGGTCGCATTTCGATCACCGCACGGGGAAATCGAGCTGGCCACTACCGTCGACGGCCACGTGCGACGAGCTAGCGGACTTCGCGTGCATTCGCAACGTCTTGTCGGCTGAAGGGCCGGTCTCGGGAGAAGTCTTTCTGTTGCGATCGCCGTCGAAGCGTCGGTTCGTCCACGCCGGGATCGTACTGGCCGCGGAGCGCTTCAACGTGGGAGCCGGCGAACCGCCGCGGTACGAGTGCCATACCATAGAGGCGAACATCACGTCGACCGGGTGTATCGGCGGCGATCGCTTGGCGCGCGTCCGGCGCATCCTGTCGCCGGGTCGCGGGGATCGGACTATCCGATGGTCCGGGCTCGAGCAACGTATTGTCTCAACGCGACGGAGGGCGGCATGATCGCCAAGGAATTAGTCGACATCGACACGGACGATGCGGTTGGAGAGGCGCTTAGCCGGTTACGGGGGTTCATTCGGGCGAATGCACGGAGGTTGACGGCGGACGATCCCGCGTTCGCGGTGGATCTGGAGCAGGAGGGAGCCATCGCGGTTTGGAGGCTGGATCCGACGCGGCTCGAGGGGGACGACGAGCCGTACTTACGGGGGGCGATCTTCAAGCAGATGCAGAGGGCGGCGCGGAATGAGCGGCGGAAGGGGATGGGACGCTTCTCCGGCTGTTGACAAAAGCAAAGACCGGGGCGCAAGGGCGTGCGGCTTTCGTTTACCAGACGTGTAACAGCCGGGGCCCGACGGCGGGCCGGTCAGAGCGCAGGAGAAGTAGCGGCGGAGTCAGACTGTCCGCTGCTGTGTCGGTCGCATTTCAGAAGGCCGCGGTTGGCTCGCAATTCGCTGTCGTGTCCGGTCCCCAGGATTCTAGCTTGCTTCGGCCTACGGCCCCAAAAGTCTTCCCGACGGCTTGCAACTTCTTCAACGACAGAGTCAGTTGATGGACCATGCGAAATAGACACTTTCTGATTCTCGATCTTCTGTTGCTGGCAGGATCGCCGTTCCTGGCGGTCGCCCTGCGGTTTGAGACGTTCGCGTGGCCCCCCGCCGTTTGGCGCGCAGTGTGGATTTATGCCGCGCTAGTGTTGGTTCTGCGGGTCGCCATCGCTTACAAGAGCGGGTTGTACCGGTGCATTTGGCGGCACGCGAGTGGAGCTGAATTGGAGCGCATCCTGTACGCGAGCGCGATCGCTGGGATTGCTAGCTTTTTGCTCGGCACAGTTGGACTCGAGGTCACGAGGCTGGCAGCAACACGCCTACCGTATTCGGCGCTTGCCTTGGATGCGCTGTTCGCGCTTGGCATATTTGCGGGCCCGCGGCTGCTCGTGAGGTTTCGAGCCGTTCGGGGCCGACGGTCGCCGAACGCCCGTCGTGCAATCGTCGTGGGCGCCGGCGCTGCCGGACAGTTGATCCTTCGCGAGACAAGGCTCAATCCGAAGCTCAACGTCACCGTCGTCGCGTTTGTCGACGACGATCCATTCAAGCAACAGCATCTGCTGGGAAACGTGCCGGTTCTTGGCACGCTCGGCGACCTTCCCGCCCTCATCAGCCGGTTGGGTGTCGACGAGTTGATCATTGCAATTCCGGATGCTCGCGGCTCGGTGATCCGAAAACTGCTCCAGGCGGCAACGGATGCCGGGATCACCGCGCGCACCGTGCCGGGTCTACCTGACTTGATCTCCGGCCGCGTCAAAGTGAGCGCGCTTCGACGGGTGGAAATTCAAGATTTGCTGCGTCGTGACGCGATCGTTACGGACATGGAAGCCGTCAAGACATTAGCCACCGGTCGGACAGTACTGATCACGGGGGCCGGTGGCTCGATTGGCAGCGAGTTGTGCAGACAGATTGCCGCGATTGCTCCAGAACGGCTCGTGGTAATCGATCACAGCGAAAATCAGATCTTCGAGATCGACGGCGAGCTCCGACGCAGCTTTCCGGCGCTCAATATCATTCCAATCATCGCAGATATTCGGGACGCCGCGCGCATTCACGCCATTGTTGGCGAGTTTCGCCCATACGCGATCTTCCATGCGGCGGCGCATAAGCATGTACCACTCATGGAAGGCAACGTCGCGGAAGCGATTGCCAACAACATTCTAGGGACGCGGAATGTCGTTGACGCGGCGCTCGATGCGGAAACGATGCACCTCGTCAACATTTCGACCGACAAGGCCGTACGGCCGACGTCCATCATGGGTGCGACAAAACGCGTCGCGGAACGTGTCGTCCTGCACGCGGCGGTTACAGAGAAGCGAAACTTCGTATCGGTGCGGTTTGGGAACGTGCTGGGATCGCGCGGATCGGTGATCCCGACGTTCATGCGGCAGATTCAGGAGGGCGGACCGGTGCTCGTCACACACCCTGAAATGCGGCGCTATTTCATGACGATACCTGAGGCCGTGCAGCTTGTGCTGCAGGCCGGGGCGCTCGGTCAGGGCTCGGAGCTGTTCGTGCTCGACATGGGCGAGCCGATCAAGATTGTCGACCTCGCGCGCGACCTGATTCGACTGTCAGGGCTCGAGGAAGGGGGCGACGTGGAAATCGCCTATACGGGCGTGCGGCCGGGGGAGAAGCTGTACGAGGAGGTATTCTTCGGCGGCGAGGATATCCGGCCGACGAATCACCCGAAGGTACTTCGCGTATTGGACGACAAGCATGACCCGAGTTTTATTGACCAGGTGGACGGGCTAATCCGTCGGGCCGTTGGTCACGCTACAGGTGATCAGCAGCTCCGTGATGCGCTGCGAGTCCTTGTGCCGGAGTATGCGCGAGAGGATGCGCGCACCGATCCTCGCTCGCGCCCGGTGGTCGCTTCGGAGATTTCGGCGCCGCCACGCCCATCACTTTCGAAGTAGGGTCGGCACTCGCTCGAACGAATCATGCAAGTGCTCCTCACTGCGCGACGACGCCTTTTGCGCGCGTTTTGTCGGCCAGCTACAGCTCAAGCTAGCTTTTGTCGATGCCATCTATCGCTGTGATCGGCGGAGGCCTCGTCGGCCTCGCCAGCGCACTCAAGCTCCAACAGACCGGCCGCTTCGATCGTGTCGTGCTTCTCGAGAAGGAGCGAGACGTCGGCCAACATCAGTCGACGCACAACAGCGGCGTGCTTCACGCAGGTCTCTACTACGCGCCCGGATCTTTGAAGGCGCGCTTCGCCATCGACGGCCTGCGCGAGATGGTCGCGTTCTGCCGCGAGCACGGGATCGCGCACGAGCAGTGCGGAAAGGTCGTCGTTGCAACAGACGAGTCCGAGCTGGATCGTCTAAATACGCTCCATGAGCGTGGACAGAAGAACGGGCTGACAGGCCTCAAGAAGCTGAACTCGGCGGAGCTACGCGAAATCGAGCCGCACGCGCGCGGCATCGCCGCAGTCCGGGTTCCCGAGGAAGGAATCGTCGACTACGCCGCAGTATGTCAGACTCTCAAGCGCTTGATCGTTTCGAGGGGCGGAGAAGTACTTGTTGAAGCTTCGGTCCGATCAATTGGACGCGTGCGAGATTCGGAATCTTGGACTATTCTCGCCGGAACGCACACTTTGTCCGCGACGGTTCTTGTCAACTGTGCGGGGCTACATGCCGATCGTATCGCGCGATTGGCTGGTGTGCAGACTGATCTCCAGATCGTGCCGTTTCGGGGAGAGTACTACACATTGCGTGCAGACCGTGCGTTTCTCGTACGCAACCTGATCTATCCGGTTCCCAACCCGGCGTTTCCATTCCTGGGCGTTCACCTTACCCGAATGGTTCACGGCGGAATCGAGGCTGGTCCGAACGCGACGTTGGCGGCCGCTCGCGAAGGATATCGAAAAGGCGATGTCGACCTGCGAGACCTCGGCGAAGCGATCTCGTTCTCTGGGCTTTGGCGATTCATCGCGCGGTATCCGCGACTCGTGACCTATGAGGTCGCTCGCTCGCGCAGCCCCGGTCTTTTCTTAAAATCGCTTCAGCGCTTGGTGCCTGAGTTGCGGCTTGGTGATATCATACCCGGTCCTTCAGGCGTTCGAGCACAAGCAATGCGCAGGAACGGCGAGTTAGTCCAAGACTTCGAGGTAGTCGAGCGCCCCGGTGCCGTGCATATCATCAACGCTCCCAGCCCCGCGGCGACGGCATCTCTCGCCATCGGCGGTGAAGTGACGCGGCGAGTGCTCGGCATGATGTCCTCCTAGGCGCACTGCGCGGCCAAACGGCGAAACAATCGATCCGCGCGAAGCGCGACGAACGATTCCCTTCAATGGGTAATGCCGTCGCCGGCCGTGACTTTGAACACGGTGCGCCAGAGGATCTGTGCGTCGAACCACAAGCTTTGTCGTCGAAGGTACTCTACATCGAGCCGAACCTTGTCAGGAATCGGCAGTTCATCGCGCCCGTTGATCTGCGCCCATCCTGTTAAGCCAGGCAACAGAGCATCCACGCCCTGAGCCGTTCGCAGTGCAATCAGGTCGTACTGATTGAAAAGCGCGGGCCGGGGGCCGACAAAGCTCATGTCGCCACACAAGATGCTCCAAATTTGAGGGATCTCGTCCAAGCTGGCCTTTCGCAGGATGCCTCCGATCGGAGTCAACCGCGCCTCTGGATCGCGTAGCAGATGCGATGCGACCGCCGGTGTGCCGACGTGCATGGTCCGAAATTTCGGCATGCGAAAGAGCTCGTTGCGTCGGCCGACGCGATCAGACCAGAATAGAGCAGGTCCAGGCGACGTGGCGCGGACCAGAAGCGCTATCAATGCGATCGGAGCCGACAGAAAACAAATCGCGATCGCAGCTAGGCAAAAATCAATCAGCCGTTTCACATTCGCGAAATGTTATGCGTTTGCGTCTCTCCGGAGTAACCGGACCGCCTTTTCGAGGCCTTCGTCAACACTGAGGGGCGGGGCCCACCCGAGAAGCGTTCGCGCCTTGCTTGAGTCGATGCGTAGAGAATCCAATAACCGTCTTACCAAATCTCGTTTGAAGAGTACTGTCGCGCCAAGAACGAGTACCCATTTAGGGATTGGAATTAGTCGCGCGGGACGTCGCAACGCGGTGCCAATGCGACGAATCAACTCGCTGGTTGTCAAATCCTCGCCATCGCTCACCAGAAACGTTTCATTCGCCGCTGCCGAGTGAGTGATACACACAAGCACGAAATCTACGAGGTTATCAAGCGCAATGAGGCTGCGCTTGTTTCGAATCGCCGCCAAAGGAAGCGGGATGCCGCGTGCGACTGCGCGCACCAATGCGGCAAAGTTAGCCTTTGCACCCGGCCCATACACCAAGGGCGGTCGGATTACTACGATTTCTAATCCGGTCTCTTTTGCCACACGGTACAGCCCATTTTCGGCCTCGCGCTTGGAGATACCGTACGGCTCGACCGGCGCGGCAGGGTCAATCTCGCAGAATGGGCGGTCGCCGACGTTGCGCTCGCCGTTGACCTTGACGGAGCTGATGAAGATGAAACGGCGAACGCCCGCAGCCGCAGCCTGTCGCGCAAGGTTCACTGACGCGGCAACATTGATTTTGCGGAATTCACTGATTGGCTCGTGCGACTCGTCATTCATGACGTGAACGCGCGCAGCGGTATGCACGACGGCATCGACTCCGGCCAGCGCAGCGGTCCAATCGTTGTCGTCGGCGAGGTCCGCGCCCAGGAAGTACTCGGCGCCCGCGACAGGCGACACTGGCGTGCGTCGTACGGCAGCGCGAACTTGAAACCCGCGTTGCACTGCGGCCGCAACCACCTCCCTTCCCACGAAGCCGGTCGCACCCGTGACAAGAATCATGGTTCGCGATTGGCATGTCTCGGACTGACGATGTCGCAAAGCCAAGTCTCGAGGCGATCTACCAGTCTATTCCGCGCGAACTCGCGCTGAGCGTACGCGGCGCCGTTTCTCCCCATCGCAGCTCGCTGCTCTGCAGAAAGCGCGGCAAGGGAAAGCACGTTTTCGGCCAGCTGCTTCGCATCACCCGCGGCGCCCACTAGTCCCGCCTGCGCTTCGTGGATAATTGCGGCTCCTTCGCCGTCGAGCATAGCGAGGACCGGCCGCCCGAAGGCGAGGTACGACTGGATTTTCCCCGGTGACATCATGCTGAAGACCAAATTCGGTTTAAGCGAAACGAGCAGCGCGTCGGCGTGACGGAAAAACGACGGAATGCGGTCCGCAGGAAAGCGGCCGAGCATTACCACACTGTCCTCGAGGCCTCGACGCTTTATCTCGGTACGCACCCAGCCTGCCATGCGCCCATCCCCCACCACCAGCCACCGGATGTGGGCGTGTTTCCGAAGCCGTACAGCCGCGTCGAGAATCGTCGGAAAATCCTGCGCCTCTCCAATATTTCCGGCGAACATCACGTTGAATGACTCAGGCCGCGCCAGGACTTCGGGAGCGTCGCCGAGTGGGGCGGATGCATAGCCGGTTTCGGCCCAGTTGGGGAAGTACTCGATGCGCTGTCCCGCGAGGCAATACTCTGCGATGCGAGGCACGAGCCGCTTAGATGGCGAAAGAATGAGATCACATCGTGTGTAGATAAATCTTACGAAACTGCCGACGATGTTCAGCAACCATTTTGATCGCACAACGCCGACCGCGGCCAATGATTCCGGCCATTGGTCGAGTACCCAAAACGCAATCGGCCAGCCGTGTAGTGCACGAAGTGCAATTGCAGGAATGCCGACGGTGACCGGCGACGGCTCGAATACGAAGATAGCGTCAAAGCTACCGCCTCCGAACCGAACAGCACCGATTGCCGTCGCGCTCACGGCGAAGGTCAAGTAGTTGAGGAGGAGACGGAGCTTGCCGTTCCCGCGCGCGAGCATTGGCACGCGCACGATTCGCGCGCCTGCGTATGACGCGAATCGCTGCGGCGCGGCGACGAATTCCTCAAAGATCCTACCTGTCGGATAGTTGGGCTTCCCAGTGAGCACTGTAATCTGGTGCCCACGCGCGCTCAGCTCTGCCACCAACTCGTTGACGCGAAAGTCTTCCGGCCAGAAATACTGGCTGACTACGAGAAGACGCACGCCGCGTCAGCCGTTCATACGCCACACTACGCGATTCACGTAGCTCGTGTAGCTGAGAATGATTCGGAGGACTTTGTCTGATACATTCGGGACACTATAGTCGGCTACCTGGCGCAGAAGGCGATCCTCACCGCGCGGCTGGTCAGCGAGGATGGTGAGCGCTTGAAGCACGCGTTCAGTGTCGAGACCAACCATCATCACGGCGGCCTCCTCCACGCCCTCCGGTCGCTCATGCGCCTCGCGCAAGTTGAGCGCGGGAACATTCAGGATCGATGACTCCTCGCTGATCGTTCCGCTGTCTGACAATGTGGCTTTCGATGCGAGTTGTAGCTTGACGTAGTCGCGAAATCCGAGCGGCTTGAGAAGCCGAACATTCTCCTGGAAGCGTGCGCCGGTCGCGTCGACGCGTTTCTGTGTACGCGGGTGTGTCGAAACGATGACCGGCAGTCCAAACTCCTTGGCGATGGTATTCACCACCGTGACGAGTTTTCCGAACGGCACATCCGTATCGACATTCTCCTCCCGATGCGCGCTCACGAGGAAGAATTGCCCTTCGACAAGCCCGAGACGTTGCAGCACATCGGAGCGTTCGATTTCCGACCTATGGTGCGTAAGGACCTCGAACATCGGGCTACCCGTCTTGATGACCATATCGGGAGGCAGCCCTTCTCGCAGGAGATACTCGCGCGCAATACTGCTGTACGTAAGGTTGATATCCGCCGTATGATCGACGATGCGCCGGTTAATTTCTTCCGGCACACGCTGATCAAAGCAGCGGTTGCCTGCCTCCATATGAAACACCGGAACCTTGCGACGCTTGGCCGAAATCACCGCCATGCAACTATTGGTATCTCCGAGCACCAGCATGGCATCTGGCCGCACCTCGGCAAGCATCGAATCCACAGCAATGATGACTTTGCCGATCGTCTCGGCACTGGTAGCTCCCGCAGCATTCAGAAAACGATCTGGCTTGCGTAAGCCGAGATCCTGGAAGAAGATCTCGTTGAGCTCGTAGTCGTGATTCTGTCCTGTATGCACCATCACATGGTCGCAATACCGGTCGAGCTTTGTCATCACGCGTGAGAGACGGATGATTTCCGGCCGGGTGCCGAGAACGGTGACAACCTTCAGTTTCTTCATACCGTATGATGCCTTGGAGAAAGGGCTCAAGGATTGACGGCAGCCGCAATGGTGTCCGGGCGATTCCGATCGAACACTTCGTTCGCCCAGAGCATTACGATCATCTCATCATCACCGACATTAGTGATGTCGTGCGCCCACCCTGGTGCTGTTTCCACTACGCGCGATTCATCACCAGACACGAGCACCTCGTGCATTTCGCCCGTCGTGATGTGCCGAAAGCCAAAACGTGCACGCCCCTTCAGCACGAGAAATTTTTCGCTCTTGGTATGGTGATAGTGTCCACCGCGAGTGATTCCCGGGCGCGCGGTAAAAAACGAAAACTGACCGCTGTCCGACGTCTTGAGCATCTCGACAAACACGCCGCGCTCGTCGAGGTGCCGCGTCAGCGTGTACGCGAAATCATCAAGGGGAAGGTAGCTGACATACGTAGCGTATAGCACCCGCGTGAGGCCGACACCAACCCGGGGCACGATACCTGTCTCGCGGATTGCGGCGAACTCACGAAGCATCGTCGCGACTGCGCCGACCGTTGTGTCGTATGCCGGCGTCACGTCGACCCCGCCGGTTGGCGCCTCGGGCTGGCCAACGAAACGCAGCATTGTCTCGACTACGTCGTCGATGTACACAAGCCGTAGTTGCGCGGACGGGTCGTTCACGGTAATGGGGATACGACGCGCGATGTTATGGCAGAACGTAGCGACTACAGAGTTATAGTTGGGGCGGCACCATTTACCGAAGACGTTTGGTAGTCGCAGCAAATAGACAGCAGCGCCCGTGTCCGATGCATAGCGCTCCACTTCGAGCTCACCGCCTCGTTTACTCATGCCGTACGGGTTATCGAGCAGTGCCTGCGTGGAGGACGTGTAGACCAACGCGGCTTTTCGCCCCGACGAGCGTAGCACATCGCAAAGCATGGCGGTGAAGACACGATTTCCCGCGTCGAAGTCGGAAACGTTTTCGGGGCGATTCACACCGGCAAGGTGAAAGACAAAGTCTGCGCTTGCCAACTCCGCGCGCAGGTCTTCGACACCCGTCGACCGCTCGATGCTCACCACATTTTGATAGCCGAGTTCGTACAGACCTACGCGAAGATTGCGGCCAATGAAGCCGCCTCCGCCTGTCACGACAATTTTCATCGCGTCCTTCAAAAGGCCTCAACGTTCTCGCCGCGCACGGCGCGTTGAATGAACGGCAGGTCGCGCAACATTGCCTTCATTTCCTCCACATCGAGATGACGTGTGTTATGCGAATTGTAATCGGGAGACGATGTAATGCTTCCCTCTCCCTGTTCTACAAATTTCTCATAGTTCAGATCGCGCCCGTCGGGCGGAACTCGGAAGTACTTGCCTAAATCGTGAGCGCCTGCCAACTCCTCTCGGCTGAGCAGCGATTCATAGAGTTTCTCGCCGTGACGCGTTCCGATCTCGCGCACCGGATGGTCCGGTCGCTCGAAAACCTCGCGGATCGCTTCCGTTAAGACCTGGAGAGTCGCGGCCGGCGCCTTTTGCACGAAGATGTCTCCATTGGCGCCATGCTCGAAGGCATACATCACCAATTCGACCGCGTCTTCCAGCGTCATCATGAAGCGCGTCATCGCGGGGTCGGTGACTGTCATTGGTCGGCCGGTACTGATCTGCTCGACAAACAGGGGAATCACTGAGCCGCGGGATGCCATCACGTTGCCATAACGTGTCCCGCAGATGACCGTACCACTCTGATCCAAGCTCCGCGAGGCAGCAACCATCACTTTCTCCATCATCGCCTTGGAGATGCCCATAGCGTTGATCGGATACACGGCCTTGTCCGTGCTCAAGCACACGAGACGGTTGACTCCCGCGGCGACGGCAGCCTCGATCACGTTTTCAGTCCCGAGAATATTCGTTCGTACGGCCTCCATCGGGTGGAACTCGCACGATGGAACTTGCTTCAGCGCCGCAGCATGGAAGCAATAGTCGACCGACCGAAAGGCCGCCGTGAGACTGCGTCGGTCGCGCACGTCTCCAATGTAGAACTTGAGCTTCGGGCTACGATAATACTTCCGCATGTCGTCCTGCTTTTTCTCATCGCGGCTGAAGATGCGAATCTCTTCAACATCAGTGTCGAGAAAACGGTTGAGCACCGCGCGGCCGAACGAGCCGGTGCCTCCCGTAATCATCAATTTCTTGTTGTCAAACATTGATAGGCTCCCACGGCTCAAGATCCCATGCTCTGCATTCTGGCGACCGGCTGGCGCGCGCCGAGCTCTCGTCGACCTGCCCACGAACGGCGATCAGGATGCCGCCCGCGCCATCATCTCCGTCACCACCTGATTCCAGGTTTTCAGATTTTCTCTGGAAACATCAGCCTGCCGAACGTGGATCACGGAATGGGAGACCCCCGGCACGGATACCAGGTCGAATGGGACACCGTGCAGCATCTCCTCGTGCGGGGGGATAGCCGAGATATACGACTCCTGAGCCAGAAACACCCCTTCCGACGCCGCGTTATAGGAGTTCTCGACACGAGTCGTCGAGATGTAGTACATCGCTCGTTCTAAGTACTCCACGACTGCGCTTCTACTCAGTAGTCCCGTCGACCGTACACCCGACTTACGCAACAAGCCGCTCGGTATTTGCCTTTTGTCACCGATGATCAGCAAGGTGAGCCGATCCTCATGCCGACGAAGCGTTTCGAACACTCGATACGAATCCCACAGCGCTTTGTATTTGTATGTTCCGACGACAACCGCAATCTTCTCGCGCAGACGCCCACCGTCGGAAAACGTATCACTGAGCTCGTCATCGCTGCCATTGACGGAAAGAAAGAGTCTCCCTGTATCCGCGATCCTGATCTGGCGTAACGAGAAATCTGACTCCGCCGAGATGACGTCGGCGTGGCGATAGTTCCGTTGAATCCGCCATCCGAGGTAGCGCATCTTGATACGATCGAAGACCGACAGCGGAATGTCGCGCGAGTAGATTGGCAAGACATTGCTGAGATGAAACCAATTCACTCGTCCAACACGACTATAGACCGGAATTCCGTATGCGTAGTAGAGTTCCGGCGTACCGGTTTCGGCTATGATGGCGTCGAGATATCCCCAGTCATTCAGGATCCGCCGGTAGGTCGGTGGGTTGACGATGAAGTAGCGATTGCCTGGCACAGCATCAATGAGGCTTGCACAGTTCGGATGAATGATGAACGATGCGCCCCCACGGTCGCCGAACCACCGCGCGTATTCATATAGTCGCTTCATTCCGCCACCGCGGTGCGACGCGGAAAAATTAAAGAGACACCGGTGCGCAACCGTGGCCGAACCAGTGCGGCCCGCAGCATGGGCGGTCACGATGTTTCTCGAACTGACTCACCGAATTCTCGCACGACCGCGGCGATCGTATCGACGGGTCGAAAGCCGGTCGCCCGCAACTTCTCGTGCGCATAGGTGCGGTCCAACCGCGTTTCAGACCGCCCTCGCAGCCGCAACAGCAGAGAAAGCATGCCCGTCGGCAGGAGCAGGAGCGGCAGCGTCCGGCGCGGCAGCGCGAGCGCTTCTGTCAGGATCACTTCGACACTTCGGAAATTGTTGCTCGAGTCGTCGTCGGATGACGCGATGAAAACCTCTCCGGCAAGTGCTCCCGGCAGCATTGCCACGTGAAGCAGGGCAGCCGCCACATCGCGAACGGGCACGAGGTGCATTGGCCGAGCGCCGAACAGGCACGCCCGAGCGTATGAAATTATTCTGGGTGCCTGGCGAATAGAGCGGCTGAGGGACAGAAGATTTTGCCCGCCGGGACCGATGATCGCTGTCGGTCGAACAATGGCAACGTCAAGACCGCGAGCAACTGCAGCGCATACGTGTTGCTCCACCGCCCACTTGCTCCTTTCATACGACGTTGCCGGTCGGCACGGCGTCGTCTCGTCGACGCGAGCGGCCTGCGACGCACCCACGACGACCGCTGTCGAACAGTGCACCAGGCGACACGCACCTGTTCGGAGGCTCGCGTCGACAACGTTATCTATCAAACGAAGATTGTCGGCGGCACTCGCATATGGCATATAGGCGAGGTTCACGACAACATCGCCGTCCTCCAGGACCGAGTCGATGGAACCCGGGTCCATCAGATCCGCCTCGATCCACGTGACACCAGGCCGTTCTGGTTTCCTATCGCGCGGAATCGAGCGAGCCACTGCTTTGATCGGCAGTGACGATCGACTCTCGGCCACCATCGTCCTGCCCAAGAATCCGCCGGCTCCAAGAATTACCAATGATGGCATCGCCTACCCAAAAGAGCGTCTCAAGTACTGCTTTGCAGCACTGGCACGGACGACCAACGCAGCCCTCCAGTATAGCGGTGCGCCGACATACGCCCGATAACGCTTCAAGATGGCGAGATGATTGCGACGTCGCTGCGCGATGCTTCCACGGGTGATGTTGCCTACGCGCTCAACGTACGTCCCCAAGGCCGCGGATATGAAGCCGACGTGGATCGACGGGGCGACGCGCAGCCACATTTCGTAGTCCTGCGCCGACATCAGCGTTTCATCAAAGAGTCCAGCGGTGAGAAGAAGTTGTCGGGAACACACGACAGCCGAGGTCGAGAACAGATTATGTCGAAAGAGTTGCGGAGCAAGGCGCTGCTTCGGATCATACAACTCCGAGTAATCGACCGAATCGGCAGTTCCGTCGAGTCGAAGATGCTCCTCGCCGTGGCAGACGAAATTGAGCGTTGGATTCGAGGAGAGGAATGCGGTGACGCGCTCCACCTTCTCGGGTCTCCAAAGATCGTCCGAGTCGAGGAAGGCGATCCAGGCGCCAGTCGCTTCGCGAATCGCGGCATTGCGTGCCGCTCCGGGTCCGCGGTGAGGGCACCGTAGAACGCGCACGACCAGCTGCGGATGCTCCAGGGCCCAGTGTTCGATGACCTGTACTGTATCATCAGTGCTTCCGTCATCGGCGACAATGACCTCGCGTGGTCGTACCGTTTGCGACGCGACTGTATCGAGTGTTCGGGTGACGAAGAGCGCGGCGTTAAACGCAGGAACTACAACACTGATTTCGTCCGCGTTCACATCGTTCTCCTTAGACGGTGCAGGCGGCTTGGCGATCGACACGCACCTACCATTTCCAGTACTCACCGACCAATTCATAACGCTCGGCGTTCAATCCTAGCTTAAAAGCTGCAATGCCGGGAGTCTGTTCCTCGCTAATGCCGCCCAGATCGAAGCACCCCAAACCTGACTGCTTCAGGTGGACTATTGCCTGCCACAGCAGGTACTGATTGGCCCTCAAGTCGCGGCCTCTTTCTCCGTTCCACCCGAGCAGATAGGTCGCACCAAGACCGTGGCGTGCCAGGCACACTCCGGCGACGGCCTCGCCGTCGTGGACAGCACGGAGGATTTGGAACCGGTCCGCAGCACCGGTGTGTTTGCGCCACGTCCGTAGGAATTCAATGGACATTCCACGGAAGTCCGCCTCATGCATCAATTGCTCATACCGATTCATCATCCAGTCAAACAATTCGTCGCTGTCGCCGACCTCAATTGTCAAACCACTTCGCTCTGCGACCGTTAGCATGTTGCGCCACTTCCCATTCAGTTTCCTGCGCAGCACGTCCAGATCGAGTCCTAGATCCACGCTCGCCGACTCCCAACTGTCACGTGAGAATCGGCGAAAGTTCATCTCCGCCATGACAGCCAATGAGGAGCCTGACAAGCGCAGTCCCGGCGCGACAGAGAGTACGCGCCCGCGTCCAAGATTCCCTAAACGGGCCAATTCCTGCCAGACGGCGTGCTGCTGCGAAGGAGGCGCCGTTCGAACGAACAGTGGACCTCCGTTGATGCGGACGACGCGGGCGAATGCGGCCACACGTCGCTCCAATACCTGTGCAAACGCCACTGGCTCGTTGCCATGATAGAAGACGCCTCGTTTCACCTTCCAACCAGAGTGTTCCGCCTTCGCTTCGCCATACGCCCAGGTTTGCAGAACGGTCGATGGCTCCGTTTGCATTAGCCAAGCGTGCCACTGAGATCGCGACGCGCCGTCCCAAATCAAAGTGAGAGATGCGTCGTCGTCTCGCTGGAGCCGGCGAGAACCAACCTGTTTCAAGATGCCGCGCGCACGTAGAGTCTGATGCACCGGCAGATACAGCCGACTATGTCGCAGACGCCAGGCCCGAGCATGGCGTTCTTTATCGGCCGTGACCTCCGGTGGAAGATCGGGCCAGGTCGTAACGGGAAGTCCTCGGTGCTGCCATGCCTCATTGACCGTTTCAGCCACTGCGGGAGGCACCTGATACGAAGCCAGGTACGGCGTCCAGTCTCGGCGCGCGGGGCGCTCCGCGGCCGCCGGACTTTCAGGTGATCGTGGGTCACCCGTCAGGAGAATGTCGTCCCACAGCAACTGGTGTCGCTGGCGCTGGCGCGCGACATCGCCAAGGTCGGGAATCAGTCGCGCCAACAGGCGCCGCGACAGTGCGCTTTGGGCCGGCGTCGGCAACGCCATGAGAGTTGCTGAATCGCTGCTCGATTCTTCCGCTACGGGAGTCAGGGCAACGCTCCGCCGCACGCCAAGTTTCTGCAAAACTCGCTTCACGAGCCACACCGTGCTGCTGTTTCCCCAAATCCGGCGCGAACCCACTACCCGATCCAAAGCGGCGAGCTGGCTCGGCCAAGTTCTCGGTGAGCCCATAGCAACGAAATCACGGTCGCTCAATCCGGCCGGACCTCCCCGACGCGCGACTAACACGGCGCCGTCAGGAATCGGCAAATGCTTGTGCGGACTGTATAGGACGAAATCGCCATTCGCGCCGATCCCGTGACCCGGACGCAAGACGTGAGCTGCGTCCTCGATCAACCAAGTGCCACGACCGCCACAGAAATCACGAAGCGGCGCCATTGGCGTAGGTCGCCCGAAGTAATGCACCGCCAGAAAGAGATCTGGCACGTTGTCCGCAGCAAGGACGCGGATTGCCGACATATCAGGCGCTAGCTGTTCTGTCAGCGGATAGAATACGATCCGCGCTCCAGTTCGACGCAGCGGCTCGAGCGAAGAATTGCAGAAATAGTCGGGGATCCACACCGAGACCAGCGCCGCCGGATTATCACCTTTCCTCCACAAAGCGATCAGCGCGAGCGACCAAGCCGAGCGAGAAAGGCAACCGGCAGTTTCCCCCTTGTCATGCCATGGCCGTACGAGCTGAGAATCAGACGGAGGTGTGCGCGATAGACCGCCGAACAATTCGCCCCAGGAAGGCATCGGAGCTTGGGTCAACAACAAAGGCGTTCCTTTGAGATTTTCGGGAGCATCAACTTCGACATCTTCTTAGGCGTCGTTCGACGCCCATTCTGAAAGTTGGACACGCGAGCGACGATATCGCCAATCGGCGATTCCCTCGACGTAAGCATTCACGAGAGCATTGGTATCTCGCGGCGAAACGGCATCGCGCCGAATGCTGGCCGGCGTCGCGCCGCCGCGAGAGTTCTCCCCGCGCAGCCCCGAGTAGACGAATCGGAAGCGCTCACGCGCGACCGCCATTGCGTCGGCGCCAAAGCTCGCGACGTCACCAAATGGATAAGCGAAGTGCGCGATGTGTGTTCCCAGTCGCTGCTCGAGGGTGTCCGCACTGCCGGCGATTTCTTGCTCGAGCGTCTTGCTAGTCTCTATTCCGGACAGCCTTGCGTGCGTCTTCGTGTGCCCGCCAATACAATGCCCCTGATCCAAGAGGAACTCGAGGTCCGACCAGTCCATGTTGGAAAGGTGCGACGGCAGAGACTCGGCACGTGCACCCGGTTGGATGTTTCGCGCGACGAACTCCCGAGCGTCATGAAGGGTTTGTAGCGCGACAAAATCAGAGATCACAAAGAAGATTGCGCTGATGCCCATTGGTGCGAGTACTCGGTCCGCGACGCCACGCTGCGAGGCGAATCCATCATCGAAGGTCAGCAACAAATTCCGGCCGCGAACGTGCTCGGCTCCTGAAATCATGGCCGCGAATCGGTCCGGCGATACGAACTTCCACGTGCGCGACAGCGCCCGCAGCTGAGTGGCCATCCTCGACTCATCCTGCGGGGGAACGTCGTGGTAGATGAGGACTCGAAGTTGATCCACATGCGCAAGGCCCAGCGGCCGTCCAATGAGTTTGGCGGCGTTGAGTGAATGCGACGCCCAACCGAGGACGCGATGATGAAACGAGGTCACGCGCTATCCCGGCAACGGCTCGATGGATCCGGGAATGATCACCGGAACCAGCTGGTGTCGCCGGCGCGTGGAGCGCTGCGCGCTGACGACGACCATCGCGGCCAACGCCAAATAGTTCGGATTCATCCACGTTCCATAAGACAGCTGTTGCGCCATGACTGCAACGAGCGCCTGAGTGACGGGCAACATCAATGGCAGCCGTTGTGCGAGTGAGCGTGCTGACGCGATCAATACCGTCTCTCGGCTCAGCAACAACAAAAGCCCTGGAACTCCGGTCAACAGAAGCCAATAGATCGGCGCCGTTGCAGATCCTTCGATACCTCCTGAGCCAACTTCTTGGATTCCGGCGCCGACAAAATTCGATCCGGTCTTTCCGACAGTCATTTTCAAGAGTTCGACACGCCCACCGGTAACGTCGCTACCGACGCTCGAGTCTCGAACTCCAGTCAGCGCGCGCGCCCAAATATTGTCAGGCATGTTTTCCAAAACGTAGGCTCGGCCGAATGCCACAATTAGCACCAGACTGAGAGCGGTCGGAACCAATATAGTGATCTGGAAAACTCGCCCCGGCGTTAGTCTTCTTGTTCCCGCTAGGAGGCCGAAGAGGACGCCGGCGGCAAGTGCCAAATAGCCAGCGTTTGCCAGAGCGAGTACGCCGGCAACGAAGCACCCACGGGAGGCCCAGCGCCACTTTGGCGCGTCTCCGGAATTCACCAGATAGCGCGCCAGAAAGAACGCAGCGAATGCGCTTCCAGACGCGTTGCTGGGCTCGTTCCAGAATCCACACAAACGAACGATCGCGAACGGCGCGCCAGGGAACTGCGTTGCATGGATGAGCCCTAACGGATTGATAGTATAGCCGGCCGGTCCGTTGGCATACGCGCCAGTCGCGTAGATCAATACGTACTGCACCAGTGCGGACAGGACATAGAGGACGATGCACTTCGCGTAAAGTGCGAACGCATTCGGCCGCTTCGAGAAGAACGCCGCAACGCTGAGAAAGAAGGCCAGCCGCGGTAGAAGCTTGAGCCAACTCCACGGGTCGCCGGATACCAAGGTGGGTACTAGTCCCCACATAAGAAACGTGGCGAAAAACAGCACGTAGAATCCCACCGGACCGCGCGTGAGCAACCGAGGAGAGGGAATGCCTGTATATGCCAGCAGGCCAAGCGGCAGAAGCAGCTTGATAGCATTCGTCAGCCCGAACAGGGCCGGCCCGCCATACTCCATCGGATAGAAGAAGATCACGTTCTCGTACACGAGCCAATACAGAAAAATCGCCAGTGTGCAGAGCACGTCCGCCTGGCTTAGTCGCGGGTTGAGTCCATCGACAACGGCGCGTGACCCTCCTGACCCCGCCGTTAGTGGCGTGCTCATGCCGTTTCGCGGATTGGGATGGGTCTCGTGACGTCGATCGCTCCCGGCATAGTCGCGCTGTCAGTCCGACGCGTGCGCACGGTACCAACGATTGAACAGGAAGAGCGCGAACAGTGTCGCGGCAGACCGACGCCGGCGTTCCGGACTTGCCAAAGTGCGTTCGAGCGCCACGGGGTCGATAAGCCTGTCGAGAACACGCGAACGATTTTCGAGAAGCTCATCGGTCAAGTTCATCCCACGGTCGTTCTGCAACCAGATCTCGTCCGGTGCGTTGAATCCTTCCTTTGACCGTGTAAGAAGGTCTCGCGGGAGACGCCCCTGCATGCACCGCTTCAATAGACCCTTCGGCTGCCCGCCGGCGAGATTGATTTCGGACGGCAGTGAAAAGGCAAACTCGACCAACCGATGGTCGAGAAACGGTACGCGCCCTTCTACGGACGCCGCCATCGTCGCCTTGTCAGTCAATGACAGAACGTCGTCCGGCAAGTACGTCTCAAGATCGAGATGCATGCGTGCGCGAGCATACTCCGAAGTGGCGCCGGCATCCGCAACAGGCTGATACTCGACGCGCGCCGCTCGAACCAGCGCACGATAGTCATCCGGCTCTCTCAACACGTGCCGTATCGTGTAAAGATTGACTCCGGAGACACCGGTAGCCCATGCTAGTGCCGGATCGATCGCGCGGGCGGCACGATCTGGCTGCAACAGAGACCATGCACTGGCAACGAGCCGGCGCAATGGATTCGGCAGGCTCTCGGCAACCCACGTCGGACTTCCGACTTTCGGGCGCCAATGCCTGCGATAACCGCCAAAGATCTCGTCACCGCCAGCACCGTTTAAGAGAACCTTAATTCCCTGCGCACGTGCTGCCTTCGACAGCCAATACGCCGGTAACAGCGCCGAATCGGAGAGCGGCTCATCCATACGAGAAAGCAGTTCGTCGAGTGCGGTACCAGCATCCTCCCTGCCCATTGAAATCTCGGCGTGCGTAGTACCGTATTGCGTGGCGATGCGCCGTGCAAAACCCTCGTCGCCGGACACCTTGCCCTCGAATCGCACGGTGAACGTGCGGAGCGGCTCAGCCACTTGATCGGCAGCAAGAGCGACGATGGTCGAGCTATCGAGGCCCCCGCTGAGAAAGACTCCCAGCGGCACATCGCTCCTCAGCTGGAGACGGATCGCGTCATGAAGCAACTCTTCGAGCTGGCGTGCGGCATCCGCTTCCGTGCCGCGCCACGTGCCCATACATCCAACGGCCCAATAGCGGTGCGTGGTAACCTTGCCGCTCTCGACGAGGAGATAGTGTGCAGGCGGCAACTTGTGGACTCCGCGCCAAATAGTCTCGACGCCCGGGACATAGCTCAGAGCGAGATACTTGAGCAGCTGCTCGGGAACGACGTCGGTGGGATAGGCGCTCCGAAGGGCTGTAATGTCCGAAGCGAATACGACGCGATCGTTGGCGAGGGCGTAGTAGAGCGGCTTGATCCCGAGGCGATCGCGCGCAACCCAAACAGAGCCGCGACGCGCATCGAACAGGGCAAACGCGAACATGCCGTTCAGGCTCGCCAACGCCTTGACGCCTTCTTCTTCGTACAAATGCAAGACCACCTCGGCGTCGCTGGCGGTCCGAAATATATGGCCCCGGCCGATGAGCTGCTGACGAAGCTCGAGGTGGTTGTAGATCTCGCCGTTGAGTACGAGATGAAGGTCGCCAGTCTCGTTCGTCAGTGGCTGGTGGCCTCCAGCCACGTCAATGATGGAGAGGCGCCGCATTCCGAGGCCAACTGGCCCAGCCACCATGAATCCGTCGTCGTCGGGACCGCGCTGGATCATGCGATCGGTCATAGCAGCTAACTCTGCCTTCGCGACAGTACGTCCGTCGAACGCCACAATGCCCGCAATGCCGCACATTATATATTCTCTAATGTCAGCGAATGTGTCAGCATCACAGGAAGCCTCACCGACCCAGACAAGTCCAACGTCTGACACGCCTGCTCGAGACCGTACTCGGGGAAAAAGAGCCCGCCGTGCGGCGGCTCAGCGCATCCGGATTGAATGAGAACATTTGGGAGCTTTCCCGTGCGAAACTGTAGACCAGTTTCGCCCACTGTCCAACCGTTCTCCGGGCGATTACGCAATTCGATCCCAGGCGCAAAGTGAAAGCGGAGACAGGCCTCGTGCCTGCCGTTCCCGGCAATGCGGTCCTCCACCGTCAGCTCAGCGGGACCGAGTCGAATTCGCCGCTCGTGGAGTCCAACGCTGCCCGCGAATCGAGTAAATCCGTTGTGAGTCAGCGTGATCAAAGTTTGCCCTTTGTCTCCACCCACGTCGATCGTCGCCTGAACTGCGCGATAGGCGCCGCTCATCCAAGTCGCATCATCGGCGGCGGCACCAAGTCCATCCAGTAAAATAGTGCTGTGCGCACACGCCGAAATTCCGTACCGGCTAATGGGGGAGTTCGTGTAGTCCGAGCGCCCGACATCGGTGATGAGCGGCGCTCCGTCGTGAAAGACGACAATGCCGCCGAGGTCGCGGTGGAAGTGGCCAGCCATGAGCGCTCCATCGCTCGAGCTTGCACGACTGAACACCGTCCAACCATGTGCGTCTGCACGGCACCATCCGCTCGGACTGACGAACGAATCGTGTCGCGGCTCGGGAGAGCCCGTTCCCGTGACCGCTCCAAAGAGGCATTCCCATCCGGACGCCAGCGGCCCAATCGAAAGACGATCGGGCCGGTACACGTCACACGCCAGCGATGACCATGGTAACCCGATCAACCACGACGGCGGAAAATCGGGGGACACGTCGCCAAACAGCGGAATCGTCCAGTCGCCTCGATTCTTGTCGGACACGAGAAAGAACCAGCACTGGCGCACGAGCCGCTCTGCGTAGGGCGCCAGCAAGCGCACAAACGCGTCGTTCACTCCGCGCTTCGCGATCCACAACATCTCCAGCACCCATCGCGTGAACAGAAAATGGTAATGGCTGCTGCCCTCGCGCATGAAGCCGTCCGGCGTTACGAGCGTAGGGAGGCGCTCGTCACAAATCGCGTATGCAAGGTCAACGGCCGCCGGTGCGCCGGCAATCAGGCCAGCGAACAACAGTGCGCGGGCGTTGTTCAGCGCATGATTGCCGGTCTGTTCCGGGCGATGGTACTCCACGTTCGTGGCCACGTCGCGAGCCATCCACGCCATCGCTTCGGTGATGTCTCGAGGAATCGTACCGTCCCCAGTCAACATCAGGAACAAGGTGCCGTTGACGATACGCTCGCCTGTGGAGTACGCATCCGTGGTGAGGCTCGGCCGTGACGAGCAGTTTCGAATCCACGACCGCATCAGCGCGAGTCCCTGCTGGCGGCTTAGGGGTATGGGGTCATCAGTCAGCCCTCGCAACAACCAATTCCAGCGGTGGAGCGAGGCACCGGTCTCTTCGTCCGCGAAGGTCTCAGACCACGTGGCATCGGCGTTAACCACGATACGCGCCGCCGTGAGCGTCAGCATACCCGTATCGGGATCGGCACTGGGAGGCACAGCCGGCTCCACTGCGTCCGGACTGAGAAATTCGCTCCGGAGCCGGCAGACGGCAGGTGGTTGAAAATACTTCCGACTTTGTGGAACTAGCCGACGCGTCGCGGACCTGAAAGCTCGAGCAGCAAATGCTCCCACGGCCCGAAGGGCGAATGCTGGCCGCCGGCAGCGCCGCAGATAATTCGACACTTCCGAAGTCATGAGCCGAGGGTCGGCGAATCGGGTACAATGCCCAGTATCGTTTTCCAGCGCGGCAGATTCGGATCCAGAAAGAAGAAATCGTCGCGAACATCCGGATTCGTTACGACCGTCGCATCCACTTGGAGCGCGTCCGACAATTCGCCGGCTGTACTGACGAAACGGACGCCCGATCGGCCTCGGAGTGGACTCAGGTTGAGTTGGTTCTGATCTAGCACAACGACTACCGGAAGTCCCGCGAGCGAAGCGTCGACCGCAGCGGACGTAACGTTACTGGAGTACGCGACGTCGAAATGCGCCAGGATCTTTTCCAGCGGATCTGTAACGACCTGCAGGCTCAGGGAAGGATAGTCCTGCGCGTCGACCATGCAGTTGGGATGGACTTTGATCGTGTAATCAGCCGGCACATGGACACGTGAAGCTGCCTTCACCAGCAATTCGAGCAGCGAAGCCGTGGTCGACTGCTGAAAGTCGCCGAGGATCAGCACTTTGATGGCGTTCGAGTTCACCGCCTTTGCCGGCTGTCGTCGAAAGGCCGTCAAGTAGGAGTATCGCAACGCCTCACATTCCACGATTGCCTCCCTGGGGTAGCCGGCGGCAACGTAGGCGTTCACCGCGGCGTCTCCATTGAGCGCGATTCGATTCGGCTGAGGCACCACGTGCGCGCCGGCGGATCGGATCGTCCGCGGGTCGGTGAAGTATCGCAAGTCCCAGAATCGGACCGTGGAATGCGCGACTGCCGTCAAGCGGCCGTGGCCGTGCTCGCGCCACGCGTTGGTGAACGCTCGTTCCCACGCCTGGTTCTCACACAAGTACAGCCCGTTCGCCTGATAGGGAAGATCGCTCATCGCCCGATCGAACAACTCGATCCATAACAGATTGTTAAAGGCGGCCGGGCCGCGCAACGACGCGTCCCAGTCCTTGCGCATCAGTGGCCACAGGGAGAACTGGGAATCCTTGGGGCGAAAGACGTCGCTGACGTTTCGCAGTCGCCAGTACTTTGCATTGAGCAAGAGCCAACGCCGAAAGACGCGTCGGACAATACGCCAGGACAAGTACGAATCGACGAAGGTGTGGAAGCCCTGCTCGCGCCGATTCAGGTTGAAGCTGCGCACCCAATCCATCGCGACGGTGGGATCGGGCACCACGCTGCTCTGGAGGTAGTGCTCCAGCCAATTCGTGGTGAACCGATGCTCGTGCAGCAGCGTGGGCAGCTGCTCCCAGAGATGGGAACGATAGCTCCCATGCGCACACGATTCCGCGTCGAGATGGATGAAATACGAACACAGGAACCACGAGCGCGGCCCCTGAAACCAACCCGACATTGCCGATTTTCTCAACGGCCAGCGCGCGGCGACATGACGGACGACGCTGACGACCGCCTTCGCCGGAAACGGCAACGCGTCGTAGATCCGCTGGCGAGCGGTTCGGGCATTGGCCCGACGCCGAACACGCTGCCACTCGTAGGTTAGGCCAAGGTCCCGGCAAAAATTGCGAAACACGACGTGAAGGCGCCGGTCATCGGTGACGAGACGAACGCGGTCATGCTTCTCCACCCGAATGATTTGCTCGAGCGCGAACAGTCGAATGGCATCTGTAATGGACGGCTGCTTCCACAACGACTGTTCCGTAAACAGCGTCATCCACCAGTAGCTGAATTCGCCGTCGAGAACGAGATGATCGATCAGGCGCCGACCGTCGATGCGTGATTCGCCCAGTTCGTGAATCCAGGCCAGGTACTTGTCTCGCAACTGCTCGCTGTACGTATCGACGTACCGCAACAACGACCGCGTCGATTCCGTTTCTGCGTAGCCGTTCCAGGAATAGACTACGCCTGCTCCAACTGGTTCGGAGGCGGCGTCCGATACCGTTAACCAATCGCCCGTCGAACGACCGCCGATCAAGGAACTTCGTTGTTGTCGAGACCGTCGATCGCCGCCAGCCCCATGGCGAGTATGGCCTCTTCAGCGCTGCCGCCGATGTGTGGCGTCGCCAGAAAATTGGGTGCCGCGAGCAATTCGGCATCGTGCGGCGGCTCGTTCGCAAACACATCGAACGCAGCCCCCGCAATACGCCCGTCGAGCAACATGTGCTTAAGTGCCGTTTCCTCGACGAGATCACCTCGCGCGGTGTTGATCAACACGGCGGTTGGCTTCAACATCGCGAGCCGCTGCGCGTCCAATATGCCGCGCGTACTATGGTCCAGCGGCACATGCAGAGTCACGACGTCGGCCGTGGTCAGCAACGTCGTGAGACTCACAGGCTCGACGCCGTGCGCGGTGTAGAAATCCCGATAGTCCCGAATGTCATAGGCGATGACCGGGCAGCCGAATGGCTTGAGTAACGTGACCAGGTCCTTCCCGACATGCCCGCAGCCGATGATACCGACGGTGCGTCCGGACAGACAACCACCAACGTATTGGCGCCAGCCGCCGGCAAGCACGTCTCGATTGGCGGCCGGTACACGCCGCAACATGACGATCGCAAACGCCAATGCCAGCTCGGCAACCGAGCGGCGATTCACGCCTGGCGTCCATCCGAGACGTGTTCCGTGCAGGCGCATCGCCGCCATGTCGATCATGTCGAGGCCGACGCCATACTTGCTGATCACGGCGAGCTCCGGCAGACGTTCGAGGATCGTTGCGTCGATCACCTCGAGAGCCGTGATTGCCCGGTCGTGGCCGCGAAGAAAGTCGACGAGCTCGTCTCCGCTCAGGGAGATGCCTGCATCGTTGAACGTCACGTGACGGTAACGCTCGAGGAGGCGAGCTCGCAACGCGGGATGCTTGGAGAATGAACGCGAACAGATCGCCACTCGGGATGTGTCGTTCATTGCTCGATATTCGCGAAAAACCGCAAACACTGATCGCGAAAGCCGTCATCCGGCGCGACTTGAACTCGTTCGATGGACGCCTCGGCGCCCACCGGAAAAATCAGGCCCAATGCCGTGCTGGTGTTCTTTTTGTCCTTCATCAGCGCCGCCCACATCGCGTCGAACGGAATCGGTGTGTGAGAATACTCAGCGTAGTTGGCCCGCAGTATCGGATGCATTCGAGCATACTGGGCTTCTGGCAACAGGCCTCGTTGTGCCGCGATGTAGTTCGCCATGTCCATCCCAATCGTTACGGCGACGCCGTGTGGCACCGCGTAGGAGGTGGCGGACTCGATGGCGTGCCCAAAACTGTGTCCGTAGTTGAATACATTGCGAATGCCGACATCGAACTCGTCGATCTGGATGAACCGCTGCTTGATCCGCAGCGCCGACCGGATGTATGACGTCAACACCTCACGGTCGATCAGGAGCCGGTCAAAATCGACGGCGAGGCGATCGAACGCCGCAATCCCGTCGATCGCGTGGACCTTGAGGATCTCACCAATCCCCGATCGCAGATCTTTCCGTTCCAGTGTGTCGAGAAACCGCGTGTGAATCAGGACGTCCCTCGGCGGATTGAACGTGCCCAGAATGTTCTTGGTATCGCGCAGATTGATCGAGCTCTTCGAACCAATGCACGAATCCGCCTGGGCGAGCAGCGTCGTCGGAACGAACCGCCACGGAAGCCCTCGCAACAGCGTACTGGCCACGAAGCAACAGATGTCCTGGACGATGCCGCCGCCAACTGCGACAAGCATCTGCCCTCGACGAATGTGGTTCGCGACCAGCCGTTCATACACGGGAATCAATTTCGCGATCGATTTGTTTTCTTCGGTCGCGTGTATGAGGATGGCGTTCGGATGTTCGACGACGGCACGCAATTCCGATGCGTAGAGGCGCGCCACGTTCTCGTCGATCAGAAAGTGCGCCTGCGCGTCGATCAGTTTTTCAGGATCGGCAAGAAGTGTGTCGTCGAACAACACCTCGTACGCTCCGCGATGCGATTGAATCACCATGCGGTCAGACACGAGTGAATCCACCGTCGATCGCGATGTTCTGACCCGCAACGAAGGTATTCTCTTCGCTCGCAAGCCATAGCACGAGCCGGGTGATCTCATCGACCTGGGCAAGTCGGCCGGCAGGTACCGCACTCACCATCCGCTCGATCCCCGCCTTCCCGAGCACCTGGTGAGTGAGCTCGGTGTCGACGAAACCGGGTGCGATGCAATTGGCGAGGATCCCATCGACGGTATGCTCTGCCGCCAGAGCCACCGTCATGCCGTCCAGTGCGAACTTGCTTGCCGAGTACGAAGCACGCTGCGCTTTGCTGATTTTCCCCCAGATGGACGACACGTTTACGATCCGACCCCAGCCTCGGCGCGCCATTGCTGGGAGCACGGCTTGGCAGAGCAAGAACGGAGCAAGCACGTTGACGCGATGGATCGACAGAAAGTCGGCCGCCGCGATTTGAACAAAGGGAGCGATCTTGTTGATCCCTGCGTTGTTGATGAGCACATCGGGTTCTGCCACGCCCACCCGTGCAGCGCATGCGTCGATCTGGTCGACATCCAGAAAGTCAGCGCGTATCCATTCCTGGCACACGTCGTTGGCACTGTCGCCAATCCCGGATCGCGTGCCGATCACCCACGCGCCCTCGCCACGAAAGGCAGTCGCAATCGCGCGCCCGATACCACGCGAGGCGCCAGTGACGACCACCTTCCTGCCCGCAAATCGATTGGGCGCGGTCATCTGGGGCGTTCAGTTACCGTCATTCCCGCTGCTCACTGGCCGTCTGGATCTGGAATATCGTACATGCCTCGCCAACGAGCATCCGCGAAGTAGATCTTGTAGACGAGCTTCATCGTCTGCAGCGCGTCGCGCGAATTGCCGTTCAGCACAGGCGTGTCGTTCAAGACGCAGGCGGCAAAGGTAGCGATCTCCTCGTCCCACGACGGATCGCGGTTGTAGCGCGTCAACTGCTCTCGCGGATCGCCCTGATCGCTGTCCGGATCGGCCCGTACGACGGTCAGCGTTTCAGCGCCGTACGTCTTGGTCCCGGACAGAATCCCGCCGAGAATCAGGCTTCCGCGTTCCAGATTGATGTCGAGATGGAAGCGATGGCGCCATTGCGTAGCCGAGGAGTTCAGCATGGCGACGACGCCATCCGGCGTCCGCATCAGCGCGTAGGCGTTGTCCTCGACGTCATAGCCCCAGTGCCCGTTCGAGATGAAGCTCTGCACTTCGGTGAAGTCTCCGCCGAACAACCGCATGAGATCCACCATATGGATCCCTTGATCGAGGAGCACTCCGCCCCCGGCGATATCGCGTTTCGTGCGCCAGTCCGGCTGATTGAAGGTGATGAGCTTCGCCTTCCCGTACATTCCGCGCATGTTGATGACCTTCCCCAATTCGCCGGATCGCAGAACGGTAAGCGCCTCCTTTATGGATTCGTGATACCGATGATTGAATCCGTACATCAGCTTCAGGCTTGAATTTCGGCGCTCGTGCTCGATCACTCGCACGATGTCATCGACGGTGCGGCCGGGAGGCTTCTCACATAGCACGTGCAACCCGGCGTCAAGACCGGCGATCGTCACTTCCGCCGCCACGTCGTTCGTCAGGCACACGATGAGTAGATCCAGGTCTTCGGTCAACAACTGCTGATAGTTCTGGAAGTAACGGACGCCATCGGGGAGGCGCCCTTCCCCGACGAACGTCTGGTCGCACACTGCCACCACCTCGAGCTGAGGATGGCGATCGACGCATTCCTTTCGACGTTTGCCCACAACGCCGAACCCGGCGATACCAACCCTCAACATTGTCATTCCGGGCCGATCATCGGGTCAGATACCGCGCCATGGTCGGATCGCGGTCCAACATCGCCTCCGCAACTTGCAGCTCTTCGGCGGTGTCAACGCCGATCGTTGCGGCCTCGGTGGGGACCATGCGAATCCTGCCACCGGTTTCGAGCACGCGATTCATATCGATCGATTCGATCTGTTCGAGCCGAGTTTCATCCATGCCGTTGAAGCGAAGCAACACGTCTCGGCGGAACGCGATGATACCGGTCTGCATATACATCGGCAGATCGGTAAATCCCTTCCACGGCGACGGAATCGCCTCCCGGGAGTAGTAGAGCGCATCGCTGTTTCGGTTGACGACCACTTTGACGTTGTTCTTGTCGATGAACTGCTCCGGCGTGCGCAGTCGCGACATGATGTTCACAATTTCCACGGCCGGGTCGTCGAAGTGAGAGAGCGTTTGCGCGATCGTCTCGGGCAGAATCAGCGGTTCGTCGCCTTGCACCATGACAACGACGTCGGGCCGTTCGCCGGTCGCAGCCTCGATGAGCTGCATCGCTTCCGCCGTGCGGGTCGTGGCTCTGGTATGGGTATTCGCGGTCATCACCGGAGTCGCGCCGATCGTTCGGACGTAGTCGGCAATTTCCTCATCGCATGTCGCGACGTAGGCGGCTTCGATGCCCTGCGCAAGCCGAGTGCGATGATAGCAGTGCCCCACCATCGGCATGCCATGGAGAAGCGCCATTGGCTTACGGGGAAACCGCGAAGCGGCCAATCGAACAGGAATAATCCCGATTACCCTCATCGTTCCGTCTTCCTGGCTCTCGCCAGGCCCTGTCGAACAGCGACATCGAGCATGCGAATATCCACGCTATAGGCGATGAAGTTGTATCCCTCGGCCAACGTCCGATCGAGCTGGTTCAGGTCGGGTTCGACGATGTGCAGACCGGCGACACAACCACGCCGTGTTCCTGCCTCACGGATGCGTGTCATTGCGGCGACGAACGCGGGCGCTTCGAATTGGCCCGAAAGGCCCAGGGAGCAGGACAGATCGTATGGACCAATGATGAAACCATCTACTCCCGGCACGGCGAGGATGTCGTCGAGATGATCGATCGCGTCGACGTGTTCGATCTGTACAATCACGACGGGTCCGTCGGTCAGCCAGTCTGAATAGCGATGAAAGTCGACGCCGTACCCCTGGGCCCGCCCTAGACCAGCGCCGCGAGTCCCCACCGGTGCATATCTCGTCGCCGCGACCGCCCACCTTGCCTCCTCGGCGGTCTTGACCATCGGCACGATGATCCCATGCGCCCCGGCGTCCATGACACGTTTGATTTGATCCGCATCGTGGGACGTGAGCCGGACCAGTGGCGCGGTCCCGCACAGATCGATCACTCGGATCATATCGCCGGCTCGCTCGACGCCGATGACGCTGTGCTCGAGGTCGACCACCACCCAATCAAAGCCTGCCTTGGCCATGATCTCCGCGATCGCCACGTGACCAAGCGTGATCCAAGACCCGAACGTGGTCTCTCCAGCGCGGAGCTTAGCTCGGAGTGACACTCGCCCGAATCCTCTCGTTCACGTAGATCACGTCTACCCAGTCAGTTCGGCCATTCATGGGGTTTTTCGAGATGTGGCTGATGTCATACAGCCGGAACCCCGCCGGATGCAGCATTCGCTCGATATCCGAGAACGACAGGCTGCGCTCGTAGTAGTCGTAGAACATCAATTCCGTGACGACGACGTCCACGTCTTTCAGGCGCGCTCCGGACCCGTCGAGCACTTCGGGCTCGTGGCCTTGAGTGTCGATCTTGAGCAAATGCACGTGCTCGATCGCATGCGCTCTCATGTAGTCGTCGAGCCGCACGATCTTCACAGTTCGTTCGTGATTCAGGTCCTTCTCGTATTCGTGCACCGCTTGCGGGCCAGCCGCATTCATCCGCTGCAGCTGGATGGAATCACGGCTGTTGAGATTGATCTTGTTGAATCCCGACTGTCCAGATGTGACGTCGTGCGAGTAGAATGTCGCTGCGTCCGTCGACGTGTTGCCGGCGGCGAAACGATTGAGTATGACCTCGCCGACAGGAAAGCGAGCCACCCGTTGCTCGAGGTCCGGCCAGCATTCCGCCTGCGGCTCGAAGCAATGGATCACCGCCTCGGGCCACCACGCTTTCAATTCGTCGACAGTGGAACCGACGTTGGCGCCGACGTCGAAGATCACCGGACGCGATTCACCGATGAGATACTTGAGCGTCTTCTCGCGATCAAAGCGCTTGAGATATTCCGCGGTGCGCTCTTCGTTCGATTGATAGTTTGTCATTGTTGTGATAATTCAGTCACGATAGTCCCCGGGCAACTCACGCTCACGTCAACGGTTCCAGATCTGGTTGAAGGCGGTCTCGAACGAACTGCCGTCGGTGCCCTTCCAGCGGCGCTTTTCCTTCAGGTGAAGTCCGGCCGCCGCCAGGTATTGCTCCGCCTCCTGGGCCTGCGACTGAAAGGCATCGTTAATCTCAATGAGGATACTTTTGACAGTCTCGAGCTGCGGGACGCCGCCCTTCAGGATCAGATGTTCAATCCCGTCGACATCCATCTTGATGTAGTCCGGCGGCGGAATTCGCAGGAGCTCCGCGGCGTCGTTCATGGACAACCCGACGGTCGCGAACTCGAACTTCTTGACCAAGGGTTTGCCATCGTACCCGTACGATTCGCCGAACGTCGACAGAGCACCGCCCCAATCGGTGGTCGTCATGTTGAACGTGCTGACACAGCGGGACTCACTGAGCGGCAAGGGCACAATCGTCACGAGTGCGGCCAGATTGTTGACGAACACGTTGCGGGCAAGGAGCTCGAGATTGAACACGGACGGCTCGAACGCGAACACCCGGCATCCTTTCCGCTTCGCCGCATAACACGAGTAGAGACCAACGTTCGCCCCGATGTCCCAAAGCACGGACCCAGGCGTCATTTCGTCGATCCAGTCGAGCGTTTCGGGCTCCTTCTCCGAGAACGTGTCAACGCGAAATTTGTTTTGGGCGTTTGGTACGGCGAAAGACAGTCCGACGCCGTGATGCTCAACGGCTTCTGTCCGCTGCATCGCAGCACCGACGATTTGAGCATAGAGGTAGCGTCCGCCTGATGTGCTGCCCATCAGCGAGACCATCTGCGCGATAAGGCGCTTGAGCGCTGTCTTCAACGGATGGTATCCTCGCGCTGGCCTTCCTCTGAGCTCGCACGACGAGCGCGCAGGTCCGTCTCCAAGCGACTGGCGACGATATCCCAGAGCGGCAGCTCCGGAGTCCCGTCGAGCTTCACATACTCGTTCCGGTAATCGGCGTATCTGGAGTAATCGATGGTCAACTCGCTGTGCCAGTTCGTTCGTTCAACGTCGCGTTCCAGATTGATCACCGATTTTCCGAGAGCCGCGGCGAAGGTGGCAATGTATTCCCCGCCAATGGATGCTGCCAGCTCGTTTGTTGTCACGAACACAACGGGCTTCCTGAACAGAACCGCAAATTGGATCGCGGCGCTGCTATGACCGATCACGACGCACGCATCGCGAATGAGGTCGACAGTTTTTCCATATTGAATTGGAATTCCGTCGAAGAAGTCGGTTTCCCGGTCGCGGTACGAAGCGCGCGGATGGGCGGCGATCACCGCGGTAGTATCTAACGCACCGGCGATCGTTCGCAGGCCCTTGGAAATCGCCGGGAAATACTGCTGCGGTGTGACGTACGACGGTACCTGGTCACTGACGAAGTCGAAGTGAAAGCACAGGTCCTGGTCGAGGAACACCGCATGCTGAGTCGCGGCCGGCGTCGGCGCCGCACCAGTGTGCTTGAGAAAGATGTCGTAGTCGAAGTTGTGCGCGGATATGACCTTGTCGGACCCTACCTGTTGTTCCGCAGCGCGCGCCGATTTTCTCCCAGAGACAACGATTAGTCCAGGCTTGACAGCGTCAGCCAACCGGAGCCGGTCGAACTTGTCGATCACCCGTCGCGGAAGCTCGGCGGGCGCCGATGTGATGGAACGGATCGCCCTGCGGAGGAAGCCTGTTCTCGAGTCGTCGCTCGGCTCCGGCATGGAGCCGAGTTCGCACGTTATCCGAATCGCCCCCAGCTGAATGAGTCGCAGCTTGGCGCGAATCGCACGGCGATCCACGCCAGTGAAGTCTAGGAAATAGTCCACCGATCCGACAGCGGCACATCGCTCTTCCAGCTCCCAGCTGGACGCGATTGGAAAATATCCGGAGAACGTTGCCAGTGACGCTCTGGCGTCCGCCCAGACGTGCGGAACGAGGAACGGAGTGAGATCCCACACTTCGACACACCATCCATGACGAATCCATGATTGGATGCCGAAGCGCTCGTAGTTTCTCGCGTCGAGCGGTTGTTGAATCAGACAAACGAGCCGACGGGCAGATGCGCTTCGGGGACGGTCTGTTGGTGCGACCTGCTTCGTCATTTCCAAAATTCCAGGTGTACACGCATGGCGCCGTTCGAATGGCTTGTACATGGGCCGGACACGAGCATCCTCAACCGCGCAGGCGCACGACCGTCTCGGCCACCGCCCAATCCCATTCCGTGTCGATATCGATGCTCTCTGCCGGAGAATCGATGACCAGCGGAATTGTGTCCGCACCTTCGAACGAACGCTGTCCGCGCAAAGCGTCTGGCGACGCCAGATAGAACGTACCGTTGATCACGTACGCCGGCGGAAGGTCCTGCGACCTTGCCGGAACGTTCGACATGTCCATGAATGGGTGCATTGTCAATTCCGTCACGCGAACGCACCACATGGGATGCGATTTCGCCGGTGAAACGCCAACGACCGTCCGGCCATTATGCGTACGGAACAACTCGATGCCGCGTTCTACAGACTCTCGGCTGCGAAAGGGGGACGTTGGCTGCAACAGCAGAAGGCCACCCACCTCGCCTCGCTCCGCCTCATACCAATCCAGTGCGTGCAGGCAGACGTCGATCGACGAGGCCGTATCCGTCGAAAGCAGTTCGGGCCGAAGCCAGGGAACCAATGCGCCGGCCGCCTTGGCCACATTGGCGATCACGAAGTCGTCGGTCGAAACGACGATGTCGCAAATCTCCGGAATGTCCCTCGCGACGCCGATGCTCCATTCGATCAACGGCCGTCCGCCCAACTCTCGAATGTTTTTTCCGGGAATCCGCTTCGAGCCGCCGCGAGCGGGCACGAGCGCCATGATCCGCGGATTCATCGCCTGCCGATGGAGTCTTGCGCCGACGCGTAATCGCTGGCTCGACCGACGTCGAGCCACGGCTCGTGCATTGGATAGACGATCGTGCGGGCCGTCGATCCGTGTAGTCGGCTGAAAAGGCTCGGCATGTCGCAGTGCTCACCGGGCGCCAATGCGTCCAACGCCCCAGGCTCCAATACGTAGACGCCTGCATTGATGTGGCTTCTCGTGATCGGCTTTTCCTCAAACCCAACAATGTCCACGCCCTTGGTACGCACGACACCGAACGGGATCTGCCATTCGTACGCGCGCACGGCCATCGTTGCGGTCGCCGCGTGGCGACAGTGGAAGTCGAGCATCTCCCCGTAACGGATGTCCGTCAGAACATCACCGTTGGTCACCACGAACGGCGCGTCGGGGCGCGGTTGGATCAACCCAATCGCGCCGGCAGTGCCGAGCGGACTGTCTTCCTTCAGGTAGTCGATCCGCACCTGCCATGCGCTCCCATCGTCAAAATGATCCTGGATCATCTCGCCGAGATAGTGGATCGCCAGAACGAATCGTTGGAACCCTTCCGCCTTCGCGCGCTCGATGATGTGCTCGAGCATCGGCTTGCCGCCCACTGGAAGCAGCGGTTTTGGACACTTCTCCGTATGTGGACGAAGGCGGAGACCTTCCCCACCAGCCATGATAACCATCAGATTCGGACGCGCGTTCGACACGACAAGCTCGTTCCACAAATGCAATCCCACGACGCGCCGGTTCTCATCGACGATTGGCAGTTGGCGGATGTTGTTTGCGTGCATTATTTGCATCACCGTGTCTCGACTCAACCCTCGCGGGACAAGCAACGGTTCGCGATGAATGATCGAATCGATCGGACTATTGACGTCCAGGCCGCGCAGCAGGCCGCGCCGAATGTCTCCGTCAGTGAGCGTGCCGATCAAGACGCCGCTATCTGAGACTACCAATGCGATTTGAAGCGCCGACTCTTCGAGATTGCAGATGCCCAGCCGCACTGTTGCGTTGGCGGACAACAGTGCTTTTGACCACCGCTCAATCGCGAGTGGCTCTTCACTGTGTGCCATCGGCGTGCTAATCCTTTTGCTAATTGCGTGTCTCCCCTTCTTGCAAGCGTCCGGGCCGACAGTGAAGCCCACCGGCTGTTTAGCGGACTAGTAACGGATGATCACGAGCGATATCGGCTCTCGATCTCTTTTGGAACGCGAAGCCGCCCGAAGCTGTTCATTGTCGCAGAACGCAGTCCCTTATGTCGAAACTGATAACATTGTCGATAGCGGGGAGGAACTCGTACTGTCCCGGGCGTGCGACCCTCACGCTACTCGACGATGAGATACGATTGTGTCGGGCTATAGCGGCTGTGCCTGATACGACAGGACTCGAGCCCAAGCACTTCTTTAACCGCAAGCGTTTCGCCCGGGTAATCTCGATTGTTCAGTTCATCGAAACCGATCACGCTGCCTTTGGTCAAGTGGCTTCGTATCGCCGTAAGGCACGCCTTCGTTGGCTCGTAAACGTCGAAGTCAAAGTACGCTAGGGAGACGATCGTTTCGGGCCGACGAGAAAGGTATGACTCAATCGACGTGATCGCATCGCCCTTGACCAGCTCATACTTTTTTATGTGTCCGATAGGACTTTCCTGCTCATGATAGTCAAGAATCTTTGAGAGATACTTTTCGTAGTTTTCGGTTACGTTGTATGCGCCTACGCCTATAATGTCGGCCTTCCCATCCTTTTCATGAACCGAAGGAAAGCCCTCGAACGTATCAAAACCAACGATGGCACGATTGTGATTGAACGGCTCATAGATACCTCGCAGAGCTTCATAGAGCGCGAGGTTCCTCCCCCAACGTACGCCGAATTCCATGATCACTCCGTGCACATCGATGATATGCTCATAGAGCTCATGAATAAAAAGGATTTGCGAAAGATTCTGCCGACTAATAAAGAGGCTAAGATTTGACAACAGCTCGTTGTCGGGGATCGGACATGCCTTGAAGCACTCGATGAAATTTTGGCGAGCCAACAGCTCCTGTTCGGACGCATTCCACTTTGCTCTTACTTCACGTGGCGTTTTGGTATCGTCGTGGTTCATTGTTGGTTCCATCGTGGTGAAGTCCGCACTACGGCTGGAGTCGTATTTCCCGCGGATGTCCCTATCTCAGTTGTTGATGACATAGCACCGGCGTAGTGGTGCGCGCTCCGAATGATTGCATCTTGACCGTGGCATTATGGAGTGTCGTCGCGGAACGCCAGGTCCCAGTGTCAGCAGAAGGCGATCTCAGTACCGGTACTTGAGCAACCGGTGACTCAATTCCTTTTCGGGGTTGAGATCGGTCCACTCATCACAAAGACGGCGGTAGAGCGGTTGATCGAGAATGCGCTCGCCAACGTGAAATGGAACTGAGATGTCCGAGAAGTTGGCCTTGAATCGGTAAAGGCTGTCGTCAGGCGAAGGGCTGCGTCCGCCGCCAATATGGAGGCGTTTGTAGTCATTGTCCTTGCACCATGAAATGACCTGGTGATGAACGAGGTTATTGACTCCGAGGGACATTACTTCGCGGTCGGTTCCGATCAAATGGCAATGCGCATCCTCGCTGCCGAGCAGGAGGAGCAAGACCGAGACGATTCTGCCATCGAGGATCGCGTAAGCGAGGATATGGTTTGCCGGTAGCGTTGTTCGAATTGCGTGATAGTACTCTTCGCTGAAATAGTATGATGCCTGCGCCTGATTCTTTTGCATCGTTTCGCTATAGAGCTGCCGGTACGCATTCCACGCACTGGGCTCATGTCCAAAGCGGACGGTGATGCCCGCCCGCCTTGATTTCTGGATGTTCTTTCGATTGGAGTGAGTGTAAATCTTCTCCCATCGATGAGTTTCATCCTGTTCGATGTCGACATAAACCGTTCGAGATATGTCTTGGACATGCCCCTCGAAACCAAACTCCGCCAGTCGATGATTGCCCAATAGAGGGTGAAACTTGATAAGCTCCGCCACAATTCCACGCTGAAGCGCTTCGTAAGAGAATGCCGCGAAGGCAGCCTGCACGAACGATGCGTCTGTTGAATTCGAGATTGGTCCGCCATAGCCGTACGGCGTGGTTATGTCGAACTTGCCGGGATGTTTCGCGATCGGCTGAATAAGGAACGGATAAAGAAACACGGCCTCGCCGACCTCATACGAAAAGCACGTCCCTTTCGCGCCATCTTCTTCGTATAGTGCGACGTACTCGGGGAAGAAATAAATGTCCCGCGCCTCGTTCGGGAAGCGTGACAGAAGCTTCCTCCATTGGTCGCAGTCAAGCGGATCCGAGGCCTTTAGCCACCGCCCGCGTTGGGTCATGGAAATTCCATCCGATGCCCCGCTCAAGCCTTTTTCGCGACGACGATGAAATGCCCTGCTTGGTCCGCACCGCCGTTCATCGTTCGCACTAGGCGCTCGACTTGCAACTCTTCATAGCCTCGGAAGAGGCGGTCGACCTCAACACGCGTGAACAGATGAGCGAGAAGATCCGCTCCAACGGGGCCTCTCTTGAAGCCGCGATATGTATTGAGTTCGACTATCTCCGCGGTGTCGGCACCGGACGATTCGTCATTGAGTAGCATCCCAAAAAAATATCCGCCCGGCTTGAGAACGCGTCGGATCTCGGCATGGCATCGCGTGATGTCAGCCCACGTGTTGTGCTGGATTGCATTGGCATCGACGATAGCGTCGAAGCTCGCGTCGGGATACTTGAGGACGACGAAATCTCCAATTGCTAGCGTTGCCTTGCAGCCCTCACGTCCGAGCAGTTGCTCCGCTTGCCCAATCGCCGACGGGCTACCGTCAATGCCATAAGTGTCAAACCCCTCTCGGGCAAGGAACCAGGCGTTGGCCCCGCCGCCGCAACCAAGATCGAGAATGCGGCTGTTTTTTCGCTTCTCCGTGTCCGGGAACCGGGGAAGAAGCAGGCGCACGAGTTCCTCAGACGGGTATCGCCCCCAGGTTCTCCTCCGAAAAACGTCTTCCCAATGCTCGTCGAACGCCATCAGCGGGGCGCTCCGAACTCCACGAAGTCCCAATCCATCAGAGCATCCTCAGGAATGTCCCGTGCCGCCTTTTCGCCGACAAAGCGTTCGAGCACGGCCGGGGAGAGTCCCGATCCGGTCTTCTTAAACACGAAGTCCGATTCCTCAAATCGCGCGCCCTTGCGAATTGGACGAGCCGTTACGAGAAATCGCCGGAAGGCCTTACGCGTATTCTCTTCAGACGACATAACTCGTTTGTGGCCGTCGCCGAGTGAACTGTGGACCGCGCGCAGCGTGTCGACGTACTCCTTGAGCTCGGCCGGTGACAGCGACGCCTGGTGATCTGGCCCGGACGCAGAGCGGTTGTACGTGAAGTGTTTTTCAAAGATCCGTGCGCCGAGCGCTACCGCCGCGCAGGCCGCCGCCGTGCCTGTGGTGTGGTCCGAAAAGCCGACAGGGTAGCCGAACATTTGGCGAAGAACCGGGATCACATTCAGATTTAGGTCTTCGAGAGGCGCCGGGTACGCCGAAAGGCAATGAAGGATCACGAGATCTTGATTCTCACTCGAGATCGTCTCGATCGCCTCGGCAATCTCCGAAAGCCGACAAGCTCCGGTCGAAACAATGAGCGGCAGGCCCGCCTTTGCGACGTGCCGAAGGAAAGGAAGGTTGGTGACGTCCTGCGATGCCGTCTTGAGTAGCGGCGCGCCAATGTCGATCAGGAAATCCACGCTCTCGCGCTCATCTGGCGTCGAAAAGAATACAATCTCGCGATGATCGCAGTATTTCTTCAGCTCACGGAAAGCGTCAAACGAAAGTTCGAGCTTCTTGATAGTGTCGAACTCCGACTCCGCGCGATCCGTCGTCCGCATTTGGTACTCGGGCTTGAGCGACAGCGCCCGAGAATAGACCTTCTCAGTGATCCATGTCTGAAATTTTACGGCGTCGCACCCGGCCGCCTTGGCGACATCAACGAGCCCCTTGGCAATCTCAAGATCGCCGTTGTGGTTCACGCCGGCCTCCCCGATGATGAAGAGTCCTTCATCCATCATTCGAACGAGTTTTTGGTAGTTCATCGGGTGACTCCGCCGTTGCGCTAAATGCGGTTTAGTTCGCATACGAGCCTTTCCATCGCCTGTTCATCTAAGAACTCATTGATCGGGATCAACACATTCCGAGCCATGAAATCAACCTCGTTCTTGAACCACGTTTCCTGTCCAGCAGGAATGAAGTTCCACCTGTCTAGCAGGGTGCCGAGCAAGGTGCCCCGAGTCATGAGCTGATCTAAAATGTGCTCCCTGCGATCGCGCTCCACGAGCGCGGGAATACAGAAAAGGGTTGAACCATCGGGAAGCTCGTCAAAGAGCAGTTCGAATGCCGGACTCTTCAAATTCTCATATACATATCGAGCATTCAGTCGTCTCTTGTCTCGGATCTCGGCGAGGTTGAGCATTCCAAGTACGCGACGAGAGAACAGACTCGGGCTTCTCGGGGAGATATCATCGTTCAAACACTGGTAATATCGATTGTAACTCTCGCCGGTTCGGAGGAGCAATCGACTAGCCTCCGAGCTAGACGCAGATCGGAACAGCTGTCCGTTGAGTCGAAGATGTTCTCGGTAATGCTCGATGGCACGCTCGTCGGCCGGCGGGACGGATCGCCCAAGTGTAACGTCGACCTCACGCGTATGGCTCAACAGGACCGCCCCATCGGCGACCGGCAAAAACTTGTTGAACGAGTAAAGCGTGAAGTCGCCATGTGTGTCACGCTGGAACAGCGCTTGCGCGCAGTCCTCGAGCACGCGAGTTCCGCGAGATTCAAGGACGCCGCGAATAGCCTCGACTGGAGCTTCATAACCGAATGGGTGAATCACGATCGCGAGCCCGGCTGGCGGATCAATATTTCCGACTCGAGTCAGGTCTTCCAAGTCAGGGGTGAGATCGCGCCGCAGCCTATAGAATCGCATCTCGAGGCCCAGGCTTCGGACTGGCTGGATCACTCCCTCAGCGACAAAGCTGGGAAGGAGAACAGCGTCTCGAGGTTCGAGTCCGAGCCTGCGCAGCAGATGGGCGATCGCGGCCCGGCCGCTTGACAGAGTCGCGGCAGAGCACGCACCGGGAATGCTACTGTCGAAGCGTACGTCGGCCCGAGCACCTTCGGGAGGTTCATTCACCGATTCGAGCATCCGAAGGAGGTGAATAGTCACCGGATCTCTCTGAGGATCGACGTCATCCGTCAATGAAGACTCAATTCCGTAGGATTAGAGCGGCGAGCCGGAGACCGTTGATGAATCCATCATATGAAAGCGTTTCTTGAGCAAGTCCGGGTCGAGCGGCAGATCTCGCAGAACCAAGACGATTCGCGCCGCAGCCCCTCCATCACCGAACGGGTTAACAATGTTGCTACAATCCATTGCGATAGCCTCCTCGATCGCCTTCGCAATCGCCGTACGCTCCGGCGGACACTTGATGACCGATTTTGGCGCAATGCGGCCACGTTGCCGGTTTCCTATGTCTACAGTTCCGATGCCTAATGACGGAGCTTCAAACAATCCGCTCGACGAGTTCCCGACGACCGCATCGACTTGCGCCATGAGGCTGAGGTACAACAACTGGCCGAGCGACGTGTAAACGTGCACGCGTTTCCCGTGTAACGCGGCCCAGCCGTCCAGAGTGGCGGAAAGTGCGCGTCCCCCCGTATCGGCGTTCGGCTTCGTAAACCACAGGGTTACATCGGAACTCAGTGTTTCCAGCGCGGCCAGCAGTTCGCCAAACTGGTGCTCGCTGTCTCCTTCCAACGTGACAGGATGGAATGTGACCAGCAGGTTTCGCGCGCCCAGCGGTGCGCCTAGCGCCTGCTCCAACGCGCCACGGTCAAGCAACGGCGATCGACGCAAATGGTCTAGTGCCGGGCTGCCGACCATATGAATGTGTTGCGGATCTTCGCCCATCTGCTGAACACGGCGCGCCGCCATATCGTTCGTGACAAAATGAATGTGCGACATCTTCGTCACCGCGTGACGAATTGACTCGTCGAATGCGCCCTCTGTTGTATCACCACCACCAATGTGCGCAACCGGTATGTTATGAATGAGACAGACTTGGACCGCTGCCAAAATTTCGAAGCGGTCTCCGAGGACGAGCACTAAATCGGGCGCAAGTTGGTCGAGCGCATCAGATATGCCCAGGACACCAAGACCCACAGATTTGGCGACGGCACCCCGTGTGTCACTCGACAGGAGCATCTCAACTCGCCGAGAGATGTCGAATCCGTCTTTCTCGATTTCGCGGACCGTCAGGCCAAACTCGAGTGCCAAGTGCATCCCGGTTACAATCAGCTGCAACTCGAATGCGGCGTCGTCGCGAAGGTCGCGAAGCACCCAATACAGAATTCCGTACTCGGCGCGGCTGCCGGTTATGACGCAAACTCGTCGCGGCATGTTCAACGTACCAGGTGCGGGCTGCTAGGGAGATTAATCACCCGGCGTTCGAGTGACTCGGCAACCGAAAGATCCATTCGCGGGCATTGGCTGAAGTGTTGCAGCCGATGGCCCAGCGTCCAAACCGGCCGCGTCATGAATCCTGCGCCATTGGTCGCTTCCAGAATCTCGTCGCGCTGTGCGGCGGCGGAGTCATCCAGAAGGAGCGCCTGGAGCCAGTAGTTACTTCGGCAGCCGCGAGGTTCTTCCACGATGCGTGTCTGCGGTATCTCGGAAAACGCCGATCGGTATCGGTGGAACAAGCGCCGCTTTGCTTCGATGAAGTCAGGCAACTGCTCGAGCTGCGCGCAGCCGAGCGCCGCATTGAGATTGGGGAGGCGGTAGTTGTAACCTACCTCGTCGTGCAGAAACTCCCACCGATGAGCAACCTTGGCGGTCGTAGTCAGATGTCTGGCACGCCTAGCCAAAGCAGGGTCGTTGGTGAGTATCGCTCCACCGCCGCCCGTCGTGACGGTCTTGTTGCCGTTGAAACTGAGCGTTCCCATCACGCCGATTGTTCCGGCATGGCGGCCGTCGATCGTGCTGCCGAGCGACTCTGCTGCGTCCTCTACCAGCACGAGCGAAAAGTCGTGAGCGACCGACTGAACTCCCGTGATGTCGACGGGATGCCCGAAGGTGTGCATGGGCACCACAGCACGAATGACGCGACCTGTATCCCGGTTTACGCATTTCCCACTGCGTAGCTCTGCGATCAATTCGAGGTGTCGTCGAAGTGCGGCGGGATCCAGGCCCAGCGTGCGCTCCTCACTGTCGACAAAGTGCGGAATCGCGCCACAATACATCACCGCGTTAGCCGTCGCGATGAAGCTCAACGCCGGGATGAGCACTTCGTCACCGCGCTCGACGCCGGCGAGCTGTAACGCAACGTGTAGCGCCGCCGTGCCGTTGACGACAGCAATGGCATGCTTGGCCCCCGTGTACTCGACGAGCTCGGCTTCGAACCGGTCGACGAATCGCCCAACGGACGAGACGTACGTCGAATCTAGGCATTCCTTCAGATACAGCCATTCGTTGCCCGCGAATCTCGGCTCGTGCAGGGCGACCGGACCTGACCCGATCGTCGTGTGAATGGCGTTGACGACCTGAGCGGCGAGACTAGCTTGGCTTGCCACACCGGTCACCGGTTGTAGATGGCCGATTTGTACGGCGCGAGGTTCGCGGGCTTGCTGAACCACTCGACCGTTTCAGTCAGCCCGCGGCGAAGGCCCTCGACGCCTGCGTAACGCGGCTCCCAGCCGAGCAGCTCCCGGGCTTTGCAATTCGATGCCCAGAGTCGGTAGACCTCGCTGCCCTCAGGGCGCAGGCGTTCCTCGTCCGTGAGAATCTCGATATCGATGCCCATGACATCCGCGATGAGCTTCGCCGTGTCGCCGATGGAAATCTCGAAGTTGCTCCCAAGATTAACAACTTCGCCGACACAGCGGTCCGATTCGAGCGCTGCGAGAAATCCAGTCACGGTATCCGCCACGTAGTTGAAATCACGGGTCGGGCGCACAGCGCCGAGCTTGATCTGCCGCACTCCGTTGGCGATTTGCGTAATGATGGTCGGAATCACCGCCCTCGCCGATTGACGAGGACCGTAGGTATTGAACGGCCGAAGCACCGCGACTGGCGTTCCGAATGACGCGTGAAACGACAGTGCGATCTGGTCTGCGCCGATCTTGCTTGCCGAATACGGCGACTGGCCCTGCAGCGGATGCTCCTCGGTGATCGGAACGAACCGTGCGGTGCCGTAGACCTCGCTCGTGGAAGTGTGCACCACTTTCGTGAGCCCCAGATCGCGCGCGGCTTGAACGACATTCAACGTCCCTTTGACGTTCGTGTCGATGTAGGTGTCCGGCGAGTGATACGAATAAGGAATCGCAATCAGGGCGGCGAGGTGGAGCACAGCGTCACATCCCTTCGCGGCGGTGCGCACTCCGTTCGAATCCCTGATGTCGCCCGGAAAGACCTCGAACTTTCCCGTCACATCGTCGCTACACTGGTCCAGCCATCCCCAGGAATTGAACGAATTGTAGAGGACGAAGGCGCGGACGTCGTATCCGGCACGCACCAAGGCCTCCGTGAGATGCGAGCCGATAAATCCGTCCGCCCCGGTAATCAAGATCTTCTTCATGGTAGGTGTTCAGGACGTCGCGGCACGTTCATACCCGGCCATTTCGTCGTAGATGGCATAGTGCTGAAGTTGCTCGCCGACTGTGCAGAATAGCCGATCGGCGCCAGCGAGAAACGCGCTCATTTGCTGATGAAGTCCAGGCTTGAACGCAGTGTCCAGACGGTCGTCGAGCTCCGCCGCCTCGGTACGCACGGAGCCGATGGCCATGACTTGAAGCTTCTCCATCGGACGGAAAATGAATCGGCGGCGACGGGTGAACACTTCTAGTCCCCATCGTCCCGGCGCCTCCCAGTCTGCGTGGTAGCTGAACAACACACCCTGGTCAGTCACACCAGCGCCACAGAAGCGCGCCGACGCCCGGTGCCAATCGAGCGATCCCGCGCTCCACGCGCGCCAATCCGCCGGGAATCCGCACAGATGAAATGAGAGATCGACAACGTGAGTCGAGTTGGCGAGAAACCACGCCTGCTTGACTCCGTCGTTCGCCGCCAGCGGCGCGATGACGTGCGACCACTCCGTGAACTCGAACGCGCAAGTCGTGGCACCGCCATCCTCCGCGATGAGCGATCGCGCGAGCGTGGTCGACGCGTAAAAGCGACGGTTGTAGCCGATCAGAACATCGGCGTTCGCCCGCGCCGCCGATTCGGCGAGCGCTCGGAGCGCTGTGGTGTTCAACCCGCCAGGTTTTTCAACGAGCAGTCGGCGCGTGCCGGCATCGATCAATACCGCCGCGGTGTCAGCGAGGTGCTCGATGCCAACGGCGATCACTGCCTGCTGTGGCGCGGGAGACGCTGCAAGCGCCGCGGCGAGCCCGCCGCGACGAACGGAGTGTCCGGTCGCCGCCTCAAATGCCGCGGCGGACGCCGCGCCGCGTCCGATCACTTCGAACTCCCGATCCAAGTGCTGCAACACTTTGGCATGATCCTGAGCCATTGGGCCAGCGCCAATCAACCAGAGACTCATGAAGCGGTGCCGTTCGCTCAGGTTACGGGAACCGACGCGGCACCGGGGTGCCCGGCGCGCGCCCAGTGCTCCTGTAGGCCACGGATGAGCGCGCGATGGGTGACGGCCGCCTCCTCGAGCGACGGCAGGCCACACCGTCCGCTCTCCAGTATTGCCTCAATCATCGGACCACTCAATTCGCTTTGATACATGAGGCGACCAGCAACGGTGAGTCCGTCATCTCGTCGCGCACTGCCGCCGTCTTCGTCGATCTGCCAGGCACGTTCGCCGTCGCTTAGTTCCATCGTGAACGCGACATCGGCGTTGTTCGCGGTGAGAATAACGCGCGACCCCCGCGAATATTGCGCTTCTATTGTACCCGTAATCTCCAAAAACCCCGGACGTTTACTCGCACGCCACCGAGAATCGAGACGACTGGTATCGACGCTCACCAGGGCCTCACCCGTCCACCAGGCGCACAGGTCGAGATAGTGCACGGAATTGCACGCCAATCCCCACGGTCCGCCGACAATTTTCAGGACTACTGGTGGCGTGAGACTGAGCTTGGACTTGAGTGCTTGATGCCACGGCATGATTCGTCGCGGCGTATTCACCCACGCGGCTGAAGCACCGGCCACTTGGGCCACGAGCTCGTCGAGCGCGGTTTCGCTTTGGGTTAACATCTTCTCAAGGATCCAGAAACGCACCCTGGAACGTCCGCAGATCTGAGCCACGACTTCTGGACGCACATCGGCGGTTGTCGCTACGATGGCGACGGCCGCGTCTCGCGGCAATGAGTCGAGCGAGGTGTCAAAGGTCGCCAAATGCGCTGGGCTGGAATCAGAAACCTCCGACCAACGCTGACGCGTTCGCCTCAGTGACTCGGGGCTACTGTCTTGTACGTGGATGCGCAAAGGTGTGGCACACTGCGCGAGTCCTTGAAGGTAGCGCGACCCAAGTTGGCCGGCTCCGCAAATTATGATTGTCTCCGCCATCAAGGATTATCGTTTTCTCAGCCTGACTTCGTAGAACTCAGCGATTAGGTGCTCAACCTCGGCGAATTCGAGCGCAGCTTCTGGGCTGACAACAAACGCGTCGCGGTCCGTCCGGCATAACACTTCAGCGAGACTACCGAAGCCCTCTCCGCCCTTCAGCCCCAGCAAACGAACAGTACGCGCCTTCATGGCGTGGAAATCATGTTCCGAGAGGGCTGCCCGCAGCGTCTTGACAACCATCTGCCGCGCGAAGGCTCGGAATTTACTGGATTTCGTAGGCTTTCTGCGGCGGCATAGGTCGACATATGCTTCGACGGCATCGTGGACAATCGCCGATGCGGTTATACCGCTCACCCGCTGCTCCCCGACGGCCTCTCCAGCCAGCGTTTCGACGAAACTTGCTCGCTCTTGTTCAAATCCTGGCGACAGCCACCACTCGGCGAACGGGAGATTTCGACCCCAGTCGGTCGTGACCGCTACCGATGGGTTCTCAGTCGACCTGAGCCAATAGACGTCATCGACCGTCGAGACCTTGCCGAAGATGTAGGTCGCGATGGCTTGTTGCACTTCACTCGCGTACGGCGATGTCCAATGCCGAATGGCCCCCCAGGACCTGCTCCAGAATGGTTCTCTAAAGACGGCGTAGCAGGTAGCCGCATTGTAGCTCGCCATCGAAGCAACGACCCGCTCTTTGAGGTCGTCCTGCTTGGCACTAAACCGCCAATGAGCATACCCAGGGCCGTACGTCACATGCGTGCCGTCCGAACGCGGCGCGAATGCTAGAGATTGCCCGATACATGCCACCAGGGTTGGATCATTTTCGAGTCTATTGATCGCCTGAGACAAACCGCTTCGAAGTAGGAACTCGTCGTCGCCAAGAAGGACGGCGTAGGGAGTACGGATATGTCCCGCCGCCCGGTTCAACCGGGTAACAACGTCTCCGGGTAGATGGAGATACTGAATTTTCGGTTCGGCAGCGAACGCTTCGCGAACGCGAGCGCTCAGTGGCTCTGGTGATCCGTCAGCTATGAGCAGTGTCGCAGCGGCGCCGCTCCAGTACACGGCCTGCCGCAGTAGAAAATCGGGCCGCCCGTACGACGGAACGACGACGGTAAGTTCGGATAGCGACCCAGGATCGTCACATTTCCTTGATTTGGATTCCCGCAATGCACTCAGGCACCACGCTTCCAGATCTGCCGTACTCAAGATTGCTCCGCTCGCGAATGCTCCTTCACAAATCTTCGATCAATTCCAGAATGACTCCGTCGGGATCGTGCGCGTACAGGATTTTGGCTTTCCCGCCGGGCGCGATGAGTGGTTCCGACTTGCATGTGTATCCGTCGCGCGTCATGGCTCCATAGACTTTAGCAAGGTCGAGCACCGTTAGAGCGACGTGAGAACACCCAAGAGTATTTGAATCCCTCGGAACGACGGCGTTCGCCGCCGTGACATCCGGATGGGAGTGATACTGTAGTAGCTCAATCAAACCTCCCTTCGGAATGACGAGTTTTACATACTCCAATCTGAGACCCGGAACTCCTGTAAGCGCTTCGATAAACGACCCTTCTTCGACTCGGCGCATGTAGATCGCCAGTCCAAGGATGCCTACATAGAACTTGAGTGATACATCGAGGTTCCTCACGACAATGCCGACGTGCCGAATCGATGAGATCATACACGCGGCGGTTTTCGGATGCTCATGTCGCTCACCGTTGTAGCCGTCGACCGCAGTTTTTCTCACGTCTCGGCCTGAGCGCGCCTGTTCACCGGGTATTTCTGATTGCACTTGAGACACAAGTCGCGATACCGATTCGTCGCGGCGACATTTTGCTGCTCGCGATAGATCTCCGAGATCAGATGGAACGACCGATAGACCGACCGCCAATCGGCATTCAATTTTGAAGAGATGCTTTTCAGAACCTCCAACGCCTCCCCTAACCTTCCCTCCGACTTGAGTAGCTTACCATACTCGAGTGCTATTTTGTCGCGCGGGCTGTATCGGAAATTCTGAACAATCTCGATCTCGTATTTATCTTGGTGAAGACTGGCCAACTTCGCTTTCATCTCGTCGGCCTTCGACGCGGCGAGCGTGAGGTACTCCGCTGTCGTTCCGGACTTGGGCGGCAAATTCGTTGCCATGTCGCCGAGCACGATGTACCGGTACACTGGCTCGATGTACGCACGATCAAGCACTGTTGCTTCGAGGTTGCTCTCGTACTCGTCGATCCACGTCTGCTCCTCCGACTCCATCATCTTCGCAGCGGGATCAAGCGTCGCCGCAATACATATACCGCTTAGCGGACGTTTGTCCTGCCAGACCGACTCTCGGTATGTGTCTAGGTCGGCGACAACATCGATTCCCTCGAATCCGAGAATCGACAAGTTCATGATAAGCGATTCCGCCGACGGGATGTTGACGATCGTCGCGTGCCTCGCGGATCCGTCGTGATATGCCGATTCGAATTTCTGCGCGGTAATCCCGCACTGACGTTCCTTGAATCGATAGACAAGATCTCGCATCTCGATCTCATCCATCAAATCTCGCGTCACGTACTTTGATGAGATGCACCGAGATTCCACGAAGACCATTCGACGACACGCATTCCGGACATTGCGAAGCGCAAGCGGAATAGATTCGACGTGATAGAGAACGCCCGCGCAGATGACAATGTCGAAAACTTCATCGCCGATCGACTCAATGTCGCCGAGTCGATACTCGACAGAATTAGTCAACTTGAGTAGTTCGCGTACCTTTCGACCTTTCGCGATGTTCTTTTCGCGCGGTTCGATGCCAACCATCTTCTTGAAAGGAAGGTCGCTGAGCGTATGCAGAACCCAACCGTCGTTGCAACCGATGTCTAGAATCGAGAAACCCTTGATTTCGTCGAGTGAAAACCGCGCGAGAATACTCTGCCGAATAAGACTCGTAAAGTACGCACTGCGACCTTGCAAACCTTCTTCATTGCCTATTGCCACGTCGCCTGACTTCCAAACAGCCATGCTATAGGGGCCGTGAGCATTGAGTTCTTCAATCTGTTCCGCCGTGATCTCGGATCCGTCGTGCAAGCGCATGATATGTCTTCCCCAATCGAGTGAAATCTTATAGCTAAATCGGTAGTCGGCTATTTCTGCTGAGGGTTCCAGGCATTCGATTTGTCGCCGCCGTCTTCAGGAAGGCCAGATACGCGACAGATTTATCCGAATTCTCGAGCGGCGCCCACTCCGCGAATTCTTTCCACGTCTTGGGATCATATTCGCCCATCATTGTCTCGTACGAGACGACACTCTCATCGAGCATGACATACGTGTGCCATGTGAACGCCGGCACCTCGATGAACTCAGTCCGGCCTTTCTGGAGAACCGTCACCTTCGTCACCGCGCCGCGATCGTCAAAGAAGAGGACCGCCATGGCGCCGCGGATGAGATAGATACGCTCGATCTTCTCCGCACTTGGGTGAAGATGGGGCTGCATGTAGGAGTCTTGGAGAATGAAATTGAACACTTCATTGAAGACCATACCGGGAGCGTGCAATATCTTCGCAATTCGACGCCTTGGCGATCGCGCGGCGCGCGCGAACCATTCGTCGATTTCCTGATCCGATAGAGGAGGAATCGGCTCATCGGTCATGAGACAGCTTGCCCATTGATCGCCGAGCTCACCAGAGATTCGTCCGTGGGGCGCGCCCTGAGCCAACGCAGTTCATCGGACAGATACCCGTTACCATGTAGGTATTCAAGCTCCTGGAGCCGATAGAATCCCCTTCGTCTAAAGACCGCGGCGTCGAAAGATAAATCGTGGAATCGATTTACTATCTCGCGCACGCCCCGGTCAACGGTCCATGCGCACTTGAAGCCGGCCAGTGCCGTTGTGATTTTTGCAAACGACACCTTGTAGGTCCGCGTATCTACCCCGTCTTTGACCTTGCGGTCGATGATCAGCCTGTCCCGGTCGAGCTCCGGATTCTGGTTGAGGAATTTCAGGTCGCACCCCGGTATCGTCGTCTGGATAACTCTGGCGATGTCGATCACCTGCAGATTACTCGCGTCGTCGCCGACGTTTAGCACGAGGAGTTCTCCTCCGACATACTCCAAGTCGATGGCGCGCCGAACCGCCTCGCACGCATCCAAGATGTGCACATTCGGCCGCCAGGCAGCTCCGTCGGAATTGAGGACGATCGTGTTTGTTGCTACGGCCATCGCCGTCAACATGTTTACCACCACGTCGAAACGGGGGCGAGGCGATGATCCAAAGATCGTAGCGAAACGAAGCGCGATGGGAGAAAACGTCTCGTCGCTAATCGTACGAAGGTCTTCCTCGACCTGGAGCTTGTTGAGTGAGTATGGGGTCTGGGGCCGTGTTGGCGAGGTCTCAGTCAAGAGATTCGCCGCGCCCACCCCATATACCGAACAACTGGACGCGAAAATGAACTTTACTCCGCGTTTCTTGCAAAGCTTCGCGATCGCGAAGGCATAGGCCCGAGTCGGATCGTAAATGCGGGACGCGTCAAGCGTCCCCATTGGATCGTTGGATATGCCGGCGAGATGCACCACGACATCGATGCCGTCCAAATCCGCTTCGGTGATGTCGCGGGCATCTCGGCGAACCGTCGTGACGGCGAGAGGCGGATAAAGAACACAGTGTTCGAAAAATCCGACGTCATATCCGATGCAATCGTATTTATGCGTCGCAAGGTAGGGCAGCAACACACTTCCGATGTATCCGAGCGAACCGGTCACCAAGATGCGTTTCATATCGGTGTGAAGGAGGTCACGTGCCACGGATAAACGCGAGCGCCCGGTCGACGTCTGGAAGAAATCGATCCTCGTTCGCGCCGTACTCATTATCGGCGGATCCGCGTCTGCAATACGACAGCACGCCCACGTCCAGGCTCGACGACGCCAATTCGGTGACGATTGCGTCACCAAATTTTGTTACAGTCTTCGAGTCATCGATGAGAATGAGTTTGCGCGTGCGTCGACTTGAGTCGAGGAGCGCGGCCAAGTCCATTCCGGGAATAAAGTTGACGTGGAACACGTCGCTGCGAATGCCGACTGCTCGAAACGCTCGATCCATCGCGAGCGCGTCACGTAACGAGAAATTGAAGGCAGCCACGGTGGCGTCATCGCCCGACTTATACCGAAAGATGCTCTCGTCCGGAGCGGCCCATTCGACCGGCAGCTGAAGGGCAGGCGACGCGAAGTGTCGCTGGCTAAGGCACAAAATCCGAAACCCGGGAGCCACGAAGTGGCGGCGCACCACACGCGCGGCGTCTTCGGCGCCGTTCAGGCAATAAACCGGGATGTTCGCCAGCGATGCGAAATCTCCCGCGGCGTTCATACTCGACTGCGGCCCCTGATACCCTTGGTCGCAAACCACGACGAAGATTGTGAAGCTACCCCACGAAGACCGCGGACGGTATGCGCGAATGAAGTTGAACGTATCGCAGGCTTGTTCCAAGCCCAGCACGATGAAATCGAGTTGCTTCCCAAACTGAACGGCTTGGCCACCATCGAGCATTATCCCCAAGCCGACGCCTAGATGAGTCAGCTCGCAATTGCCGACGTTTTGAATGACGCCTTCGCTATTTACCGTTAGGCCGCGTGCCAAGCCGCCGATGCGCGAGCCGTAATTGATGTTCTCGCCAAAGAGCAGCACCGGCCCGCAACGGGCGGTGACTTCGTTCACCTGCGCAATGATTTGAGCGATATACGTCGGGTCAGCCAACGGCATTCTCCTGAACAACCTGTTCCGCCAAGCGACGGAAATGCTCCTCGCCAAGCGCTTGTTGAAGGCGGACCAGCGGATCATTTGGATCATCGCCTTGACCTAGCAACAATCCGTCGTGTAGGGCTATCCGTCTCGGATCTTCGGCCCAGCCGGGAGTGGGCCCGGCGTGTTGATTAAATGTGTGGAGTTGGACCTCGATTACCGCGGGACATCCGCGCGAGGCGTCGCTTCGCGCGGCTCCGAGCGCGGCCTTCACCTCCGGCAACTCCGCGCCGGTCGCGCGCCGAAAGCTCACTCCCAGCCCGGCGCAAACGAGGGACAGATCGATCGGGCTGCGGCGTTGCGCGATCGTCGAGCCCAACGAGAAATTGTTATTCTCGACGACTACGGCGATCCCAAGCTCGTGACTTCGGGCGAAGATCAGCGTTTCCCAGAACACCCCTTCTTCGATCGCTCCGTCGCCGGTCAGGATGAAAACGATTCCCTCGCGGTGGCAGACCTTTCGGTTCATAGCGATCCCAGCACCCACCGCCATGTTGTTGCCCAAAATACTCGACGTGTATGCGATGCCGGTGTTTTCCATCGCCAAGTTCATCGACGCCATTTGGGCGGCGGAGCCGCTTCGGCCCCGCAATTCGTAGTGGGCCAACTCAGAATCGAACGACTTCGACCGAGCCAGGTTGTACGCCCCGTTGCGGTGGGTCAAACATAAGGCGTCCTCGGCCTGCATGGTCAAATCCATGGCAACAGCGACAGCCTCGTGACCGAACGCGAGGTGGACGGGGATTTTGAACTGTCCGGCTTTTAACATCTCGTTGAGTTGATGCTGCCAAAACCTCAGCCGGATCAGCGCGAGCGCGTTGGCATCCGAATAGGCGGTCAGAATTCCCTCCTCACGAGCCGAGGCTCCTTTGGCCTGCTTTCTTCAGCCAACCGTCAGGAGACGACGTGGTACCGAATCGAGTCCAATGCTGTTCTATCGAAAACTCAGGATGCAGCGAGATAAACCGATAAATCGCCGCGAGCGGATGATCGGATTTCCATTCCGGTTTTCCGCGAGGAATGTCCGACACCCACGCCTGTGCGCCATCGTGTGCGACGAGATAGCTACCGGGCGTCACGAGCGCGCCGTAGAGCTCAAGCTCGCGGAACACGTGCGCCTCGCTGTGATTGCTGTCAAGGAAGACTAGTACGGTTTCTGCGTCGCCGACCGCACGGCGGACCGCGGCCATCGTATCGTCGGCGATTGATGATCCTTGAATCAGTTCGACGCGATGCGCGAGCGGGTGTGCCTCGATCGCAACACGGTTGTGCGCGCGAATGTCGATATCTACCGCAACGACTTTTCCCTTGCCAATCAACTCAAGGATGGATGCGGAGAGGATCAGAGAACCGCCGTGCGCCACGCCAGTTTCGACGACGACGTCGGGGCGCACCTGCCATAATAGCTCTTGGATCGCAACGATGTCGTTTGGAAATTGAATGATCGGGCGACCCAGCCAGGTCGGCTCGTACATGACTCGATGTTCGGCGCCGGCCTTGAGGGAGAGGTTGGACAGAAGATCAAGCCCTTCGCGGGAGTAAAGATCCACCGTCATGCGTTCGGTACCGTTGTCGAGCGTCAACGTCGAGCCTGGCGGCGCGGTGACATTCTTCATTGTTTAGTCCTGCACGATAGAAAGTAGACGGCCGCCGCGTGGTTCGTAGCGGACCGTGACGTCGACCATCTCGGGCAAGGCGGCACGCACCGCATCCTGAGCAGCCGGTGGCACCACCAAGTACAGGAAACCGCCACCCCCCGCCCCGGCGATCTTTCCGCCAACTGCCCCTGCCGCTCGAGCGCGATCGTAGCATGCGTCGATCTGCAACGAACTGATCTTGGTGGCCAGAGTTCGCTTCGCTCGCCATCCAGCATCGAGAATAGTTCCGAATCGGTCCGAATCATTCGGATGCTGTAGCAAGGTATCCCGGCATGTTGCCGCCATATCGCGCATTTGGATCAAGGTGTGGCTCGTCCGTTCGATGTTGTCTCGCTGCTCCTCGAGTATTTCCCCGGCTTCACGCTGCATTCCCGTCCAAAAGAGCATGCTATTCTGAAATAGCGACACTGCGCCGTCATCGGGAAGCCAGAGGTGATCTAAAGACACCCTGCCGTCAGACTGGAAGGTGATGTAGTTCAAACCACCGAACGCCGCTGCATATTGGTCCTGTTTACCGATCGGCCGATTCAACATTTCGATTTCGACGTGACATGCTTCTTCGGCAAGCTGCCCCGCCGATACGTTCTCGCCCCTCATTGCGTGCAGCGCATAGAGAAGACCCACTGCGAAGCTGCTAGACGAGCCTAGCCCCGATGAGGCCGGAAGGTCGGACGCCGTTGCAATGAAGAGCGGCGGCTCGACGTGTACCAGCCGCAGGCACTCCCGTGCTATGTCATTCTCAATTTCATCGAGTGTGTTGACGTGCTCAGTCTTCGAGTAGCTGAGACGATAGACCTCATTGAACAGTGAGCTGTGGCGCTTCACTGTGACGTAAATGTATTTGTCTATTGTCGCGCTTATAACGGCACCAGTGTGCTGGCGGTAAAAGTCGGGCAGATCCGTTCCGCCGCCGGCAAAACTCAAACGTTGCGGGGTAATGGTCGTGACCGCGCGCGGCAGCGTCAGGGATGGAGCCATTTAGTGTGAGTTCTTGAGAATACAGCGTATTGAGTGAGTCCTGCCTTCGTTTCCGGTTCCCCAGAGTCAAGGAACTGACTCCCATTCCTCGAATCGGGACAGCAGCCATGGCACAAGTTCAAGCAGCGTTTCCGCCGTTCGAGCCGGCTTCGCGTCGCTCGTATCGGCGCCATGGCGGTCCGGGCCAATGAGCACGCTCAGACAATTCGCGTTATACGCGGCTTCACTATCTCGCGGATCATCCCCCACATAGACGGTTCGATCAAGCCGCAGCTGGAACTCCGCCGACGCACGAAAGAACATTCCCGGCGCTGGCTTGCGGCACTCGCATCCGTCGTCCCAGTGATGTGGGCAGACATAGGCCGTGAGAATTTCGATTCCGCGCCCCGCGAGCTCGTCGCGCATTCGCGCATTCATGGCGTCCACTACTTCGGCGTCGAGCATGCCGCGCGCGATGCCGGCCTGATTCGAGAGAACAATGAATTGAAAGCCACGGTCCGCGAGTTGCCCCATCGCCTCCACCGTCGCGTCCGCCCAATCGAACTTGTCCCATCCTGTGACATACTCGGCGCGCGGTGGCCGCGCGTTGATCGTTCCATCGCGATCGAGCAGCACAATGCGCTTCGGCGCCAGATACCGCGCCGTCACGACGAGCCGGTCCAGGTCGGAAATACTGTGATACGGATCGCGGCTCACATGCCCTGCCAGCTCGTTATGCTCGGCCAGAGTACGCAGCGTCACCGAAAGGCTGGCATCCGCATCATCCATCGCCGAGAATAGACGATCGCGCTCGGCGATCATGTAGCCAATTTCAACGAACTCTAATCCCGGCGCCGCGCGCGTGGGATCGTAAAGCTTCACCATTCCATTCGGCGCCAGCCGAATGTTGGCCTTCGCCTTCGGCTGTACGCTCAGGCTCACCGTGGTCCCGCGCGCCATGTGAAACGCTTGCAACTTGTCGAGGCTGAACGGCGCGTAGTTGTCGGAGTACAGTAGCAGAAAGCTTGCATCGAGCAGTTCCCGCGCCTCGCACAAACGCCGTCCCGTCTCCCATTCGGTGGGGCCGTGCGAGTAGCTGATCGCCACACCAGCGGCCGTCCCGTCGCCGAAGTGTTCGCGAATCGTCTCGCCACGATAGCCGGTAAGCAAAAGGACGCGCCGAATCCCTTGCTCTCTGAGCTGCTGAACAAGGTACTCGAGAAAGGGCCGTCCATTTACTGGCGCCATCGGCTTTGGCAAATTGTCAGTGAGCGGGCGCAGGCGTGTTCCCAACCCGCCGCACAAGATGACAGCCTGCTCCGGACGATTCACGACGCTCCGTCCAGCTCGCGCAACGTCATCGCGATGCCGTCGGCGATCCCAATATCCGGACGCCAACCCACAGCTGCAAGCGTCCGGCTACCGTCGGCCCAGAATCCGTCTCCGGACTCCACGTGCGCGAATGGCCTGGCTCGCCCGTAGTGTTCCGCCACGCGATTCGCAATCTCCCCTACACTCGTCGGTTGCCCGCTTCCGAGGTTGAAGACTCCAGATGGGGCATCGCACGCGGCGAGCGACAAGAGACCGCGCGCCACGTCGTCTACATGAACGTAATCCTGAATTGCGTTCGGCTCCCGCAACGACGGCATATTGCCCGCGAGCAATGAAGCGCGAACGTGCGGGATGAGCGCGACGCTCCTCTGCCCCGGGCCATAGACGAAGAAGATCCTGGCCCAGCGGTATTCGAAGCCGGCGTCGCGCGCAACACCGTCGAGCATCGTTCTGATCGCATGCTTGGTTGTCGCAAAAACTCCGCAGTCCAGCGGGACAGCGTCTTCGTGCATCGAGCCCGTTACACGCCCGTATTCCCAACAGGTTCCCGCAACGACGACGCGCCGCACACGGGCCCGGACCAACGTCTGCATGAGTCCAACATTCGCGTCGAGATTGTGACGGCACCGCTCGAGCGAATAATCCGGAAGGCCGTCCCACGCGAGATGAATGCACCAATCGGGTGCGAACGCCTCGACTTCTTGCTGCCAAGCTCCGTCGCCCGCCAGATCGCCGACGACATTTCGAACGTTCGGGGCCGGTTCTTCACGACTCAGCGAGCGGACGAGGCTGAGCACTTCGTGCCCGGCGAGAAAATGCATGAGCCGGCGCCCGAGAAAACCGCGTCCACCGGTGACGAGCACGCGCATGGTGGTCAGTTCTTGGCGAGAGTGCTCGGATCGAAGTTCGGATAGCCTTCGTCTTTCTTCGAGATCATCCGAGGCTTCGCCGGCCACTGAAAGCCGAACAGCGGATCGTCGTAGCGAATCCCGCGATCTGCGTTCGGCCGATACAGCTCGCTCATGTAATAGTGAACCGTGGTATTTGGCTGGGTGGTAAGCCATGCGTTGGCACACCCCGCGGGCACGTGCAGACTCCGCCGATCCGCAGCGGAGAGCTCCAGCGACACCCACTGCAGGAAGGTGGGCGACGACGGACGCAGATCCACTACGATGTCGAAGAGTGCACCCGACACGCAGAGCAGCGTCTTCGCTTCCTCGAACGGTGGCACCTGATAGTGAAAACCGCGAAGTGTGCCGTCGTGTGGGTTCTCGGAGATGTTCCCTTGCACGGCAGTGGCCGCCAAACCATGCTCGGCGAATTCCTTGGCACAAAGGGTTCTCCGAAACACACCGCGCTCGTCCACCACTAGCTCCGGCTCGATCAACCAGACACCAACCAGCCCCAGCTCGACGAATCTCATGCGAACTCGATCGTCGTCGGGTCGCCAGGTAACGGCACAATGACCTCTCCCGCCCATCCGTGTTCGGCGCGAATCTGGGCGAGGATCTCATCGCGAAAATTCCACGCCAGCAAAAGCACCACGTCCGGATTGAGCGCGAATGCGCGTTCGGGCGGAACGATGAGCACATTCGTTCCCGGCGTGTACGTGTCGTGCTTGAGCGGCGCCCGATCCACGATCACGTCGAGGAGACGGTCATCGATGCCACAGTAGTTGAGCATCGTCGAGCTTCGCGCCGACGCGCCGTAGCCGACGACCCGTTTCCCTTCCGCCTTTTTCGATTCGACGATCGAACGCAACGCCGTGCGATGTCGCTCGCAACGACGAGCGAACTCCTCCCACGGCGCCGCACGTCCGGTGCCGAGCGCCTCTTCCGCGCGCACGGCGGTGATGAATGCCTCTGTGTGCGGACGCGCTGTCTTCGAAAAGTAGACGACGTACGAGCCGCCGCTGATCGGACTGGTCGTCACGTCGAACGAGATGAGTCCAAAGCGATCGAGCATTCGCCGAATGCTGTGTAGCGAATGAAAATACAAATGCTCGTGATAGATCGAGTCGTAATGCAACTCCTCGAGAATCACGTCGGCACGATGGAATTCGATCGCTCCGATGCCCTGATCTGTTAGGCAATGCGCCATGCCGGCGACGACGTCGTTGGCGTTCGCGACATGGGGAATGACATTTCTCGCGAACACCGCATCGGCCTGTCCGTCGCGTTCCACGATCTGCCTGGCGACGTCCATACCGAAGAAGTCGGCGACGGTCGGCACACCGTCACGCTCGGCCATTGCTGCGATGTTGCGAGCCGGGTCGACACCGAGAACGCGATCGCCGCGCTCGACAAAGCGCTTCAGGAACGTTCCGTCATTGCTCGCCACCTCGACGACGAAGAGCTTCCCCGGCTCGCACCGCGCGGCGAGACGCTCGCAAAAAATCTTGCTGTAGTTGCGCGCGCCTTCGGACGTCCCCGTGACCCAGACGTATTCCTTGAATAGAATCTCCGGGGCGACCGTCTCGGTCAGCTGAATCGTCCCGCAGTCTCCGCACCGACAGACGATGAGCGGAAAGGTGGGTAGCACTTCGGATTGGTCGCGCCGAAGGCTATTCGCCAGCGGCTGGCGTCCGAGATCGAGCACCGGCGCAATGTTCGCGCTCTCGCAGACACGACATGCGACGATCGTTGTCGAGAGTTGGGTGCTCATAACCAGCGAAGTTGGGAGTCGATCTGGCCACCATCGCTGAGGTGCTTGAGCTGTGCGAGGCGATTGGTCTTCCTTCCGCGAAAGTCGGCCTCGGTGAACTTCGTCTCGCGGAAATAATCCACCAGCTCCGCTCCACCGCGGTCGAGTGTCCACGCAGGACGGTACCATTCGCCGAGCTCGTTCAGAATCCGAGCAAAGCTCACCCGGTATGTTCGTGCGTCGGAACCATGCTCGCCGGTATACGTGATGACGCTTCCCGGTACAGATCTCCCCGCCGCCTCGGCAAGCTCGCGTACGGAGAAGTTTCCGTTCGCGATGCCCACATTGTACGAGCGGCCGCCGATCAGCGCGGCAGGCGCTTCGAGCCCGGCGATGAACGCCGAACAGACGTCGCGAACATGAACAACAGGGCGCCATGGCGTCCCGTCGCTCTTGATCTCAATGCGGCCGGTCGTGTACGCACAGGCCACCAGGCTGTTGAATACGATATCACACCGCAGCCGCGGACTCGCGCCGAACACCGTGGACGGCCGGAAGCACGTCACCGTGAACTCGCCCGTCGCGAGCTCTTTGAGCGCGAGCTCGGCGCTCCACTTCGTTCGCGCGTAAGCCGTGATCGGATTTTTCTCGCTGTTGTCTTCGTCGAGCTCCGCACTGGTGTTCGCGACACCGTACATGCTTTGAGAGGACGCATACACGAATCGACCCACGCCGGCAGCTCGGGCCAGCGTCGCGAGGCGAATGCTCGCCTCAAGATTGATGTCCTCCGTCAAGCCGGGGGATAGCTCGCCAAGCGGATCATTCGACAACGCCGCGAGATGGATGACCGCGCTCACATCGCGGAGGTCGTTCCTGGTAACATCGCGAACGTCCTTCTTGATCAACGGATACGATGGGCCGAGATCGCCGAGCACACAATCGGCGTAGTAGCCCGTGTCCAGACCCACGACGCCGTACCCGCGTTCCTGGAGCACAGTCGTGAGCACGGATCCGATGTACCCGTTGCAACCCGTGACAAGAATTCGAGCCGGTGCGCTCATGCGAGATCCCCGACGACCAGCAGCCGGTCCATTGCGGCGAGCAACCAGGTTTGATGCACCGTCTCCACGATGTTGTAAGAGCGGCTGTTCACCCAGAGGTTCTGCTCTCCGAGCCAGCGGAGCGGATTGTCGTGATCGAATCCTGAGAGTGTCACGACTGTCAGCCCCAATTCGGCAGCGCGACGTGCCGCGTTGAGCATGTTCGGTGAGCGCCCGCTGCTGCTGATGAGCACCGCGACGTCGCCCGCATCGCCATAGGCTTCGATCGCCTTCGCGAGCCACTGCTCGTAGCCATAGTCGTTGGCGAAACAGGTTATCAGGCCTGCTTCGTTGAAATTCACCGAGCGAATGCTCACGGCCTTCGTCAGGTCCACGGCAACGTGGCTAGCAATGGCCGCACTTCCACCGTTGCCGGCGACGAGGACCTTTCGGCCCCGGTCGCGCACGGCGGCGAACGTCTGACTCACTCGGTCGAGGGCCTTGGCGTCTGCGTCTGTCAGATGCCTCCTGAGATCATCAAAGTAGCTATCGAAAAATGACGTCGTGCCGTGCAAGTGTTCAGTAGGTTTAGGCGTCATGTGCGTGCGTGGGCAATCCGCGACCCGAACGGTGCCGATGATTTATGTGTCCGTCTGGACGGAGCCGTTGTGGCCATTCGTGTTGATGAAAGAGTCATACGTTCCCCGGCTGAGCATTCGGCCCGCGTCCAGCTCCACGATCAGGTCGCAATGTTCGAGGGTCGTGACCCGGTGCGCGACGACGAATATGGTGAGACTCCGGGCGAGATGTTCGATGGCGTTCATGACCGCAGTTTCCGTAGGCGTGTCGAGAGCGCTCGTCGCTTCGTCAAAGATGAGAACCGACGCATCCTTGTAGAGAGCACGCGCGATGCCGATGCGTTGGCGCTGACCACCACTCAGCCGTACTCCCCGCTCGCCAACGACGGTGTCATACGCCTCGGGGCGACTTTCGATGAATTCAGCTATCTGTGCCTGACTAGCCGCCTCCCGCACGCGTTTTCTATCTATCAGCTCTCGCGGAATCCCGAACGCGATGTTCTCGGCGATGGTTGAATCTGAGAGATAGATACTCTGCGGGACGTGAGCGATCGAGCGCTGCCACGCTCGCCGGAGCTCGCCGACGACGGGCTTCCCATCCACGACGATGGCTCCGTGTGTCGGCTCAAGGAGCGCCATAAGCAGGTCCAACGCCGTACTCTTTCCGCTTCCTGTGGTACCTATCAAGCCAACTCGAGCGCCTTTGGGAACGACTAAATCGATGCCTTCAAGTACCCATGATCCGGCAGGTCCATACCTGAAGCTTATATTCTCGAAACGGATATCATTACGGAAGTCTAACGGCGCCGACGCAGGCAGGTCCGCCTCCGGCGGCAACGGCTGATCAAGTAGCACAAGCACATCGACTAACGCCGCGTTGCCGCCCGCCGCCGTGGACCAGTTTGAGTACATCAACTGCAACAGGGGCAGCAGGCGTTGCGCGCCCAATGCGAGCGCGGCGAGGACGGGAAGGGTCCCGGCAACGCTGCCAGCCTGACTGCTCGTCACGTACGCAAAGATCGCGACCAACACCATGGCGAGCGTTTCCATGAGGTATCGGGGCGCCTGATTAAGAAAAGTATTCTCGGCACCAGCGTTTGATTGTTGCTTAATCGCGCGGGCGAATACCTCGGTATGCAAGGCTTGGCTTCCGTCGATGAGCACGTCCCGAATTCCGCCGAGACCGACTTGCAAGTTCTTGATAATCGTCGTTTGCGTGTCAGCGATGCACCGACTATTTCGCAGCAATCGCCGCTGCGTTCGCCAAGCGATCAACGCATAGCCGACTCCCATTGTCCCCATCGCGGCAGTTGCCACCAACGGGTTGATTGCAAGCAGCGTTATCAAGATTGAGACAAACAGTATCGCCGATGTCACCACGGCGACGACCGACATCAGCACGTTCGCCGCCATCCCGACCTTTTGAGTCAAACTGCTAATGATTTCGCTGCTGTTTCGCGCGACATGAACATGGTACGGTTGGTATAGCGTTCGGCGATACACCTCAATGCCAAGCTCGATGCCTGTAACGGTCGATAGTCGCACACTCACCCACAACAACGATACGCGCAGCGCTCCCGCAACCAACGCCGCTCCTGCAAAGGCCAGCGTCAGCGGCAGCACGAGCTCTGATGCCGACGAAATCCCCAGCGCATGAACGAGACTTGAGAGCCGCGGCTGCACGAACACTTGCTCCGGCCGCGTAAGAATTCCGATGAACGGCACGACTACGCCGAGACTGACTACTTCGGCAACGGAACTCGCGAGCGTCAGTCCGAACAATAGAATGAATTGAAAGCGACGCCGACGGCTGATGTGTTGAAACAGATCGATCATCAGTCCCGAAAGCGCCGTGCCGTCACGCCGGGGTTCGCGTTCCGCCATCATTCGCCGGATACGCGCGGTCGGCTCGGCGGCATGCGACCGCGGCCGCCTTCAGCAAGTCGCTTACGAACCATCACGCGACGCACTGCGACCACGTCCAACCAACTTGCGCGCCGGCCGTAACAGCTGTGTACGTGCCTCATCAAGCGCGGTGACGAACTCCTGCGCGGCAGCATCGTGAGGAGCGTGACCTCCACTGACCATACTCGAGAACAATGCCACGATCGCACCGAGGATGCCGCCAAGGAACACGCCCTCTATTAAGCGGTTCAAGCGTCCGCGAGGCTCGGGCACGGCGGGAACTGAGGGTGCCTCAAAGACGGTAATCACGGGCGTATCGCGGACTTCGTGAATACGGGCGTCCTCGTACGCCTGTGTTAACGACGTATATACCTGTTGCTTCAACGTAACGTCCCGCTGGATTCGGTCGTGCTCAAACGTCAATTCCGACGAACTATTAAACTGTCGATTGGTGGTTAGAAAACCCTCAAGGCGGTCCTCAGCCTGCCGGAGATCCGCTTTCGCCAATTCGAGTCGTCCTTCGACGAAGCGACGCTCTTCCGCGGCTTGCCCCTGACGTGTGCGCTGGTTGTATTCATTGATGCCGTTTACGAGTGCGGTCGCCAGAGCCAACGAGGCGCTACGCCATTGCGTCGTCACCGTTACTGCGACCACTCCTGTCGACTTTCCTATCGACACGCCGACGGCAGATCGTAGCGCCGCAATTGCTTTGTCTTGACGACCATCGGGGGAGGCGTCACGAATCCCGAACAAGTCAGTAAAACCGATCGCCTTGTTGCTCACTTCTGGGACAACGAACGAATCCCGCACGATCGGCAACAACAACACCCTAGAGACCAGTAGCTGCGAATAGAATTCCGGTGACAGCGACTGGCTGCTGTTGGTCGGAAGCGAAACTCCGAACTGCCCAGCGAGGCTGGCAAGACCAGAGCGGCCCGCATCATTGCCTTGCGGCACGAAGGAGGCGGACGCCTTATAGACTGGCCGGTTCGACCAAAGGGACAGCACCGCGAGAACGCCGCCGATGATTGACCACAGCCCAACCCGCCAGCGGTTTCGTATCAGCGTCGTGCCGACGGAAAAGAGCGAAATCTCCCCATTGTCGTGCAAATCGATGTCGGTCATTTCGAGACTTCGGTCAGGTTCGGCGAAAGCTGAATCCCTGCGTCTCGCGCGGCGCTCACCAAGGCCGAACCAATGGTAAATGCGACTCCGCGGCCGATCTCAGCCACCCACAGGACGAGTTGTCGACCACTTCGCCGCTCCTGCACGATGCCTCGGACGCCTCGAAGCGCGCCCTCCTGCACAATCACCTCATCACCAGCTGAGTACTCGACGCTGCCATCAACGGCCTCCGGCGAAACACCCGCGCGCCCAATCGCATCGCGCAATGATTTGACAAAAGTGTCGGTGAGAAGCGCCGGCTTGCCGCCTTGCTTCACAACGGTGAGTACGCCTGGAATTCTGAGGACCTGATGCAAATCTGCGTTCGACGCCCGCGCAAAGAGATAGCCGGGGAATAGTGGACGCTCCACGTCCCGCCAGCGATCACTCCAGCGATGGCGCTCTCTAACGACCGGAAGCCAAGGAGTTAGCCCGAGCGCGGCGATTCGCTTTTCTACCTTCTTCTCAGCGCGCGATTCCGCCCAGATCACGAACCATGGGCTTCCGTGATCTTCAGAAGTCTCGACGATCTCGGTCATGGATACCCGACTGCAAGGTGAGTCACATAGTCGTGTCTCACCGTCAGTAATTAAGAAACGTGAAGTCAGGCCAGTGGTCCTCGGCAAAATGCTGCCGAGCAGGCCTGTCATTACTAGCCTAGAAACCTACTCTCTGCTTTCAACCGCTCGATTTCGAGACCGAGGGCGTCGTACTCATCAATCTTCCGAGCCAAGAACTGTCGCGTTAGCTCGGCCTTCGCGCTAACGCCTTCGGGCGTGAGGAGATAGGCGTAGCTTCGCTTGTTGGAACTGCTACGGAAATTTTGAACCTTTACGAACCCCTTGTTGAGCAATGCTCTCAACACGTAGTTCGCTTTACCAAGGCTCATCCCAAGTTCATGTGCGACTTCTCGTTGCGTTCGACTTGGACTCGCATCGAGCAGACGAAGGACACCCAGCAGCGATGAATCGGTCACGGGCGCAGCGGTTTGCATTCGAACTCAGAAGAAGGCACGTTCAACGCATGAACATCGAAGGGAACGTGGAGTCTGTCAAGCTGTGGCTAACGGCGCTCTCGTTCGCATCACCTTCGCGCGGAAGCGGCTAATTGCGAAATTTCCGAATGCGTTAGCCGGCTCGTCCGGCTGAGAATCCCGCGGTCGGCATGCAGATCACCACGCTGCGCGGACCGTCGCAGTCAGATTCGAATTGAATCGGTCACCGGCAAGATCACGGTTGAGATCCCAAACAGCGTGCGCCTGAAGAATGTACGATATCGGACCCCGAACGATTTCTCGTTCCAAACCAACCGAGTGAAGTATGTCACTGGTAGCCGGAATCGGCGAACCGTCGTTCGCTCGACCTTCTGCGCGCGCAATGCGATCCCAACGGATCGTCCATCGCCCGTTTGGCGAATACGAATCGAGGGCAACTGTAGCCCCACTACCGCCAAACCCACCAGGAGCGCCGAGAAGCTGACCAAGCTCGGTGTGACCTTGTGTCAAAACGCCATGAACGTACCACGGCGCCTGTAATCGTCCTTGGCCAAGCGCGGAGAGTCGTGTATTGAGGACCTCGCCTCGCACCACGAGTAGCGCACTAGATGAATGGTGCCATCCGCGTTGAAGACCAATTGTATAACCTGCATCGTGGTCGGGCTCTTGCCAAAGGTCGCGCGAATCGATGTTGTGATCTTCACGCCCGTATTCCCCGTAGACTTCAAGACCACTCTGAGGGAATGCCCATCGGGCGAAGACAGACGCTAGTTGGTTGTCAGCGTCGACTCCGGTCGGATTGGTAGTGCTTTCGAGCGAGGCCTTGAGTATTCCTTCGAACGGTCGACTGAATGACGCGTGACTCAGTCCGTTCGTCGGCCACGGCGAATGAAAAAAGCGGGCGGCGCCAAGTTCGAGTCCGGGAATTCCTTTTGGCTCGAACACCCCCACAAAGCCTGACATGAAACGAAGCGAGTCGGGACCTTGAATCGATGCATACGGACTCTGTTCCAACCGCCCCCAAACGACATGGCCGTGCACGCTTCCGACGCCGATGTTGACCGGATGGGCTGTGCCGATACTCGCGTGCAGATATCCTGGCGCGTTGTTTCCGAGTATCAACGGGCTCTCGAGTGCAGGGCCCCACCATTGATTCGCCGTTGAGAACTCGGCCGCTACCGGGCCAACGTCCAAGCGTACGCTGCTCTGACCGAGATCGAATCGACGGTATGCCCTGTCACCGAACCGTTGCGGAAGGTCGATCGTTCCGCCGTAATACCCGCTTACCGGGCTCTGTGGCGTTGTCCCCGGTGCGAGGGGAAACGCCGCGTTTTGCGCATCGAACACCATCGGCTCTAGCTGGAACGACAACGGCCCGATCCGCGCCGCGATACCGCCCTCAAGCGCGCCGGTTAGCCCCTTCCCCGCCCAGATCGGACCGTCGTTAAAGCCGTAGGGAAACGCTGAGTTGTAGATCGCCTGCGCCTCGATCGGAAGCACCTTCACCTTTAGCGCTCCGAACGTCCTCACCCGCGACTCCGCCGGCAACAACGCCACGGCGGCTGGCGTTTTCGGCCTGAGTCTGTCCTGCTCACTAGGCGACAGTTGCCTGATCGACCATGGATACAGCGGCACATCGCCTAGTATTTGCAGCACCCGCAAAACCCGCTCTTTCTCACTCCCTACATCGAGAAAGCCGACGGACTGCTGCAATTGTGTTTGCGCCTTAAGTGGCAGCGCGATCATGCCGAACAGCGCCACCGCGCTCGCGGGCCGAATGAATTTTTTCACGATTCGTCAAATCGACCCGATGTGATTGGTAATCGCAACCGTTCTTCGGAAAAGAAATCGGTTCTATTGGCAAGCATCGCGACAGGTACAGCGATTCTTCGCTTCGCTCAGAATGACAACCTTGATCGGCTTTACTTGACTGCCCCCGCTGTCTATCCTCCCACCCGTGCGCCGGCGCTCCCGACTACTCCCATTATTTCTCCTCGCAGCCGCCGGCGCATCGGTCGGCGCCCAATGCACTGACTCCACGTCGCATTCGGGCGCCATCACGATCGTCGGCAGCGCGGCGGACGTTCGCGCACGTGACGCGCAGGACCTCGGCCGCTGCTCATTGCGCGGCTCGCTCATCCGTTCCTCGCGGTCGCTCACGACTCCGCTGAATGGCAATCGCGGCGTCCGGTGGGCGTTCGTTCCGCCGTCCATCGACGAGACTTACAACTCGGCCCTCCCGTTTTCGCTGAACGACGGCGCTCAGTGGGCCGGCAAGGGCCTCACGTCCACGATCTCGGCCGGCCTTCGGCTCGAAACGTCTTCTCTTTCTCTGAGCTTTTCACCGGAGTTCGTCTACCAACAAAACAAAGTCTTCCCCGTCCTCCCCGCCACCGCCCCCGGCCGCAGCACCTTCTCCTCCCCGTGGCACGGCGGCATCGAATCCGCCGACATCCCTCTCCGCTTCGGCAACCAGTCCATCGTCGCCGTCTACCCGGGCGAATCCTGGATCGAATACCACCGCGGCGCACTAGCTGTCGGCGCGAGCACCGACGAACAATGGTGGGGCCCCGGTATCCGCAACGCGCTCGTCATGAGCAACAACGCTGCGGGCATTCCCGAGGTCTACCTCCGCACCCAGCGCCCGCTAAAGACCCGACTCGGCGACGTCGAGTTTCGCTGGATCCTCGGCGGGCTCACCGAATCGCTGTTCTTCGACACGATCTCGACGAACAACATTCGCTCGCTGAGCGCCGCGGTTGTCACGTTACGCGTGGCGTTCGACACCGGCCTCACGGTCGGCGTTGCACGCTCCGTCTACGCACCGGTGGCCTCGACGACGAAGCTTCGCTTCCACGCGCTCGACGTGCTCGATCGGTGGGATCAGACTCCGGACACAATCGGAGCCGCTCCGGCCCATCCCACCGACCAGATCATGTCGTTCTTCTGGCGCTGGGTCTTCCCGGAGAGCGGCTTCGAGTTCTACGGCGAATGGGCCAAGCTCTTTCCGCCCGGGTTGCGCGAGATGCTCGTTGCCCCGCAGCTCCATCAGGGCTTCACACTGGGCCTCCAGTGGGTGAACCCGCTCAGTGTTACCCGCGCCGTTCGACTGCAGGCCGAAGCGACGATGCTCGAGCAAACACCGCCGTCACTCCGTGCCACGATGCCGAGCTTCTACGTGAGCCGGTTTGTTCCGCAGGGTTATACCCAGCGCGGGCAGGTCATTGGCGCAGCCATTGGACCCGGCGGCTCGAGTCAGTTCCTGGCGGGCGACTACCTCGCCCATCGCTGGCGCGCAGGACTGGAGCTCGGGCGGATTCGGTGGGAGGACGAAGCGTACTATCGGTCGCCGAATGGTGTCGGCTTCGTGGCGCACGACGTGTCGCTCTTTGCCGGGTTGCGCGGCGGAGTGACGGTCGGCGGGACTGACGTCGACGTCGAAGCGATCACACAGAAGCGGCTCAACTACCTGTTTCAGAGCGCGGTTGGCGGGTTTGCGCAGGATCGAGCGTTTGACGTCAATAATTTGACGTTCAAGGTGAGCGTTGTACCGAGGTAAGGAGATCCTTCGACTCGCTACGCTCGCTCAGGATGACACCCGGTGGCGTCGCCTGCTCAGGATGACAACCCGGGGCCTCGCCTGCGCAGGATGACAACCGGGGGCGTCGCTCGCTCAGGATGACAACGTCTTTGTCATCCTGAGCGAAGCGAAGGATCGGCTCGACTGGACGGCGCGGACTACGCCTTCACCCGCAACACCACCGCCACCGTCCGCAGCGCGATCCCCAGATCGTGCGCCAACCGCCAGCTGCGCACGTACGCCAGCTCGATCCCACACCGCTCCGGATAACCGACGTCGTGACGCCCGTTCACCGCCCAGGCGCCCGTGATTCCCGGCCTCACGGACAGCAGCAGATCGACGCAGTGGTCATACATCCGCAGCTCGTCCTCGACGACCGGCCGAGGGCCGACGAGCGACATATCACCGCGCAGCACGTTCCAGAGCTGCGGCAGCTCGTCGAGACTCGTCCGGCGTAAAAAGCGACCGAGCTTCGTCGTGCGCGGGTCGCGGTCGTCGGGAATCTTGAAGTGGTTGCGCCGGTACTCCTCGTAGAGCGCTGGGTCGCTCTTGAGGGCGTCCTCGGCGCCGGTGGCCATCGTTCGGAGCTTGAGGCATCTGAACCCCTGCCCCCCCCGCCCAACTCGCTTGTGGGCGAAGATGGGAGCGCCAGGCGACTCGAGGCAGATCAGGGCGGCCAGTGCGGCCATGACCGGAGCCATGACGACCAGGCCGATCGACGCGCCCACGACGTCGATCGCGCGCTTCACCGCCAGCTCGCCGCGGCGCTGCGGGAGCCTGGTGAGCTGGACCACAGGACTGTCGCCCGTCCAGACGACGACCGGGTCGTGGTCGGCAAGGATGTCCGTGGGCAGCACGGCGAGCAGCTCGCAGTGGTGCAGCAACGCCAGGTCGGCGATCACGCGCATAGCCGACCGTCCCACCGAGCCGGTCATGAGCATGGCGTCGGCGGACCGATCGCGCAGCAGCTCCGACAGGCGCCGGGAGATGTCGGCGGCATCGTCGCTCTCGACGTCGATCGCCAGCATCGCCTCCACGGTGAACCGGCCGGCGATGACCGCGGCGTGCTCGAGCGCCCGCGGGATGTCCGATGGTGCCCCGATCACGACGATGCGCCGCTGTGGGGTGCGCGACGCCGTCTGGGGCAGGTTCTTGATGAGCTTCGTCGAAGCGGCTTGCTTCGAACGCTGGTCGAAAGGCGTCGTTTGCTTGCTGGTCATCGGGTGCGGTCTGTTCACCGGCTCGGCGATCGGCTGGAATGTACGCCCAACTGACCGATCCTCAAAGTCGTCAGCGGCTTTCGAGAATTCGTGAAACCGAATAGGCCTTCCGCGCTCTCACGATGAGAGCGGGGTCATTCGCAATAGCGCAACCCGCTCCTCGCGGTGAAGGATCTGCAGCCAGCCGATCACGGCAAAGACGATCAATACGGCTGTCACGTACACGATCCGCGTCACCAACGAGTCGATCATCCCGGCCATCAGGAGCACCGCGAGCAGCGCCCCGAACAAGCGGACAGATCGCCACAGGTAGGGCCTTACCTCTGGCAAACGGCGCGCCGATATCCAGAGCAGGGCCGCAGTATCCACCGTGACGCGAAAGGTCCAGGCGATCGCCACGCCGCGCAGACCGAGGGTCTTGGTCAGGAGGACGAGCACCGCGGCGTAAATCGGCAGCTCCACCGCGTGGAGCTTGGCGGCGAGGTCCGACCGGCCAACCCCCTGCACCGCGACGAACCCGATCTGGCCGACGCTGTTGATCAGCACGCCCGCCGCGAGCCACTGCACTACGATGGAGCTTTGGCGGGCGAAGGTCTCGCCAATCCAGAGATGGAGGCCCTCGTGCGCGAAGGCGACGAGCAGGAGGACGGGCGGAAAGATCGCGAGCAGCATGAGACGGATGGTGCGGTCGTAGAGCACCACCGTCTCCGCGCGATCGCGCTCGAACGTGGACGCGAACGCAGGGAACAGAACGCCGAGGAGCGCGCTTGGCACGAGCAGGAGCTTCATGACCATGTCGTACGGCGTCGCGTAATACGCCACCGCGGTCACCGTGAGCAGCCCGCCAACGACGAAGCGGTCGAAGTTCACCATGAGCGGGCTGATGACGTTGCTCACCGACATCCAGCCGCCGGTCTTGAGCAGCGGCATCACGACGTCGCGGTCCATCGGCACTCGCTCATGCAGAAACGGGTACCTCCGTCGAGCCACGATCACGTGCGCGACACATACGGCGACACGTCCGACGACGAGAATGGCGACGACCGGCACGAGGCTGTGAGAGAAAGGCAGGACGCCGAGGGGCGCGACGAAATTGAAGATCGCATACGGCACGCGAAGCACGGTCGCGATACCGAAATCCTGATGGGCCTCGAACACGCCGCGATATCCCGCGGTCGCCAAGACGAACGGCAGCGAGACGCAGAGGAGATAGAAGCTCGTGACCGTCTCGGCGCGGAGCTCGGCCGGAATGTTGAGCGCGTGGTCGACGAGCCAAGGTGTAGCGAGGGCGAAGACGATTCCACCGCAGATGCCGAGCAGCACCATGGCCCGAAGGGCCGTGATCGTGATGACGGGCAACTCCTCGGGACGCCCGCCGCCGATCGCCGCGCTGGCGCTCTGCGTGAGCGCTCGGCCGAGGCCCAGGTCGAAGAGGCTGAAGTAGCCGATCGCGGTCCAAGCGAGGCTGAGCACGCCGAAACGCTCGACGCCGAGCGCCCGGATGAGAACGGGGACGGCGAACACCGCGACGATGAGCGGTCCGATCTGTCCAACGATGTTCAGGGCGGAGTTTCGCGCCAGGAGGCGGGTGCTCGTCACGATGTGGCTACCCTAGGCATTGGCATCCTGAACGCGCGTGTCGTCCTGAGCGCGCTTGTCATCCTGAGCGAAGTTGTCATCCTGAGCGAAGCTGTCATCCTGAGCGAAGCGAAGGATCGCCGTCCGTGGAAAGCGATCCTTCGGTCGCTTCGCTCTCTCAGGATGACACGGCTTCGCTCTCTCAGGATGACACGGCTTCACTCCCTCAGGATGACAGGACTTCGCTCCCTCAGGATGACAGGACTTCGCTCCCTCAGGACGACATACCTCTTCACGCAAATCGCGACACCGAGCGCTGCTCATCACGGCTTTGGCAGATCCCAATTTGCGATGAAGCGCTTGTCGGAGTCGAAGTCCAACGTCGGCAACTGCAAGCCGTGGTGAACGAGACCGATGCACGAGCTCTCCGACGGCGGGAAGAACTCAAGGTCGAGGATCATGGTACCGTATTCGGTGGGCTTGAACACGCTCAAGTCGAACCGGCCGTCAGCATCGGTCTTCGTGTCGAGCTGATTCGGCGGCACAGACAGGCCGCCGACGCGCACGACGATGACCCGCGTGTTCGGCAGCAGCTTGCCTCCGCAGGTCACGGTGCCGAGCCAGGGGAGGTGCGGACCTACCCCGAAGCCGGGAAGAAAGCGAACGCCGTCGGCATCCAACGTCGGGATCTGTAGTCCCGATATCACGTAACTGTGAAACGGCGGCGGCGGCGAGATGGTCAGATTGCCGACCACCGTTCCCTGGGCGAGCGGCAGTAGAGGAACGAAGAAATTTCCATCCTTGTCGGTAGTCGCCGTAAAGCTCTCGGCCGAGGTTGGAATTCCACCGGTCCGGGTGAAGGTGACCGTAGTGTTCGGGGCGCCGTTGACCGTAGCGCGGTTGTAGACGCGATAGAACCAGGAGAGCGTGGGCCCCACCCCGAAGCGGCGGACCGACGCCGGCCGGAACACGTAGCTCGGCGTGAGATGAAAATTTGTGAGCACCGAGGTGCCGAACGCGCCGGGGAGGTTCACGGTCAGCTCACCGATGACGTCGTCGGCGCCGCTCGCAAAAACGTTCTGCAGTAAGTCCGCGCGACCCGCACCGTCGATAGAGCTGACGTGCACGTCACCGCCGCTGATCGCGACGCCGCCCGTGCGCTTGAACGTCACGGTGCCGCTACGGACGAGCTCATTGGTCGCTCGATAGAAGAGCTCTCCGGCGATGCTGAACACCGGCATGTTCACCCATACGCCCAAGACGTTCCCTTCGCCGCGCCGGGTCGAGCTCGTGAGTGCCAGGTCACGCACGCGGTACGACGGCAGCGCCGGCGGCGCGACGATGATGTCGAATTTTCCGGGACCGGAGCCGAGCTCCACCTGAAAATTGCCCTCGGCGTCGGTGACGGTGGTGGCCGAGTCGGCGGGAGTGTTGCTCGACGAGCCGGAGTCGGAGCGCACGAGGTAGATCCGCGTTCCCGGAATGGCGTGTCCGTCGACGACGTCGACGATCCGTCCCTGGGCGGCGACACGGGGCGCCGTCGTGCAGGCGGCCACGCCGGCGCACGGGTCGCAGGCGGCCAGCGTCGCACCGCCCGCGAACGCCATGGCCGCAACGACGTATCGTGTGATGATTCTCATGTTAAACAACCGGCATTTGCAGCGCGGCTGGCGGCCGGTCGAGCGCGCCGAGCCGCTCGCACGCGTCGAGCACGTCGTCGACGGTCACGTCTCGCACGCAGGCCATTGTCTCGCATCCGTTTTTTTGAAAGCAGGGCGCGCAGGGAACCTGGCGGGTCAACGCCGCCACCCGACGGCCCAACGGCCGCCAGTATTCAGGATCGCTCATCGCGGCCATGATCGCCACGGCCGGCGTGCCTTCCGCGGCGGCGGCGTGCATGGCAACCGAGTCCGGCCCGATGGCGACGCTCGCGCTCGCGAGCACCGCCCGGAAGGTCGGCCAATCGAGTTGATCCACGAGATTTACGACGTTCGACCGACCGCGCGCCAGCGTTGCGGCGAGATCGTGCTCGAGCTTGCCGGCTCCCGTCAGCACGATCGTCTTGGACGCGCCGAGACTGGAGATCAGCTCGTTCCATTGGCCGGCGGGCCAGGCTTTCTTCGGATCGCCGGTGCCGGGGTGGATGACGATATAGTCGGAATGACGGTCGGAACGACAGAGCGTGGCAGCGCGGAGGCGTGCGCGCTCCGGAATGGGAGGAAGATCGTATGCGAGCTCGCCCACGACGTCGGTTTCGGTGAGCGCGCCGATCAATCGGGCGTGTTGCGCCGCGGTATGTCCGGTGTCTGGATTCCAGCTCAGTGCGTGGGTGTACAGCGGACCGCATCCGCCGCTCGTATAGCCGATCCGGATAGGAACACCGGCGCGCCAGAGCAGCCACGCCGCATTCGGGTAGTAGGCGTAGAGATCGATCGCGAGATCGTAGCCGACGCCCGAGATCTCGTCGACGGCGCGCAATGCGCTCGAACGGTACGCGGCCCATTTTTCTGCGACGCCGTCGCCGGCGCGGCTCGTCTTCCAGTGGTCGGCATGGTGTATCCAGCGCAGCCTGGGATGTCCCTCGACGACGACGCGCGACCAGGACGGAAGCAGCATGCCGATCGACGCGTTGGGATAAGCGCGCGCCAGCACCGGCAGCGCGCTAGTCGCGATCACGGCGTCCCCCAGATGTCCGCCGACGGCGACGAGAATTCTCGCCGGCGCGTCAGTAGCGACGGCACGCTTCGCCTGTGCGACGAGCGACAACACGGCGTCGGTCACGTGAAGCGCGGCGTTCCAGCCGCGATTGCGCACGAGGTAGCGCCCGCTGAGCGGGGACCGTTTTGTCCGACCGTCGAGGCTCATGTACGGGGCGGCACCGATGTGCCGACGCCCGCACCGAGCGGATTGCCGGCGACGAAGCTGAAGAAATCTCGATACGCGCCGGCCACGGCGCGGAGGCGAGCTCGGTCTCTCCGGACGATCTTGGGGAGCGCACAGCGGTACAGCGAAAAGACGAGTGCCGCGGGAATCATCGCCGGATAGAGCTTGTGAACGAGCAGCAACGAATTGCGCGCCATGTAGTAGTCGCGCCTCGCCGTGAGCGTTCCCATGATGCCGCCGTTCTTGTGCCACATCTCCGCACCGGGCACGAGCACGATCCGCAATCCGGCGCGCCGGATTCGCAGCGAAAGATCGATGTCCTCGCAATAGATGAAGTAGCGCTCGTCGATGAGTCCGACTCGCTCGAGCATCGACGTCCGCATGAGCATGCATGCGCCGCTCAGAAAGTCCAGCCGGCGTGGTACGGCCGCCGGCGTGCCGCGGCGTTGTCGATGAGCGCTGTTCGCGCGCGGCATGCCTTGCCAGGGGTGAACCACCCCTCCGCCGGCCGACTCGACGAGCTCGGGGGCGTAATACTCATACAACGTCGCTCCGGCGGCCCCGATCTTCTCATCCGACTGCATGGCGGCCATCATCAGCGACATCCAATTGCGCGAGACGACGGTGTCGTTGTTGACGAGGCAGACGTAGGAATCACGCGCGTTGTCATGCTCAGAGAGCGAGCCGTTGTCATCCTGAAGGAGCGCACCGTTGTCATCCTGAGGGAGCGCACCGTTGTCATCCTGAGGGAGCGCAGCGTTGTCATCCTGAGGGAGCGCAGCGACCGAAGGATCGCTTTCCATGGACGGCGATCCTTCGCTGCGCTCAGGATGACACGTGCTGCGCTCAGGATGAGACACGCAACCCTCAGCATGACACGCTTCACGCTCCGCCTGACAATGCTTTCGTGCCGCGACGGCATACCGAATCGCGACGTTGTTCCCGCCGGCGAACCCGAGATTCTCGACGTTTCGAATCAACAGAAATCGCGCAGCACGCGCCTCGGGAGTTCCGCCGCGCTCCGCAGTCTCACGATCGATCTCCACGAACGGCGCCGGGTCGGCGCGCGGCGTGGCCATGATGTGCCGCAGCGGCTCGGCGATCTCCGGCGCGTGGACTTCACCCCGCGCCCAGCTCCGAAGGCGCGCGAGCGAGTCGTCGCTGCTCGCATTGTCGCACACGACGAGCTGATAATTTGGATAGTCGATCCGCAGCAGACTCTCGAGGCACTCGAGAGTGTCGGCGGAGTTGTTCCAATTCAGCAGCACGACGTGAACGCGAGGATGCATCATGATTCGCTCATCATCACGAACGGCAGCGCCCAAAGAATCCACAGCGGCTCCATCAGGAACGGGAGCAGCAGGCTGTTGGTGAAGAGACTGTGGACGACGATCATGGGAACGGACACGGCGGCGCCGATCGCCAATCCGCGCTCGTTGGGGCCCATCGCCGGGTTTCGCCACACTCGCCGCGCGACACGGATCACGGACCAGAGGATTCCGAGATATAGCGCGAGTCCGATCACGCCGGTGAGCACGAGGATGAAGAACAATCCTCCGTCCAGTCCGTACGTCGCCGTGAACGACCGGAGCCACCCGTAACGCTCGGCCACATAGCCCCAGGTGTTGAACCCCACGCCGATCACCCAGTGGTCCTTGAGGACAGTCCAGCCGTGCGCGAACGAGACCAGACGGTCGAGGGCCGAGCGATCCGTGACGCTGAGCTTGTGAAACGACGCGGCATACCTGAGCAGCGGCTGCGACGCCACGGCCACGAGCACCACCGCCACGCCGACCGCGCGCACCAGGCGCTTCGAGAGTCCCGCGATCACGAGGATCGCCATGCCCCCGATCACGAGCGCCAGCAGCGCGCTTCGCGACAGAGTCAGAACGACCGCGAGCCCGAGAACCAGCGGCTTCCAGGCCTTCACGCGCGCGCCAACGGCCATCTGCGACAGGTAGACCAGCAGCCCGACGTTGATGAATGCGCCGGCATAGTTGGGGTCGAGAAACGACGACACCAGGCGATGACCCTGTGGGTCCCAGTCGAGCTGCGGACGGGAATCCGGATAGACGATTTGCGCGAAGCCCGGCAGAAACGCCGCCTGAACGATGCCGAAGATCGCGAAGCCCAGTATCGCCCACTCGAGCGCGCGCCATACACGTCCGGCGTCGCTGGATCGCAGCGTGTTGATCGCCACGACGTACACGGCGAAGTAGAACAGCCAACGCACCAGGTACGCGAGGCTCACCAGCGCCTCGAACGGCGGGAGGTCGAATCGCGGCACGGCGAGCGCGGTGGACAGCGCACCGAAACCGGCAAACAGCAGCGCGAACGCGGCGACCCAATCCAGGCGTAGCGACCGGCGACCGGCCATGGCCACGGCGCCGGCGCCGATGAGGGCGGCGACGGCGAGATCGTTGACCAAAATGGGGACGTTGCGGTCCCCGGTCGAGAAAATGGGAATCCGTCCGAGATTCCCGATCAGCAGCGTGCCGATCGCAAGATAGAAGACAGTCGCGAGGCGGATCTGAAGCGGCCGCGGTTCCGTCTTCAGCGCGACGATGACCGGCGACCGGCCCGCGTTATACCGAAGCAGCATCGCTCGACCGGTTCACGACAACGCCGACACACGGCACGTCGAGGCGGCGAAGCGTTTGAATGGCGTCGAGCAGCACCCGGCGCTCCAGGCGGCCCGGCGGGGCGACGAGCAGCACCGGGCGTTGTGGATTGAGCGCGGCCGCCGTCGCATCCGACGCAAGCGACGGCAGGCGAACGATGACCATCCCCTCGCTTTGCTCGTGGCGCCGCACAGTCGCGTTGACGTCGGTGGTCAATGCCTTCGAGCCTGAGACGGCCGTGCCCGACAGATCGAGCACGGTCGGCTCCGTGCCGCGCGAGAGCGCCGTGCGAGCCAACCGTTCGGCAACGCCGGCCGTGCTGACCCGGCCGTCGACCGGCACGAGCAAAAGCGTTTGCGTCACAGACCCGCCAGAGACGAGCAGCGGCACCGCCGCGTCAAGACGGAGCGTCGGCACGCCCGTCGTCCGCTCGATCGCCTGCGGATCTTCCACGTACCGTCCGAGCAACCCGGCGAAGAGCGCCATGATGATGCCGACGAAGAGACCGGCACCCGTGCCGATGGCCATCGTCAATCCCCTTCGCGGAAAGACGACGTTCTTCGACGGCGTGGCGACGTCCAGCGGTTGCACGTCGCCGCCTTCACCAATTGCTCCGAGGCGGGCTTCGACGAGCTGCACCTGAAGCGCCGTATAAGTCTGGGCGAGCGTCTTGGCCTGGCGCTGCAACCGCCCACTCGATTGTACCGCGCCCGGATAGGTTCCCAGCACACGGCGGATCGTGTCGAGCTGTGCGGTGATGTCGAGCCGCTGTCGGTCGAGCGAGGCCTTATAACTCGCGGCGAGACCGGTGAGCTGATTCTCCACGTTCCTGACGCTCGCCGTCAATGCCATGACTTCGCGATCGGATTCGAGGCGTTTCTCGAGCAGCTGATTCCGCTCGGTCTCGATCGTCACGAGCTGACCGAGCAACGCGTTGATGCCCGGGCTCTTGAGGAACGTGGGATATGCCGCGAGCTGCCGCGGGGTCATCTGGCCGGACGCGATCTGCTGCGTGAGCTGAGCGAGCGCGCCGCGCTCCACGTCGATGGTCCCGATGTCCTTGCGCAGCTCGGCAGCCTGATCGAGCTGGAGCTTGCCCTGCACTTCGGGCTGCAGCATTCCGGTCTTCTCGGCGAACCGGCGGAGCGAATCTTCGGCCATCGAAAGCTGCTTGCCCACCGAATCGATCTGCGCGCCGATGAAGGCCGCGCGATTCGCGTTGGTTCCCCGATCCACCGAACGACGGCGAACGAGATAGTCGGCGAGCAGCAGGTTGGGTACGGCGGCGGCGGTCATCGAGTCAGAGGCCTGAAAGCTCACACTCACCACGTCACTGCCGGTGGTTTTCGAGACTCCCAGAGCGGCCTGCGCGACGCGAATGGCCTCTTCGCGGTCGTCCAACCGCAGCGTGAACTTCGGCGGCAATGCGGTATCGGCGCGCAGCACGACCGATCCTTCGGGGAGGACGACCGGAGCGCCGGCGGTCGCCGGGTAGCTCTTGTCCCCAGAAGTGAAGCGATATTGTTGGCCGCTCACGTGCTCGACGGTGTATTTCACCGATCGGAACGCGCTCGCCAGACGAAGCTGGCGCAGGACACTCCGGGCGGCGGTCGCCGGCGGCGACGTCACCGCCGCCTGCAAATCGAGCGAGTCGACCACCTGTCCGACCAACGCGCGGCTCGAGAGCACCGCCATCTCGGTCTCGACGGGCGACGATGACACGCCGGCGAGTCCCGGCACCGCATCGCCGAGCCCCAGCTTGGACAGCACCGAGCCGGCGCCGTTCGCCGAGCCCGCGCGTACGATGACGCTCGCCGAGCTCGCGAACCGGCGCGGGGCGTAGAGCACGACGCAAAGGCCGCCGAGCGCGCCAAGCACGGTGCAGATCACGAGTGCGCGCCATCCGCGCCGAACGGCGCGCGTCACTTCGACGACGTTGATGCTATCCGCGCGATCGTCCAGCGAATTCACGGGAATCAATGGCGAAGGAAGGCGATGGCGAGCGAGGTCAGCACTCCCGCCACTCCCACGAGCGCGCCGAGGTTCAGAAGCAGCCACGACCGGCGACCCACGACGAGCTCGTCACCGCTGCGAAGCTCCGTCTGTCCCTGAGCCGTCTCCTGCCAGTTCGAATACGTCGTCGCGGTCGGTCCGCGAACGATCATGACTCGATTCGGATCGCCCTCGTTGGTGACGCCTCCGGCGCGTGCCACCACATCGCGCAAGGTGAGCGATGGATCGACGTAATAGACGTCGGGCTTGAGCACCGCGCCGTTCACCGTGATCCGCCGAAGCGCCCGAACGTCGACCGACGGGTCCCGAAGAAAGGTCGCATACCGCGTCTGGATGGTATCGTGAAGCATGTCCGTCGTGAGTCCCGAGACGGTGATGATGCCGAGGCGCGGGAGCGTGATCTGATTCCGACCGTCCACGTACACGCGGGCGCTGAGCTCCTTCTCCTGAAACACCACGACCACGACGTCGTCTCCCGCCGCGAGATGCGCGGCCGGGAGCTCGATCGGCCGGGGGGCGGGGGTCTGGGCCAGCATTACAGGCGCGCCAATACCCCAGGCGAACGCCACCACGGAAAGCAGTCGTCTGACGGGCGAAGTCATGCCCTAACAATCACCTAGGTTCACGAGCCTGTCTACTGGCGGGACGATTTCGCGCGGTTAGTAGACGCCGTTCCGGGTAAAGACGACACGCGGGGTTCGGAGAAGGACACCTACGTCGCGTGCCAGGCTCCAACTTCTCACGTACTCGAGCTCGATCTCCGCCCGCGCCGGATAGCCGACGCGGTTGCGTCCATAGACCGCCCACGCTCCGGTGAGCCCGGGGCGCATGGAAAGCAGCAGCGATGCGTCATCGCCGTAGTGCGACGACTCGAGTGGGACGATCGGCCGCGGTCCAACCAGCGACATCTCGCCACAGAGAACGTTCCAGAGCTGCGGAAGCTCGTCGAGACTGCTGCTTCTCAGGAACCTGCCGAGCCGGGTAATGCGCGGGTCGAGATGGTGCGGGATCTTGAAGTGATTGCTGACGTAGTGATGGCGCAGGGTCTCGTCGGCGTGCAGACGGCGCTCGGCGTCCTCGTGCATCGACCGAAACTTCCAGCACCGAAATAGCCGGCCGCCTCGCCCCAGCCGCTGATGCGCGAAGAAGATGGGTCCGCGCGACTCGAGCCTGATCGCGATAGCCACGGCAATGATCGCAGGCGCCGCGCAAACGAGTCCGAACAGCGCGCCCGCCACATCGATGCACCGTTTCACACCGTGAAAAACAGGATGGCCGGCCGGATGCTCAGGCTGCTCCGTCTCGATGAGTATCGCATCGAGCGCGTCGTCGCGTACGAGCGAGATCGGGGTGACTCGGCCATGATCCGAGTTGCCGCTCCGCGGCTGGCGAGCGGGCTTGACCCGAGAAGCTTTTCCGTTGGTTGGAATCACGGTTGGAGATCTAGGATGATTGCCGAGCGAGCGAGCCCGGCCTCAACGTAAGGTGAGCGGAGACATGCCAATAGTGGGCCATGGTCATCTCTCAGCAATCCCGGTGTACGCCGCCGGTGCGCCCGGTCGAACACGGTGGAGGAGCGCGCGAGCACTCCGAAGCACCGCCTCAGGCTCGATTCCCGACATGCACACGTTGGCGGCGCACGTAGCAAACTCACGGCCGTCGTAGCAGGGCCGGCAGGCCAGATGTGCGCCCCCCCAAAGCACAGACGTGCGATCGTCCTCGACGATGAACTGGGACGGCATCGTCGGTCCGAAGAGGGCTAGCAGGGGGGCACCGGCCAGCCGCGCGAGGTGCATCGGCCCCGTATCGTGCGAGATCACCAGGTCGCACCCGGCGAAGAGCTCCACCGTCTCCGGCAGGGAGGTGGCGCCGATCCTGTCGGTGACTGCGATGCCGGCAAAGCTCGGCCTGACCCAGTCGTCATGTTGATCCCCCACGAGCACGATCTCGGCGCTCTCCCGCGCGAGCGCAGCGGCGATCGTGGCATAGTTCGTCACCGGCCAGCGGCGTACGCCGCTCTCACGGAGCACGTTCTTCGCCCCGCCAGGCACCAGCGCGACGCGCATCGGTCTGTCCGCGCCCGGCGGGGTGCTCGCGAGCGCCGAAGTCGGGCGCAAGCGCGCGAGCGGATAATGCCCCACGATCGGGCCGACATGAGCGAGGCCATCGAGCAGACGGGCGTACTCGTCGCCGAAATAGCGGCCGACGACGGGATTCATTGGCCCGTTCGCCCCGCGCGGCGTCTGCACGATGACCGTGGCACCGACGACCGGCGCGATGAGGAGCCGAAAGCGGCGATCGACGTGCAACAGCATCACGTGCGTGAATCGTCGTTTGACCAGCTCGAGCCAGAGGGCCACGAGCTCGCGCAGGCGCGCCACGGGGCCGCCGCGAAAGATCCGCCGCTCGTCGACCGTCAGCACGTTGTCCACGTCTGCGAACCGCTCGACGATCGGAGCCACGTTGGCCCCGCACAGCCAGGTGATTTGGGCGCCCGGATGTTCGTCTCGAATACGGCGGGCGAGCGTCGACGCCATCACCACGTCGCCGACAGCCGCGAGACGAACGATCAGGAAATGCTCATCGGGCATCGATAGGATGGCTGCTTCGAGAACGGGCGAGTACGGGCGAGAACGGGCGACCGGTCACGGTCTTGAATCCCGACCACAAAGTAAGGCGCCGCTATCCAGCGCGGACAGTGCATTTCTGGTTCTTTCTCGCTCCGGCACATAACGACCGCCGTGTCTGAATGGTCACTCCACGGCCTGCGGTTGCGCGAGAGACTCGCCTCGTGCGAGAGTTCTCGAATGGCAGCGATGCGTGGCAACCGACTCCTCAAGCGGCTCGATCGATTCGCGGGCATTCCTCTCGCCGCACTTCTCGGGGTCTTGCCCAAACGCCGAATGCCGGATGCCGCAAGCATTCGGCGTATTGGCCTGATGAAGACGGCCGCGATCGGCGACACGCTGCTTCTCGCCGGTCTCATCGAGGACGTTCGGCGCGCGTATCCCGCTGCCGCGGTGATCCTCATCACTGGACGTGACAACCAGGGCGTGGCAGGTTTGCTCCCGGGCGGCGTGGACGACCATCTCGTCGTGTCGACGGGCGCGCCGCTGAGCGCCGTGGCAGCGGTACGAAGGGCCGCGCTCGACATCATCGTGGATTTTGGTTCGTGGCCGCGCTTCGATGCCCTGCTCACCGCGCTGTCGGGCGCACGCTTTCGCGTTGGATTCCGGACGGCCGAACAGTTTCGGCACTACAGCCTGGACCGGTCGGTCGAGCACTCCAATGGCCTGCACGAGCGTGAGAATTACGCGCGGCTCCTCGGCGCAATTGGCGTCGAGTCGCTGGCACCGCCGCGCATCGACCCGCCGTGCGCGCTGTCAGCCGAACGGTATCCGGCGCCGCCGTACGCGGTGTTCCACGCCTGGTCGGGCGGCTACATGCACGAAGCCAAGGAATGGCCGGAATCGCGCTGGGCGGAGCTCGGCCGCATGGCTGCCCGGCGCGGTTGGACGGTGGTGCTGTCGGGAGCCGGCTCGGACGAGCGAAAAACGGAAGCGCTGAAGCAATCACTGCGCGCCGCCGGGGTATCGGCCGTCAACGCCGCAGGCGCGTACACTCTGGCCGAGCTCGCGGACGTCTTCGCGGCGAGCGAAGTCGTCGTGAGCGTAAATACGGGCGTCATGCATCTTTCGGCACTCGTCGGTGCGCGCACCGTGAGTCTGGAGGGACCGACGCCCACGGCGCGATGGGGGCCGCTCGGACAGCGAACGCGGGCCGTCGTCACGACGCTGCCGGGGTGCGGCTATCTCAACCTGGGGTTCGAGTACGCAGGCGAGCGCTCGGACTGCATGGACGGAATCTCCGTCCATGCAGTGGAGTCGGCGATCGAGGCGTTGACGGCTATTCCGAGCTCGCCGAGGCGGTCATCAACGCCTGATGATGGCAACGATCCCGACCAATGACGCCACGATCGATGCGACCGACGCCGTAATGGCGTTCCAGTCGCGCTTGTCGTTCGGATCCTTTTCCGGCACGACGACTGTGCTGCCGGGCTGAGGGACTGGCTTGGAGGTGGCGAAGAGCAGATGCCGGTGCCTGGTCTCGAGCTTGCCGCCCGGCTGGGCGACATATGCACGACTGAAGTCGCCCTTCGTCGTCTCACCACCCGCCGACCGGACATAGTAATCGATGTTCGCCCCCGGCTGGTAGGCAATTCCCGTAGGAGCGTTCACGGCACCGCGCACGATGACGACCGGCGTGTACGGCGGGATGAAGATCGAGTCGCCGTCGATGAGCGAGATGTTGTCGGGGACGTTCCTGTTGCGCAGCACCGACGGGAGATCGACGCCGACGCGGAGATCGGCCGCCGTTCCAAATCCCGACCGTGCGTCCACTGTCTCCGCATTCACTTTGCTCGCCGAGGGGGCGCTCCGGCGCATGAACACGATACCCCCCGCGTACGCGCTCGTCGTCAGTCCACCCGCTCTCGCGATGATGTCGGACAGCCGATCGGCCTTCGTCGTAAGGGTATAGGTGCCCGGCGACTTGATCTCGCCCTGCACCGTCACGTGGCGCGGCAGCTCCCATTCGGGCTGTCGCTTGATCAGAACTTGATCGTAGGGTTGCAACAGCACATCGGGCGCGTTCGCCGCCGGCGCAGGTACGCCCGGGGGACCGATGTACCGGCCATCCGCCCTCCGTTCGAACAGATACGTGGAGTCGAGCGGCACACGCTCGGCAACCGCGGTGACTCCGGGCTGGCGGTTTTCCGGCAGATGCGCCACCTCGGCTTCGGTGAGCAGCGCGCCATCCTGCAGGCCATTCGCTTCGAGCACGGCGTCCCGCAACGTCATGCCGTCGCGATAGGGCAATTGGCCGGGCTTCCGAACGGCGCCGGTGATGGAAATGTAGCGTTTGGGGCGAAATGTCGTCGTCGAATACACGGTGATCTCGTCGCCGTCGGACAACGCCAGATCGTTGACCGCCCGGCCAGTCGTGTCGTAGACGGCCGAGCGAAGCATGTCGCGGGTTGAATCCGACAGCAGGTGCGCAACGGACACCTGTCCGAGATAGCTGTCGGGCTTGAGGCCGCCCGCTTTGCGCAAGGCGTCGCTCAGACGCATGCCAGGCACGAATGCCACCGAACCCTGCGTCCAGACGTTACCCTGGACGACGACACGGTTGGCAACGCGGTTCGTCACGCGGAGAATTCGCAGGACGTCGCCGCCGCGAACCGGCGTGGTCGACAGCAACTCGGCCGGCACGTCGACGGCGCTTCTGTCGCGGCCCGCGGAGGTTCGCTCGGCCGGTGGAACGATGCGCTCGATCTGCACCCGGCGCCGGTCGGCCTGTTCGGAGAAACCGCCCGCCATCTGGATGACGTCGGCCACGGTTTGGTTCGGCTTCACTTCGTACGTCGCCGGCCGCAGCACGGCCCCCGCCACGCGCGCTTGCGGACCGCGCGGAGGCACGAAGACGACGTCGCCGTTCTCCAGCCGAATGTCCTTGCTTGCATCGCCGTGAAGCGCGTAGTCGTAGACGTCCATCGTCGCCATGACCTGGCCGTTGCGGCGGACCTCCACGCTCCGCATCGACCCACTTTCCGTGGCGCCGCCGGCTTCGTACAACGCGGTCATAACGGTGGACGCGCGTGACAGGCGATAGCTGCTGGGATGCACGACGTCGCCGTTGACGAACACTTGGTTGGTGCCCATCTGGGCCACGTTGATGTAGAAGTGCGTCGTTGCCCCCGAGCGCCGCACACCGGAATAGACGCGGCCGAGGCGGCTGTAGAGCGCGTCCTCGAGCTGAGCGCGCGTGAGCCCGGCCACGTTGATCTGCCCGACGTCGGGAATCACGACGAATCCATCGTTCGTCACGGTGAGCTGGTACGACTTCTCGACGTCGCCGGTGAGGAAGAGGACGAGCTTGTCGCCGGAACCAAACCGATAGTTCGCGTCAGCGCCGCCCGAGGTATTCGCCTGAAACAGCTTGTTGTCGCCGCGAAAGAGATCGAGGCCGAACACCGCGAAGCCGCTGTCGGCCTGATCGCGCTGCAGGTCCTTCGAACGAAGGAGCGCGCGAACGGCCGCGCGCGTCGAATCATTGGCCATCGCGCGCGTTAGCGTATCGAGAAACGCCGAGTCGAGTTGGCTCTTGGTGCGGCGGCGGCCGGTGGTCTGCTTGCGCAGCGAATCCACGGACGTCGAATCGCCAATTCCGAGGGCGCGGAGGGCCGAGAAGACATCGTCGCCCGGGAGCGCAGTCGAGTCGCCGACTGTTCCGCCCGGCAGGTATTGATCGAGCAGAGAGTCTGGGTAACCCTGCGCCTTGAGTCGCTCGCGAATTTGCTCCGGCGTCATTCCGCTCGACTGCATCATTTGCCGCAGCCGCGCGATGGCGCCCGGATCGTTCTGCAGCATTTGCTGCGCTTGCGCCGGCGACGGGATCGACTGCGCGGCGCCGGGCAGGGCGAACAGCGCAAGAAAGGACAGGCCCAATGCAGCCCGGAAGTGCTTGGAGAGCATGAAGATCAGTCGGAGAAGAAAGACGAGCAACGAATAATGGCAGCCGGCGTGGTGTTTGTCATCCGGAGGGTCTTGTCATCCTGTCACGAAGCCCTAAACAAGAAGTTATTGATGTACACGCCGTCACCTAGCTCGTTCAGCCGCTGGTGTACCTCCGCACGGAATTCGGCGATCGGCCGCCAGCCTTTCCCCGGCAGAAGAAACTCGCCACGGTATCCCATCGCTTCGATCTCCCGGAACACCTCGCCGATCGGCCCTGCGTGATGCCGTTGCTCGATCTCGACGAGCAGCAGCGGACGCGCTCGCTCGATCGTGGCCGCGGCGCCGCGGATCACGCCAATCTCGGCCCCTTCCACGTCGATCTTCATCGCCCGTACGCGATCGAACCCGTACGAATCGAGCATACGGACTTCGACGTCGATCGTTTCCGACGGTCCTTGGCGGTCCGCGTCGACGAGACTCGCCGAACCCCGGAGCGGGCGACCGTCGACGATGGGCACCCGCAACCCCGCGCGGGCGTCGCCGGCACCGAGCGCCGCGGCGTGGACATGAACGCGAGAATTCGCCGCTGCGTAGGCCCGCAACACATTGACGCACCACGGCTGCGGTTCGAACGCTTCCACCACGGCGCCGCGCTTGGCGAGCGCATGCATGTAGATGCCGACGTTCGCCCCGACGTCGACGACGACGTCGTTCGGTCGAACCATCTCGCAAAAGAGCGGTAGCTCACGCTCGAGCAATCCCCGCCAGCGCTCGTATTGAAAGCGAACGACCGGCTGAAAGCGCGGCGGCAGCAGCTGTCGGACACGCGAGACGACACTCATTCGGCGGCCGCGCCATTCTTGAAGGCGGCGATGACGCCGAGCGACGTCACCGCGCCCAATCCAGCACCCGCGATCATATCCACTCCGTAGTGAAAACCACCGTAGACGGCTCCGAATCCGATTGAGACGGCGATGACCGCCACCGCCCAACCCATACGACGCTGCCAGCGCAGGGCGGTCACGGCCATTGCAACGCTCACCGCCATGTGCGACGATGGGAACGCCGCTCCGCGTGACGACCCGGCGGCCAGAAGGCCGACGACGAGCCGCCGGACCGGCCCGTCGGGGACATCCGGAGGCGCGTTGAAGCGATAACGCGGTCCTTCCACCGGCATGGCTACAAAAATGACCCAGCACAGCGTGCAGGTCACGGTCAGCGCCAACACCGTTTCCGCAAAGGCGCGCCGCCGGCCGTTCGCGAGCAGCAGCAGCGGCGGGAGGAAGATGACGCCATAGTACGCCAGATAGCCGGCGTGCAGCAGCTCGCTGAGCGGCAAGAATGGCAGTCGCGCGGCGAGTGTATGGGCCGGCTGGCTCCCGAACAGCGCCAGCTCCCAGCGCTGGATCGTGACATCGTGATACGTGCTCCCCACCGAGGCGATCAGCGCCGGGATCTCGCCGTAGAGCAGCGGGGCGGCGAAGAGCGGCAGCAGGTCGCCGCCGGTCATCCTGAGCGCAGCGAAGGATCGCTTTCCCCCGCCGCCGGTCATCCTGAGCGCAGCGAAGGATCGCTTTCCGTGGACACCGATCCTTCGGTCGCTACGCTCCCTCAGGATGACATGGTCGCTACGCTCCCTCAGGATGACATCGGAGTGGCGAGGCTCCCTCAGGATGCCAGCAATCCCGACCAACAGCGCCCCGTGCACAGCGACCAATCCCCAGCGTCCCCCGGTGACCAGGATCACACCCGTTCCGACCAAATACACGGCCAACCACACCAACGCCACGGCCCGGGGCTCGCCCCACGCGGGCCGGCGCCCCGCCCGATCCTGCGGCGGCAGCACACCTTGGATTACATTGGCACTCGTGTCCGTCGAAATCATTCCTGTCGAGTCTTCGCGCGATTTGCGCCGGTTTATCGATCTGCCGTGGAGGATCTATAACCCCGCCGATCATCCACAGTGGGTTCCGCCGCTTCGCATCGCGGTGCGTGACGCGCTGGATACGAAAGCGAATCCGTTCTGGCGTGAGGCCAAACGTCAGCTCTTCCTCGCTTTGAGAGACGGCAAGCCCGTTGGCCGAATCGCGGCCATCGAAAACCGCGCCCACAATGCCTTCCACAACGACAAAGTGGGTTTCTTCGGCTTTTTCGAATGTAAGGAAGACCAGGAAGCCGCCGACGCGCTTTTCTCGGCAGCCGAAAGATGGCTTGCCGATCGCGGTCTCGACACCATGCGCGGCCCGACGAATCCATCGACAAACCACGAGTGTGGTCTGCTCGTGCGCGGCTTCCGGTGGCACCCCATGATCATGACGACCTGGAACCCGCGTTATTACGGGACCCTCGTCGAGTCGTCCGGATTCACGAAAGCCAAAGACCTCCTCGCCTACTTTTTCCCAATGCAGGGCGATCGGGCGTTCGAGATGCCCGAGCGGAACCGCGTGCTCGCCGAGCGGGCGATGCAGGGCCACACGCTCATATTTCGCGATCTCAACCTGAAGGAATTCGACAAGGAAGTCGAGCGCTGCTGGGAGATCTATAACGAGGCGTGGGAAAAGAACTGGGGCTTCTTTCCGATGTCACACGATAGTTTCTTGCATGAAGCGAAAGTGCTCAAGTACATCGTCTGGCCGCAGTTCACGTTCATGGCGGAAGTCGACGGCAAGCCGGCGGGGTTCATGATCATCGTGCCCGACTTTCATCACGCGTTCAAGGCGATCGGCAACGGCCGTCTCCTGCCGACGGGCATCTTCAAGCTGCTCGCAGCCAAGTCGCGCATCAAGAGCGGCCGCATCATGATCCTCGGCGCCAAGCCCGAGTACCGCAGTCGCGGTATCTTCGCGCTGTTCGCGCACGAGATGTTTCGCCGCGGCAAAGATTTCAATGGTGTGGGGGCCGAGGCCAGCTGGATTCTCGAGGACAACGACAGATTGACCCGCCCGCTCGAGTCGATGGGTGCCAAGGAGTACCGACGCTGGCGCATCTACGACCGCGTCATATGTCATCCTGAGGGAGCGAAGCGACCGAAGGATCGCTCCGCGGTTCAGAGCGATTCTTCGCTTCGCTCAGAATGACAATCCTATGAGTATTTTCAAGAAGTGCGCCGACTACACGCTCGCGCATGAGACAAAGGCCGCGGGCATCTATCCGTACTTCGTGCCGATCGAGGAATCGACGGCGACTGAAGCGCGGATCGGCGGCGAGTGGAAGGTGATGGTCGGATCGAACAACTACCTCGGTCTCACTCACCACCCGCGCGTTCTCGAAGCGGCGCGCGCGGCGCTGTCGCGTTTCGGCAGCGGATCCACGGGTAGCCGGCTGCTGAACGGAACGCTCAGCCTGCACGACGAGCTCGAGGCGCGCCTCGCGCAGCTGTTCAAGAAAGAGGCGGCGCTCGTCTTCACCACGGGCTACCAAGCCAACCTCGGCGCGATCGCCTCGCTCGTTGGGCGCGAAGACCACGTCTTTCTCGACCGGCTCGACCATGCGTCGATCGTGGACGGTGCGCGGCTGTCGTACGGCCAGCTGCACCGCTATCCGCATGACGACGCCGAGTCGCTGTCGCGACAGCTCGCGTCCGTGCCGAAGGCCGGCGGGAAATTGGTCGTCACCGACGGCGTGTTCTCGATGGAAGGCACGGTCGCCGCGCTGCCGCGCCTCATCGCCGCCGCCAAGCAGCACGGCGCCGCAATTCTCGTCGATGAAGCGCACGCCGTTGGCGTGTTCGGCGCAACCGGTGCGGGCACGGCCGAGCATTTCGGGGTGTCGGATCAGGTCGACCTGATCATGGGCACGTTCTCCAAGTCGCTCGCGTCAGTGGGTGGCGTGATCGCCGGCCCGGAATCGGTCATCAACTGGATGCGCCACCACAGTCGGGCGTTGATCTTCACGGCGAGCATGCCGCCCGCGTCGGTTGCCGGAGTGCTCGCCGCACTCGACGTGATGCGCGACGAACCGGAGCGCCGCGCCAGGCTGTGGGAGAACACACGGCGCGTTGCCGCCGGCATTCGCTCGCTTGGTTTCGATGTGGGCACGGCCGAGACGCCGATTATCCCCGTGGTGATCGGAGAGCTCGGTCGCACGCTGCAGCTGTGGCGCGCGCTGTTCGACGAAGGAGTCTTCACCCACCCGATCGTCCCGCCTGCCGTTCCTGCGACGTCGTGCCGCCTTCGCGTGTCGATGTCGGCGGAGCATACGGAGGATCAGATCGATCGCGTGCTGAGCGCCTTCGAGCGAATTGCGATGTCCTTCCGAGCGAACGACGCGAGAGAGGAATCTTCCGTCCCGACATTGTAGTCGATGAAGGTCGCGCTCGTCTGCGACTGGTACCATCCGCGCGTCGGCGGGATCGAGCTGCACCTCCAGAATCTCGCCGCCCAGCTCGTCGCGGCCGGACACGAGGTGGTCGTCATTACCCCGACTCCGGGTCCTGACCTCGTCGACGGCATTCGCGTTCGCCGCATACACGCCCCGCTCGCTCCAGTTTTTGGATTTCTCACGACCCCCGGCGGTGTGCGCGCCATCGGCACCGTTCTGGCCGAGGAACGCGTGGACGTCGCTCACTGTCACGTGAGCATCGTGTCTCCCGCCGCACTCGGCGGCGCTCACCAGGCGCAGCTGCGCAAGATTCCTACGGCGCTCACGTTCCACTCGGTGGTGCCGCAAACGCCGTTGTTCGCGCGCGCGGCGGATCTCGCATTTGGAACGTCGCGATGGCGCGCGCGCTTTTCCGCCGTGAGCGAACGGGTCGCGCGCGACGTGCGGCCGATTGCCGGTGGGCGCGAGATGACCGTGATTCCCAACGGCATCGACGTCGAGTTCTGGCGCGTTCCGCCCGTACGGCACGGCGGCGATGTACGGCTCATCAGCGTCATGCGGTTGAACCCAAAAAAACGTCCGCTCGCGCTCGTCGACATGATGCGGCGACTCGCGTCAGAGTTCGAACATGCGCCACCCGCTTCTCTGCGTATTGTCGGGGATGGACCACAACGCCCCGCACTCGCCGCCGCGATTGCGCGTGCCGGGCTCGGCGATCGGATCGAGCTGTTGGGTCACTGCACACGCGAGGAGATTCGCACGATGCTCGCCGAGAGTGACGTCTTCGTGTTGCCGACCGTGCGCGAGTCGTTCGGTCTCGCGGCGCTGGAAGCGCGGTGCGTCGGGCTTCCTGTAGTCGCCATGGCTGCATCGGGCATCGCCGAATGGATCGGTCATCGGCGCGAGGGCATGCTCGCACGCTCCGACGCCGAGCTTGCGGAGCAGGTAGCCACCTTGGTGCGCGACGCGGACCTTCGCCGCAGCATCGCGCGCAACAATCGCGAATCGACGCCGCCTTTCGATTGGCCGCACGTCATCGAACGGCACCTCACGCTCTACCGCGAGGCGATTGCCCTGCGCAGCAGCGTGTGACGTGAAAGAAAGACGTAGCCGATTCCCACCGACGGCAGCATGAAGCACGCGTGCTGCATGATGGCGAGGCTCAATGCCTGCTCCGGTGCGATTCCAAGATATCGGTACGCGAGAAACGCGCTGGCTTCATATGTCCCGAGATTGCCCGGCGCGAGCGGCACCATGGTTCCGAGAATCACCGCCGCAAATACCAACATCGTGGCACCCGCCGACAGATCGACGCCGAACGCGTGTTGCACCGCGGCGATGGCGAGCGCCTGAAACAATTTCATGCCCACCACGCTCACCAATGCGGTCGCCGAGCGCCGCCAGCTCTTGAGTATCGCGAGCTCACTTGCCCACCGCGACGCGACCATCAACACGATGAACAGGATCCCTACGGCGAGCGCTGCGCTGATCGTTCCTGCCCGCATCCACGTCGGAAGTGGAACCAGGAACCCGACGAGGAGAAAGAGGCTGACCTTCGTCACACCCTCGCCGAGTTGATCGAGAGCGAAGACAGATACCGCGCCGCGCTGCGTGATATTGCCGTGCGTGGCCAGCAGTACGACGCTCGAGGCGTGGCCACCGCCGAACGGTACCGTGTTCATGAGCGATGACGACGCGGACACGATCTCGAACATCCGGCCGTAGCTCACTGGCCCTTCACCGCGCGGTCGCAGCGCACGCCAGAACAGCGCCCAGCAAATGAGTATTATCGTATTGCTCAGGACCGCGACGAGTAGCCAGGCGGGACGCGCTGTCGCGAGGAGTTGAATGGCACGGGGCCAGTCGAGCCGCCTCGCGGCGACGATGATCGCCACCGTGACCGCGGCGAAGACTGCGAGCCGGACTATTTTGTCATTCCGAGGGAGCGCAGCGACGAGGGACATTTCTCTCGGTGCAGCTGTCGCAGGCGTCGCGGCCGGTACGGCAGATCCTTCGCTGCGCTCAGGATGACAATCTTCGGTGTGACAATCCTCGGCGTGACAATCCTCGGCGTGACAATCCTCGGGGTGACGATTCGTCACACCATCTCCCGCATCCGAACGAACGTCGCCCCCTGGTCCGCGTACCCGTCCAACATGCTCTTCACGCAGGTCAGCGCCACGTCGCCCGTTTTGAACCGGCAGTCCCACCGCAGCTTCTCCTTGCGAAGATCGACGAACTCCCACGGGTGTACGAACAACACGACGGGACTCGACACCGCCGCGAGGTACGCGCGGCGGATCGGTGACGGCAGGCGCAGCACCGACGAGGTCACGGACGCCGGAATTCGGCGCAGCGTGCTCGGCCGCCGCTTCCGATAGTAGGCCGCCTTGTACTTCGCCTGCGACGAGTCGCGCTCGAAGCCCGATCGCTCGAGCAAATCGACGTACGCCTCGGGGAAACGCAAGTACGGCGCACGAAACGACGTCACCGGGCCAAAACGCCGAAGAATTGCCACACTCTCCACGATCTCGGCCTCGGCTTCGGCGCGCCCAAGCGATGTGAACGCCGTGTGCGTCATGCCGTGACACGCGAGCTCGTGGCCTTCCGACACCACGCGCTCCACGGCGCGTGGATAGCGCCGCGCCACGTCGCCCGTCGTGAAGAACGTCGCCGGCACGCCTGATTCACCAAGCAGATCGAGGAGCGCGGGCAATCCATGCTCCACGCCGCGAAAGCCGCGCAGGAACGGCGGACAGTCCGGCTCGAGATCGACGGTGAATGAAACGACGGGCGCGTCGGAGCTCACGGCCGCACGACGATCGCGAGCGTGGCGAGCACGTTGTTCCGCGACTGGCCCGCGACGAAACCGAAATCACTGACGTGCTCTACGCCGACTATCGCGCGCAGGCTGACGCGATCGACACCATGCGACGTCGACACCATTCCGGTCAGGCGTGTCCGCTTTTCGCCGGGGCGGTGAGCTGTTTGCGTAAAATGAAAATCGGAGGTCGTCGCATCTGTCGATCCGCCCGCGTAGCTATTGCCGCTCCGCACCTCGAACGCTCCGGAAAGCGCGCCGTACACGCCAGCGTCGGTCTCGCCGTCGATCGTGAGATAGCCGCCAAGCCCGCGCGGTCCAAGCGGGTCGCCGAGCAGGTTGTCGTGCTCGGCGATGAAGTAGTCGCCGTGCGTGTAATAGCGGATTCCCGTCTGGCGGTACTCGGCGCGAATACCGAACCGGCCGCATTCGGTGATGCACGAGAGCGCCGTCCCCAGGATGTATCCGCCGTCCTCGAGGAACATACTCCTCAAGCGACGAGCATCGAAGTCGTCGACCGCCGTTTGGCCGTAGAGCTCGAAACCTCTCCACGACGGAACGCGCCAGTGAAAATCGACGCCGGCCATTTTGTTTGAGAACTGGAAATCGCTGTGAGCGCGCAGCACGTCGAAGATCGGGATGGCGTCGAGCACCCGGTCGCCGAAGCTCGCCGGCTGACCGCCGTTGCCGCCCATCGCATCGATGACTTCCAGTCCAACCTCGAATTGCCGCACCGGGAGGGCCGCGACGTGATAGGCGACCAGCTTGGAATGCGGATGGATCTGATCGTGCTCGCCCAGGTCGGCAATGAGCAGCGTGGCCCGGATTGGGCCAGCGGCCCGAAACCACCACGGCAGCGTGACGGGCGCATCATTCGAGACGCGCACCATGTCGAGCGGCGGAGCGTTCTCGGAGAGCAGGAGACCGCCCGACGGCGCCTGGCCAAAAATCGCGTAGTCGCGGCCGATCGCGATGGAGGCATTGCCAAAGAGCAGATTGGCCCCGCCGGTGTGCAGCGTGAGGCCGGTGGTCGATCCGCCACCGCGGAACGACTCCGTCACCGCGCGCGGGTTGGCCCACAGTGCGAGGTGCGAACCGAGGGTGGCACTATGGAACGTCTCAGTCGCCGCGGTAAATCCATCGGCCAGGTTGCGCCCGGAGCGGTTCGCCGCAAGCGGGTTGATCGCTGCCTCGATGGTTCCGTTCCCATCCGGGAGAATCTGACGATAGGGACTGTTCAACTCCGACACTTCACCGGATACAGCGTCAATCGGCCGATTGTCGCCGCGCGGCCAGCGCGCGAGATCGCCCGCGATCGTCGGCGCCGCCCATGCTCGCGCCTCGGCATTGCGATTGAGGTTCCGCTGCGCCTCGGCCAACAATCGCACCACCTCACGCTCGCTGAACGGCCGCGCTCCAAGAACGAGCGTGTCGATCAATCCGGCCGCCGCCAACCGGTCGATGTCGCGATAGACGCGTTCGTCCATCGGCACCGAGGGCCTCGCTTGCGCGGCGGCGGTGCCGGCCGCAACGAGGACGAGCGATGCGAAGACAACGCGATTCATGAATTTCTCGAGAACGAAGGGGACAGGTCGGCGTCGGGTCCATCGCCGCTGGCGATACCAATGATAGGTATCACACATTCCTCGTTGATGCCGACCAATGGCGAAGAATTCAATACTGCGCGGCACCCGTCGAATCGCTCGCGCACTAGCGAACGAACACAAACGCCGTGTCCGTAGATCCCTCGCCCGATTGGCTCACAGTTCGCAATCCACACGACTTCGCGAGCCGCTCGATCTCAGCGACGGTGCGGCGAATACGCCGCACACCTCGCCGCATCGTGGTGGGCAAGAGGAAATCGGGCAATGCGGTCTTCACGCGATAGGGGAGCGTCGGCGACCGGGTGTCGAACTGCGCGTAGAAAACGCCGCCGGGCGCCAACGCGCGCGCAACGCGCCGGAAATAGTCGGCGATGTCGTCCCAGTTCCCAATGTGCTGAAAGACGATGTGGCTGTACGCCAGATCGAGCACGGCCTCGCCGTCCCAGGCGTCTTCGGGAAGTGCTCCGGTGACGTTCTCAACGCCCGCTGCGGCGCAGCGTTGACGCAGATGCGCCAGCATCGTCGCCGAGATGTCGACGCCCACCGCGCGGCCGAACCGTTCCGCCATGGGCATGAGCAGGCGACCCATACCGCAGCCGATCTCGAGCACGACTTGCCGCCGCGCAAGATGCGGCTCGCACAACGCGAAGATCCGCTCGGCATCGCGACGACCGGATGCGGCGAAATCGTCGCCGTGGGCGACGTCCGTCCAGATGTAGAACTCGGGATTCGTCGTTGCGAATCGCTCCCACCGGCGGCGCTGCTCTTGATCAACCATGGGCCACCGTCTTCCAATCGGCCCGCGAGTTCGGCTGAATCTCCTTGTTGGTGAACGTCCTACTCTCCCACGCAGCCACGCCATCCTCGAGCGTCACCGGTGCCGAATCGCCGAACATGCGCTGCGCCTCTTGGTACCTCGAGTACGCATGTGCCACTTCGTTACAGGACAGGTGCGTCACCTTTGGCGCGACGGTATCGATGGAGCCTTCGACGATGATCGCGCCGTTGGGCACGCGGTCGCGGAATCCGGCGCCGCCGGTGGCGAGTGAGATCATAGGACGGGAGAATTTAATGACGTTGTCATCCTGAGCGATCCCTGTTGTCATCCCGAGCGTCCCCGTTGTCATCCTGAGCGAGCGCAGCGAGTCGAAGGATCTCCCTCTGTTCAGTAGAAACAGCCGTCATTCCGAGCGCAGCCGGGCGATCCTTCGCTGCGCTCAGGATGACAAAGCCGGCTCAGGATGACACAGCTGCGCTTACCACGACACAGCTCCGCTTACCACGACACAGCTGCGCTCAGCATCACAACCCCGCTTGATCGTCACAGCCAACCATTCGTGAGATACCAATGATAGGTACCGCACAACCCGTCCTGAAGGCTGACGCGCGGTAAGAATTTCAGCTCGGCGCGCGCCCGCGCGCTCGAGCAGATCCAGAACGGAGCCTTGCTCAGCGCGACCTTGTCGGACGTGAGCAACCCGGCGTGACCGGTAACACGCGCGGCGAAGTCGCCGAGCTTCGAGCCGATGTCGAGGAGCGGTGAGGGAATCTCGACATCCACCGACAGCGAACGGCCCGCGCACGCGGCGACGGTGCGAAAGACCTCTCCCCACTGCACCGGCACCTCGTTCGCGATGAAGAAAGTCTTCCCGGCCAAGTCCGGAGCAGTGCTCACCGAGAGGATCGCGTCGGCCAGATCATCCACATGCACGATCGAGATCCACTGGTCCCGGTTGCCCGGATGAATCGCCACTCCGCGGCGGGCGAGCCGATGCAGCGCGAGGAAGTCGCGATCGCCGGGTCCGTACACCGCGCCGGGCCGCACGACCACGGCGGGCATTCGCGCCGTTCCGTGCACCAGCTCTTCCGCCTCGAGCTTGCTGCGGCCGTACGCCTCGACGGGCGCCGCCGGCATCGTCTCTGTCACGGGACGGTCGCAAGAGGACGCCGGTCCGGCCGCCGCTTGCGACGAGATGAACATGAATCGCTTGACGCCCGCGCGCTTGGCCGCGTCGAGCGTTCGGGTCGTGAGATCGACGTTCGAGGCATGTAGTGCAGCGTGCGAGGGTGCGCGGGTCGCGCCAGCGGCGTGTACGACCACGTCGGCGTTGTCGAACAATCGAACGATCGCGCCGGACGCGTAGTCCGCCCGCACGACCGGCCTGGCCTCCCATCCCACTTCGGCAAAGCGCCGCACGAGATGCCGGCCGATGAATCCATTCGCTCCGGTGATTGCGGCGATCATCGACGAAGGTTGGCGAGTGCGATCGGTCGCCGGTAGTGGCGGGCTGAGGCGATCCACGCTTCGCGGTTCCGCTCCGCGGTACGCGGGATGCGATAGCGAACCGAACTCGTAATCGTGAGCGACGAATGGCCGAGCACAATGCGTTTCCCGGCGGCGACACCGCGTCCATCTGGCAAGGCACCTTCGAGGTCCAGAGCTACGCGCCACTCGACGCGAACGCGCGCGCCGACGTCTGCGTCGTCGGGGCTGGAATCGCCGGACTCTCCACGGCGTATCTGCTGACCAAGGCCGGCAAGACAGTCATCGTCGTCGACAAAGGACCGATCGGGGGCGGCGAGTCCGGGCGAACGACGGCACACCTCTCGAACGCGATGGACGACCGCATCTACGTGCTCGAGCACGTGCACGGCGAAGGGGGCGCGCGAAAGATCGTGCAGAGCCATGGCGCGGCCATCGACACGATCGAGCGCATCGTGCAGACCGAACGTATCGACTGCGACTTCCAACGCCTCGACGGCTATCTCTTCCTCGGCGGCGACGACAGCGAATCGGTGCTCGACAAGGAGCTCGCGGCGGCGCGGCGCGCCGGTATCGCCGGCATCGAGAAGCTGTCGCGCGTGCCGAACGTCGATCCCGACACCGGGCCTTGTTTGCGCTTTCCGAATCAGGCGCAGTTTCACGTGCTCGAGTATCTCGCTGGGGTGGCAGCGGCGATCATCGCCGGCGGCGGCCGCATCTACTGCGACACCAAGGTGGCCGGTGTCGAAGGCGGCGATTCGTGCACCGTGACGACGGAGAGCAAGCACACGATCACGGCGGGATCGGTCTGCGTATGCACCAACGGCTCCATCTCGGACATGTACCAGACGCACATGAAGCAGGCGCCGTATCGCACCTTCGCGATCGCCGCGGTCGTTCCGCGCGGCACCGTGCCCGCCGCTCTCTATTGGGACACGCCGAATCCATACCACTACGTTCGGCTGCAGCGCCTGGAGTCGCCTGTTGCCGGCGCGTTGCTACCCGGCTCGCAATACGACGCGCTGATCGTGGGCGGCGAGGATCACAAGACGGCGCACGCGGACGATGCCAACGCGCGATGGGGCCGTCTCGAGTCGTGGATGCGCGAACGCTGGCCGCAGGCACGCGAGGTCGTCTTCAAGTGGTCGGGCCAGGTTCTCGAGCCGAACGACTACGTCGCGTTCATCGGACGGAACCCCGACGGCGCACAGAACGTCTACATGGCGTCGGGCGACTCGGGCCAAGGGATGACCCACGGCACCATTGCGGGACTGCTCCTCACCGACCTCATAGTCGGCCGCCCAAACGACTGGGAATCGCTCTACGATCCGAAGCGGATCTCGTTGCGCGCGCGGCCGATCGAGGAGCTCGCGAAGGAGAATGCCGACGTCGCGCTGCAATACGTGAAGGACCTCGTCGGTCCCGGCGACGCGCCGTCGGAGGACGACGTCCCGCGCGGGGAGGGCCGCGTGCTGCGAAAGGGGATGCACAAGGTGGCGGCCTATCGAGACGACAGCGGCGCAATGCACGAATGCTCGGCGGTCTGCACTCATCTCAAGTGCACCGTCCACTGGAATTCAGCCGAAAAGAGTTGGGACTGCCCCTGTCACGGCTCGCGCTTCGACCCTTATGGCCAAGTGATCAACGGGCCGGCAATCACAGATCTCGAATCTCTGTAAGGCGACACTACCGCATCGACGCGCAAGCCGCGTCCACGGGCGCGCGCGCGCCAAACTTCGCGTGGACGACACTCGCCTTGCCGTCGGCGGCGATGGTCACGACGTACAGGTTGTCGTACTCCGAGTCACAGATCGTCGGCGGCTGCTTGGCGCCCAGCGCGCCGACGATCGCCGGCACCGTGTTCGAGTGGCCGACCACGAGCACCGTCTGACCGGCGTGTTTCCGAATGGCCGCGGCAGCGTCCTGCACGTGCGTGGCGCCGCCCGCCGACACGATCTCCGGGCTGATGCCGAGCGCCGCGGCAGTGGGCTGCGCGGTGGCCTTGGTGCGTGCGAACTGCGTCGTGATGATCGCGCTCACACCGGCGTCGCGAATCGCGTCGAGGAGGTCGCGTGCCCGCGCTTCGCCCTCGGCGGTCAGCGGCGGGTCGTCCACCGGCGTCGCCGCTTTCTCTGCGTGGCGGACGAGAATCACGGTCGTCGCCTTCGCCGTTTGCGCGGTCGCGCTCGCGGCCCACAGCGTCAGACCGAGCGCTACACCAATCCATCGAGATTTCATTTTCATGGCAACCTGGGTCGTTGTCGTTCGCCGGAACTCGTTTTCCATTGATGGTGGAAACAAGTTGATCGCGGATCAGAACGGATGCAAAGCCGGAGCTGCTCCCACTCTCCGAGCGATCGAAACCCGACCGGACGCATTTCCCAGATCGAGTCAACAAAAAAACCCGGCCGGAGCCGGGTCTCTGTCATCGAAGGCGATCGTCTTCCTAGATCACTGTCCATCTGAAAACCGCCTTCATCGCCGCCGCAAACATGGCGAGCTCGGCGATGACGCGCGTTCGCGCCAACGTGTTCGCCGCCACCTTCTTCGCGCCGAACCACCGCCGGCGCGGCGCAACGACCGCGAGCGCATCGGCCAACTCGCGTCCCGTGCGCCAGCGCTCGTTCCGATCCTTCTGCAAGCACCGCTCGATCGCCTCGCACAGCGACTCCGGCGCCGACGCAACCAGGCTCGGAAGCGGCTGGTGCTGCTCGGCGATGTGCTTGGCCGCGAGCGACTCGAACGTATGTCCGTCGAACGGCAGCTCGCCGCTCAGCATGTAGTAGCCCAGGACACCGAGCGAATACAGGTCGCTTCGCCCGTCGATGTCGAGCTCACCCGCCGCTTGCTCGGGCGACATGTAGTGCGGAGTCCCGAAGGCGCGCGACGAATCGGCGCGGACCGGGTCGAGCGAGCGCAGGAGCGCCACGCCGAAGTCGGTCAGCATCGCGCGGCCGCTGCCACGCTCGAGCAGGATGTTCTCCGCCTTGAGATCGCGGTGCACCACGCCGTCACGGTGCGCCGAGTCGAGCGTCAGCGCGAGGTCGCGCAGGATGCGCTGCACTTCGGCCGCCGGGATCGCGTGCTCGCGCCGCATCCGCTCGGCCAACGACTCGCCATGCACGTACTTCATGACGATGTAGACCATCGGATCCGACTGCTCGCCGGCGATCTCGCCGAAGCTGTGGACCGGAACGATGTTCGGGTGGCTCAACCGCGCCGTCATCCGCGCCTCGCGACGGAAGCGCTCGCGGTGCTCTTCCGACGACGTGAACGCGTGGCGCAACACCTTGATGGCGACCAACCGATGCAGCGCGATGTCGCGCGCAAGAAATACGACGCCCATTCCGCCGCGTCCGATCTCGCGGACGACTTGGAACTGGGCACTGAGATGATTCACGATTTGCTCGTGCTCCCACGCAGCCGGCACGGTGTCGAGCTCACCGGAAACCGGCATCTCGAGCGTGTCAGCGAAGGGATCGACGAGAAACGACAGGGGACTCATGGGACTACGCGAAGCGAGAGAGAAGTTGCGAGAGCTGAGACGACGTAGCCTCTCACACTCTCAGACACTGCATCCGTCCGAAGGGTTTGCCTGAGGAAGGTCCGTGCCTGCTGCTCACTCTACGTATGTCGTTGTCGGAAAGTTACTTATATGAAACAGACACCCAACGGCGAGGCCGCTGAGTGTCCGTTTTTGGGACGACCTGGTCGCCGATGAACGGTCTACCGCTTCCAGTTGGCCGGCAAATTCCGCTCGATCTCGATGTTCCCGAAGCTCCCGCTTTCGCGTGCACCCACGCGCCGTGCCCACGCGGCCATGCGCTCGACGCCATCCTCGAGCGCGACCGGCGCGGCGTCGCCGAAGATGCGCCGCGCTTTCTCGTGGCTCGAGTACGCGTGCACCACTTCGTTCCGCGGCGGCAGATGCGTCACCTTCGGCGCGACGCCGAGCGTTCGGCTCACCACCTCGGCGAGCTGATTCACCGAGTATGGAACGTCGGCGCCGATGTTGATCACCTGGTTGTACGCCGCCGGCACGTCCACGCTGCGCGCGATGTGCGGCGCCACGTCGTCGATGAAGCTGAACGCGCGCGTCTGTTCGCCGTCGCCGAACACGGTGAGCGGCTGACCGTTCATGATCTGGTTCATGAAGATGCCGATCACGTTGCGATAGCGGTCGCCGATGTTCTGGTGCTCGCCGTACACGTTGTGCGGACGGAAGACGACGGAGCTCAATCCGAACATCTCGTGCGCCGCGCGCAGGTCGAGCTCCACGGCGTACTTCGCGATGCCGTATGGATCCTCGGGCTGCGGCACCATCGCTTCCGTCATCGGCAACTGGCCCGCGCCGTACACGGCGATCGACGAGGTGAAGACGAAGCACTTCACCTCGTGCTTCACCGACTCGTTGATCAGGTTGATGCTGCCGACGACGTTGTTCGTGTAGTTGAATCGCCGGATGAAGTGCGATAGCCCCTCGGCCGCGTAGGCCGCGAGGTGATACACGTAGTCGAAATGGTACTGGTCGAACAGCTTGGCGAGCAGCGCCACGTCGGTGATCGAGCCTTCGACGAAGATCGCGCCCTCGGGCACGTGATCGCGGAATCCGCCGCTCAGGTCGTCGAGCACGACGACCTGATGGCCCGCGTTGAGACAATGCTTCGCGACGTGCGATCCGATGAATCCGGCGCCGCCGGTGATGAGTGAGATCATAGGACGGGAGAATTTAATCAGGTAGTCATCCTGAGCGAACCAAGGCGAGGCGTTGTCATCCTGAGCGAGCGAAGGCGAGGCGTTGTCATCCTGAGCGAGCGAAGCGAGTCGAAGGATCGCTCAGCCACGACAGCGATCCTTCGCTACGCTCAGGATGACACAGCTGCGCTCAGGATGACACAGCTGCGCTCAGGATGACATGGCTACGCTCAGGATGACACGGCTACGCTCAGGATGACATGGCTACGCTCAGGATGACATGGCTGCGCTCAGGATGACACAGCTGCGCTCAGGATGACACGGCTGCGCTCTGGCTGACATGCCTACCGCACCACCATCGCCGTGAACGGATAGACGTACTGCTGCAACAGCACCAGCAATCCGACCAACGCCGCCAGGCCGATGCTGTGCCAGAACACGAAGCGGAGAATCTTCCACTCGTGTCCGACGTATCCGGTCGCCGTGCTCGCGACGCAGATGCTCTGCGCGTCGATCATCTTCCCCATCACTCCGCCCGAGCTGTTCGCCGCGGCCATGAGCACCGGACTGAGACCCAGTGTTCCCGCGGTGATCTTCTGCAGGCTGCCGAACAACACGTTCGATGACGTGTCGCTCCCCGTGAGCGCCACGCCGAGCCAGCCGAGCATCGCGGCGAAGAACGGATACGCGGCGCCGGTGTGCGCGAAGGCGAGACCGAGGATCGCGTCTTCGCCCGCGTAGCGCGTGGTGTACCCCAGCGCCATCATCGCGGCGATGGTGACGAGCGAGGGCCACACCACGCGAATCGTCTTCAGGTAGGCGCGAACCATCTCGGTGACCGAATACCGGAGCACGAACCCGGAGATCAGCGCCGTGATGAGAATCGCCGTGCCGCTGGCCGACAGCCAGTTGAAGAGGAACACCGCCGGCTCCGCCGTCGGTTTGGCGACGACGGGCGCGACGCGGAAGATCAGCTTGTCGAGGCCCGGCACCGCGTACGTCGGGGCCGAGATGTGATTGAGGATTCCCTTCACCTGCGGCGTTCCCCAGGCGAAGACGATCACGGTGAGAATGGCCCACGGAATGAGCGCCGTCCGAAGCGGCAGCATGCCCGGCTCGTCGTGCATCGGCGCGTCCGGCACGATGTCCTTCCGCCACTTCCGCAGGAACAGCGTGAGACAGATCATCGAGCAGGCCGCGGCGACGATGTCGACCAGCCAGGGTCCGTGATAGTTCGAGACGAGAAATTGCGGCACCGCGAACGACACGCCGGCCACGAGCAACGCGGGCCAGACGTCGCGTACACCTTTGATTCCCGAGTGCGCTGCGATCAACCAGAACGGGATGATCAAGGAGAAGATCGGCAGCTGCCGGCCCACCATCGCGCTGAGCGCACCGAGGTCCATTCCGGTCACGCCTTGCAGCGCGATGATCGGCGTTCCAAGTGCGCCGAAGGCGACGGGTGCGGTGTTGGCGATCAGCGAGAGCGCCGACGCCTCGAGCGCCGGAAAGCCGAGCCCGATGAGCATTGCGCCGGTCACGGCGACCGGTGTTCCGAAACCCGCGGCGCCCTCGAAGAACGCGCCGAAGCAGAAGGCAATGAGGAGCAGCTGAAGCCGGCGGTCGGTCGTGATGCCGGTGATGGCCCGCTGCAGCGCGACGAACACGCCGCGCTTCTCCGTGAGCCGGTAGAGGAACATGACGTTCAACACGATCCAGCCGATCGGCAGCATGCCGTACGCGGCGCCCAGCAGCGCGGCTCGTGCGGCCATTGGCGCCGGCATGCCGATGAGGCCGACGGCCACAGCGAGCGCCGCCGCTAGTCCGGCGAGCGCCGCGACGTAGGCGGGAACTCGTCGGAGCGCGAGGAGTCCAAGTAAGATGACGAGCGGAAGTGCCGCGGCGAGCGTGGAAAGCGGTCCGTGCAACGGATCGTAGTTCTGCTGCCAGGGCATGTGGTTTCGTTCCGGTGCGCGGACATGAAGTGAGGACTATTTATCCCTGTCATGACGAATCGATCTAACCGAACAGCTCGCCGCTTGGCGAGCGTGATGATTATGGCGTCGCTGGCGCTCGCTGGCTATACGGAGCGAGCCGCGGCGCAGAACAGTGTGAAGACGGGCACGCCCGCGAAACCAGCCAAGCCGGCGAAAAAAAGGAGCGTGGAGAGGCCGACGCCGACCGCCGAAGCGCCCGTTTGGCCGGTGGATTCACCCGCTCCGTTGTCCGGCGCCATCCTGCCGGCGAAGCGCATCGTCGCGTTCTACGGCAATCCGATCTCGAAGCGCATGGGCATTCTCGGCGAGCTGCCGCCGGAGGAGATGCTCGCCAAGCTCGACCGCGAGGTCGCGGCGTGGAACAAGGCCGACCCGTCGACGCCCGTGCAGCCCGCGCTGCACATGATCGTGGACGTGGCGTCCGCAACGCCCGGCACCTCGGGGAAGTACCGCACGCGCATGGACAGTGCGATGATCGAGCAGGTTTACGGGTGGGCGCAGAAGCGGAACGCGTTGCTCTTTCTCGACCTGCAGGTGGGCCAGGGCACGGTGCAGGAGGAGCTCCCGCGTCTGGCAAAGTTCCTGAAGCGGCCCGACGTCCACTTGGGCATCGACCCGGAGTTCTCGATGAAGCACAAAGAGGTGCCGGGCACCGTGATCGGTACGCTCGACGCGGCCGACGTGAACTACGCGTCGGGCTTCCTCCAGGCGCTCGTCGACTCGGAGCATCTGCCGCCGAAGATTCTGGTCATCCACCGCTTTCGGCGCGCGATGCTGACCAACTACAAGAAGATCAAGCTCGACCCACGGGTACAGATCGTGATCAACATGGACGGGTGGGGTCCGCAGTCGCAGAAGCTCGACTCCTACCGCGCGTACGTGTGGAAGTATCCGGTGGAATACACCGGGTTCAAGCTGTTCTACAAGAACGATAAGCGGAAAAAAGGCAGCGCGATGATGACGCCCGCCGAGGTGTTGGCGCTCGACCCGAGGCCGTTCTACATCCAGTACCAGTAGCTACTAGTACGGCACCAACAGCGGAGGTTGCCCGTGAGCCGTCCAACAGATCGTCGCGAGTTCCTCGGCCAAGCCGCTGCCTTTGCGATGGCGCCAGCCATTCTCGGCCATCCCTTTGGTGTTGTGGTTCCGGCGACGCGCGCCCCGCTCGCTGCCGCCTGGGACATGTCCTGGGTAGAGCCGCTGGCCGGAGCGAAACACAAAGCCGTGTTCGACGCGACGCTCATCTCGAACGGCCTCGCACTCGGCCACGTGGACCTGTACATGCGCGGCTATCACGACGTGTACGATCTCGACGAGCGCGAGTTGCGGCCGGTGCTCGTGATTCGACACGAGGCGGTGCCGATGTTCCTGAACGACGCCTTCTGGCAGAAGTACCAGCTCGGTCAGAAGCTGCGGTTGACCGATCCGTCGACGGGCACCGTGGCGGCACGGAATCCCTTCGCGGCGCCGGGCGCCAAGCCGGTCGAGGATTGGACGACGATCCAGCAGCTCCATGCGCGCGGCGTGACTGTGCTGGGATGTGACAAGGCGCTGCGGAGCGTGGCCGCATTGATGGCTCAGCAGAGCGGGCAGACCGCCGAGTCGGTGACCGCGGAGGCCAGGGCGGCGGTGGTGCCAAACGTGATCCTGATGCCGTCCGGGATATTCGCGGTGCTCCGGGCGCAGGAAGCGGGTTGCGCGTATATCCGGTCGACATAAGCGGTTGCGAGCTCCCGACACGGTCCAAACACCGCGCTTGACAGATTTTTCTGTCTAGGTAGTATTGTTGGTCATGCAAACCGATCTCCTCGTCCTCGAGTCGCCCGAGCAGGCGGCCGCGGTGCTCGATCCCGTTCGCAGCCGCCTCCTCGAGCACCTGCGCGAACCCGACTCCGCCGCCGGCGCGGCGCGCGCCCTGAAGCTTCCTCGACAGCGGCTCGGCTACCATGTGCGTGAGCTCGAGCGGGCGGGACTCATCCGCGCCGTCGGCGAACGAAAGCAGCGGAACTGCGTCGAGCGGCTCCTTCAGGCGACGGCGCGGCGATACGTGATCAGCCCGAGCGTCGGCCAGCTGTCGTCGATCGACATTCGCGATCGCTTCTCCAGCGAGTACCTCGTCGCCACGGCGGCGCGCGTGGTTCAGGACGTGGGCACCCTACAGCGTCTGGCGCGCGACGCCGGCAAAAAGCTGCCGACGCTCACCATCGAATCCGAGGTGCGCTTCGCGTCGCCCGAGGCGTCGCACGCGTTCACGAGAGACCTGGCGCGCGCCGTCGCGGCGCTCGTCGCAGAGTATCACGATGAAACGGCACAGCACGGGCGGCGCTTTCGAGTGGTGGCGGCGGCGCATCCTGCATTGCCGTCGAATGTCAGTCCGAGGGAGCGCAGCGACTGATCCGACGACGTACGTCGGCGTCACGGCGTTGCAGGCGGCGGTGGTCGTGGCGAGCGGCGCTCACGCGAATCTGCCGGCTGGCATCCGGCATCGACGCCCACGCAATCGTCAAATGACCGGGTGCGGCGGCGGCTCGGTGTCGTCGGTGAAGAGCGTCGTCGAGAGATAGCGAGCGCCGGAGTCGGGCGAGATACAGGCGACGCGTTTGCCGGGGCCGAGCTCGCGCGCGATCTCGAGCGCGGCGCCCACGATGGCGCCCGTGGACATGCCGACGAACAATCCTTCTTCCCGCGCGAGCCGGCGCGCGAGCGGAAACGCGTCTTCCTCCCATGCCTGGATGACGCGGTCGACGACGCTCCGATCGAAGTTCGGCGGAACGAAGCCCGGACCCATGCCCTGAAACTGATGCTGTCCACGCTCACCGCCGGACAGCACGGGCGAGCGCGCCGGTTCCACGGCGACGACGAGCGTGTCGGGACGCCGCTCTTTCAGAAAGCGTCCGACGCCGCTGATCGTGCCGCCTGTTCCGGAGCCGTAGACGAACGCGTCGATGCGCTCGTCGAGCTGCGCCCAGAGCTCGGGGCCCGTCGTCTCATAGTGAATGCGCGGGTTCGCGGGATTCGAGAACTGGTTCGGCATCCACGCGCCGGTGGTATCGCGAATACGTTCCGCCTCCTCGATCGCCGCGAGCATGCGGCGCTCGGGATCGGTGAGCACCAGCTCGGCGCCGTACGCCTCGAGCGTGCGCTTGCGCTCCATGCTCATCGAAGCAGGCAAGCACAGGATGAGCCGATAGCCGCGCGCCGCCGCGACCTGCGCGAGACCGATGCCCGTGTTGCCCGACGTCGGCTCGACGATCGTGCCGCCCGGCTTCAGCGCACCACTGCGCTCGCCGTCGAGGATCATGCCGAGCGCCGTGCGATCCTTGATCGAGCCGCCGGGATTCATGCCTTCCAGCTTCACCCACACTTCCGCTTCCGTGCCGCTCACGACGCGCGTCAGCCGTACGACGGGCGTCGTTCCGATCGCGGCGTCGACGCGCTCGCCGGACGATGCGGATGGGGCCGCGGAAACATCGTTCACGTGGTCGCTCCTACGAGTTGAGTATTCTCTGATACCGCCGCCGGCCGCGCGCTCGTGCCTGCGAGCGTGTGATCGAGCGCCGCCGTCAGATCGTGGACGAGATCGTCCGCCAGCTCGATACCCACCGAGAGGCGCACGAGCGAGTCGCGAATTCCGGCGGTTTCGCGCGCCGCGGCGTCCATCGACGCATGCGTCATCGTCGCCGGATGCGCGACGAGGCTCTCCACACCGCCCAACGACTCGGCGAGCGTGAAACACTGGAGATGCGACGCGAACCGCTCCACCGCCTCCGTGCCGCCGGCGATCTCGAAACTTATCATGGCGCCAAATCCGGACTGCTGGCCCCGGGCCACGTCGTGTCCAGTGTGTGTCCGCATGCCGGGATAGTACACGCGCTCGACGGCGTCGTGACTACACAACGCATCGACCACGGCGCTCGCGTTGGCGAGATGCTGCGTCATGCGGGCGTACAGCGTCCGCACGCCGCGCAGGGTGAGATAGCTGTCGAACGGCGCGCCGGTGATGCCGAGGCAGTTCGCCCACCAGGTTAGCTCCTGGCCGAGCGCGGCGTCGGCAGTGATCACCGCGCCGCCGACGACGTCGCTGTGGCCGTTGAGATACTTCGTCGTGGAGTGCACCACGACGTCGGCGCCGAGAGTGATGGGCTGCTGGAGTGCGGGCGACAGGAAGGTGTTGTCAACCACGACGATGGCGCCGGCGGCGCGGCCCGCCGCCGCGACTTCACGGATGTCGGTGATTCGCAGCAGCGGGTTGCTCGGCGTCTCGACCCAGAGGATGCGCGGGCGATGCGCGGCGATCGTTGCCGCGGCGTCAGCGCCGGTGAGGTCGGCAAAGACGACGTTGAAGTGTCCGCGCGCCGAGAGTGCGCGAAACAGGCGATGGGTGCCGCCGTAGCAGTCGTGCGCGGCGAGAATCGTGTCGCCGGGCTTCACGAGCTGAAGGACGAGCGTGACGGCCGACATGCCCGTGCTCGTCACGACTGCCGACGCGCCCTGTTCCAGCTCGGCGAGCGCGTCGCCGAGCTGCGAGCGCGTGGGATTGCCGCTGCGCGTGTAGTCGTACGTTCGTGGGCGATTGAAGCCGGCGAAGGCGAAGGTGGACGAGAGATGAATCGGCGGAACGACCGCGCCGTGCGCGGAGTCGGTGGCGATGCCGGCGCGCACGGCGCGCGTCACGGAGCCGTTGATGTGCGAGGAGGTCATGAGACGATCGTCGTTGAGATGGCGGTACAGAGGATCGAGCCGAGGCGTTCGGGCTCGGTGAGAAAGGCGTCGTGGCCGTGCTTGGTCGGCAGATCGATGAAGCGATGCGGGACGTCGAGCTGGTTGGCGAGCTCCTCGAGCTGCTCGCGCCGCACGACGCGGTCGCCTTCCGCGGCGACGATCACCGTCGGGGTGCGCAGGCGGCGCGGGTCGACGCGATGCAGATCGCACGACAGCGACAGCGCGAGAAAGCGCTCGGGGCGCCAGCGCGCGGCGAATTGCTCGCCGTGGTGACGGAGGTACTCGTCGACCGGAAAGGTCGCGTCGCCGCCGTCGCAGAAGAGCGGCTCGGATTCGAAGCGGTCGGCGAATTCCTGCGAGCTGCGGTACGTCGTCATGGCGAGGCTGCGGGCGAGCGCGAGCGATTCGTGCGCGCGTCCGGTGTCGATGCCCAGCTCGACGATGCGGCGCTGGATGCCGCGCAGCGCGGTGCTCATGGGATGCGCTTCGTGCGCGGCGCTGATGACGACGAGGCGATCGAGGCGCGACGGGAAGTGCTCGGCAAAGGCCAGCGCGACCATTCCGCCGTACGACGCGCCGACCACGGCGTGTGCGCGCGCGACGCCGACGTCGTCGAGCACCGACGCGAGCGCGGCGGCTTGGTCGTGGGTCGTGATGGTGCGCTGTGGTCGGCCATCGCGAGTGACACCGCCGTCGAGGTAGTCGACGCTCAGCACGCGGTACGTTGCGGTGTCGATCGCGCGGCCGTTGCCGACGATGTCTTGCCACCAGCCTGTGGTAGGATCCGTGAGCGTGGCGGTGGCGTGGCGCGTCGCGGAAATGCCGCCGAGCACGACGATGAGCGGGGCGTCGCGGGGGCCGGTGAGCTCGTAGCCGGGGAGGGAGATCCTTCGGTCGCTTCGCTCCCTCAGGATGACACTGGCGCTCCGCCCGCTCGGGATGACACTGGCGCTTCGTTCGCTCAGGATGACACTGGCGCTTCGCTCCCGCAGGACGCCGCTGTCACTCCGCCCGCTCGAGATGACTTTTGTCGTGACATCCGCAACATCGATGGTCCGTGACATCCCAACTCTCCTATATGAAAAAACCCCCGATCTCGTGGAGAGATCGGGGGGCGGTGAAGCCAGTCGTTGGCTCAACTCGAAGACCTACGCACGCATGCGCGATCGCCCGTCCGTCGCTCCGGTTGGAGACGCGGTCGTCATCGTCATTCGCATGGACTGCGCGGTGGTCGAGATCATCGAGTGCATGAGCAGATGGGTCGGAAAACACAAAACGCCCGGGCGAGAAGGCCGCCGGGCGCGTCGCGGTTTAGCTCTTTGTTTAACGTGGCGGCAATGGGCGGCAAATCACCACGAGACTTCGATTGTAGGAAGGAGTGTAGCGCGGCGAACGGGCAGCGTCAACTGTCGTGTGATTATATTCTACAATGTAGAGTGATGGCACGTGCAGTGGATTGAACGAATCCTTCTTCAATTAGATCATGAAACTCGCGCGCGATGAAGTGCCGCTCGGCACGTTCGAGGAGCAGGTCATGCTCGCCGTGCTGCGCACCGCGTCGGACGCCTATGGCATGACCGTGCGGCGTGAGATCGAAGACGTCACCGGGCGCGAGATCGCCGTCGGCGCGGTGTACGCCACGCTGGACCGGCTCGAGGCGAAGGAGCTCGTGGCGTCCAAGCGCTCGACAATCGACGGCGTGTCGCGGCGGCTCTTTTCCATCACCGCGGCCGGCGGTCGTGCGCTCGCCGAGACGCGGTCGATGCGCGAGCGACTGTGGCAAGGAATCGACCTGCGCCGGTTGCTCGGCGCGGCGGGTTGAGCGTCAGACTCCGCCGGTGATCGTGAACGTCACGACGCGTGTGCCCGCGGTGACGATGCCCGCTCTAGGAGTAGCGTCGAGCCGATAGCTGAGCGGCAGATGCGTCGCCGTCAGCTTCGTCACGTTGGTGACGAGATCGACCGGCGCGGCGCCGAGCGGCTTGCGGCCGGCGCTCGTCGCACCCGGCGGCGGGGCGAGGTCGATCGAGAGGGTCACGCCGCTCGGCATGTCGGACTCGAGGCTGGCCGTCACCTTGGCGCCGGTGAGATTCGTCGAGACGTTCCACGTGCTGCCGGAAGCGGTCACGCTCGTGGGCGCCTGTCCGGCAATGGCGCTCGAGATGGTGAGCGACGGCGAGCCTTCGACGGAGACTTCCTGGATCGCCTCGACGCGAAAGCTCACCACCTGGGTCGCACGCTGCGCTACGAGCGTCCCCGCGCCTGTTAGCGCGAGTCCGGCAGCGTAGCCGATCAAGCGAATTGCGACCCACGTCACCCGCATTCCGTAAAGTATCAGGGCAGGAACTAAAGGGCCTGCAACGAAACGTTACAGGTGAACACGGCAGCCTGCGGGCTACCGTTCTCCGTTTCCTGTTTTCTGTTGAACCGTTTTCCGTTGCTCGGCAGCCCAGCCCCTCTTACTTCTTCGCCGTGGGCGGCAGCAGTCCGTTGAGCCGCAGGTAGATCGCCGCCTGGCTGTAGTGGTCCGCCCAGTCGCCCGTCGTGAGCGTCTCGATCGCGGCGCGCGACATCGTCTTGCCGCCGAACATCGGCAGCTGGGCCGTGAGCTTGGAATCGTCGAGGCTCGCCAGGGCTTCGTCGCAGAACTGGAATGTCTCGCGGAGGCGCGCGACGAGCATGTCCTTCGAATCAGTGGCCGATATCTTGGCGCGCGCTGGCGCTTTCACGCCGCCGATCGAGCCGCAGAGGAAGTCGTTGCCCTGCGCGAGGTGGGCGACGATATCGCCGAAGCTCATCTGCGCGGGCGTCGGCTTGAAGCCGTACTTGTCCGCCGGCATCACGTCCGCGGCAGCGATGAGGTTCTTACCGATGTCCTTGGCGTTGTCGCGAAACGCGACGGCGACGGGCGACTGGGCAGCGGTGAGCGACGGCATCAGAGCCGCCGCGAAGGCGGCGGCGAAAAGGCGGAGACGCATGGGCACGGCCGTGGTTGGAGATGTGATCATAGTCGCGCCACCCGCAGGGGATGTCCAGCCTACGCGGTCGTCAACGTGCTGCCGCCGGTCTGCAACATCGTGCCCGTGCGCGCCAAGCTCGTGCGTCTGCCCAAGGTGCAAGGGCAATAGCGGTCTATATGGTTCGCGGTTTGCGTTGGGTCCCTTCGACGCAAACCGGCCGTACCGATGCTCAAGATCTCGACTGCGCTCATTTGCGCAATTCTTCCGGCGGCGCTCGCCGCCTGCGGCGCCGCGGCAACGACTGACGCGACTGGCAGTACCGGCAGCACCGTCTCGAATGCCGTTCCCGCGATCGTGGGGTTGCGGCTCAACAGTAGCGGCACCGGCACCACGATCGCGACCGTCAACGCCGACGGCGGCAGCTTTCATTCGATGACGACCACATCGGTGCCCTTTGGCGCCGCCGAAGCCACGCACGGCGGAAAATTCGTCGTCTTCAGCGACGGCGCCGACGTGGACAACCAACGCCTGTACGTGATCGACGACAACGGCTCCCGCCGGCAGCTCGTTGGACCAACGTCGCAAATCGCCAGCGCCGCGTCGCCCGCATTCTCGCCCGACCTGCAGTGGATCTATTTCCGCGCGGTGCCGGCCGGGCAGCCCGGCATGTCGGCGGTGTGGCGCGTGAAGCTCGACGGCTCGGGCCTCGAGCGCGTCGGCGCGGCGCGAGCCACCGGACTCGGCGCACCGTCGATCTCGCCTGACGGACGCACGCTCATGGAGACGACGCTCGACTCGGTCGTGTTCACCGTACTCTCGAGCGGCGCGACGCACGGCGAGAAAGTCCGCTGTCCCGGTGCGCGCTACTCGCCCGACGGCGTTCACGTCTCGTGCATCTCGGGCACGGATCTCGTCGTCTACGACGCGCAGTTCCTCACCTCGCCGCGTACGCTCGGCGACGGCGACTATCGCGCGGGCGCCGGCACCGACTGGACACCCGACGGCACGAAGATCCTCGCGACGAGCGCGACCAACGGGCCGGAGCTCGTGAGCTACGCGGATGGCAGCGTGGTCTCGGCGAAGCTCGGGACGACGTACGTGTGGGCGGCGTTCGTGAAATAGGATCGGGCGTTTGACAGGCCCGCAGCGTCGTGATTAGATCACGACCATGTGGCTGCGTCTACTCGAGATCCTCCTCGCGCTCGGTGTGTACGGCACTGCGGTCGAGCCACGCATCGTACAGCGTGTCGACATTCCCGCCGCGATCCCGAATCTCCCGCCGGCTTGGGAAGGGAAACAGATCGCCGTGTTCGCCGACTTGCAGGTCGGCATGTGGTGGGCGAACACCGACGCCGCGCGGCGGATGGTTCGGACCGTCGTCGGCGCGGATCCGGCCGCGGTGCTGATCGCCGGCGACTTCGTGTACGAGGCCGACGGCAGCGTCGACGCGCAGATGCAGGAGGTCGTCGACATCTTGCGTCCGATTCTCTCCGACAGCATCCCGATCTACGCCGTGCTCGGGAATCACGATTATTCCTTGATGAACGAGCATTCCGAGCAAGAGAATGTCGTCGCCCGCAAGGTGCGAACCGCGCTCCGCAGCGCCGGCGTGCAGATGATGGACAACACCGTCGTGGCGCTGCCGCCGCGATCGGGCGTGAGCGCGGAGGAGCCGCTCTACTTGGCGGGCATCGGCGAGAAGTGGGCGAAGAACGATCGCGCGGTGGAGACCATGGCCAAGGTTCCCGAGGGGAGCGCGCGGCTCGTCTTCATGCACGATCCCGATTCATTCGCGAGCATTCCCGCCGGCCAGGCACCGATGGCGATCGCGGCGCATACGCACGGCATGCAGGTCGGCGTTCCGTACGTGTCGGATTACCTCTGGCGGCATTACTTCAGCGACGCCGGATCCGGAGTTAGTGGTTGGATCGACGGCTTCGGCCAGCCGAGGAACAGGTTGTACATCAACCGCGGAATCGGGTTCAGCATCGTCCCCGCGCGCGTGCATGCGTTCCCCGAGCTGACGGTGCTGACGCTCACGCGCTACGAGCCCAAAGTGAGCTAGCGCTCACTTCGCCGGCCTCGGCGCGGCAGGCGCCACAGGCGGTGTAGGCGGCGCATCGCAGTACTTCGCGCCCGAGCAGTGGGTTTGCACGAACGTCTCGGCGAGCAGCAGCCACGCGCCGTTCGTCTTGTTCCATTTCGCGAAGTAGATGCCGCCGACGTGGACCATTCCCTCGGCGGTCGACCACTTGCCTGTCCAATTTCCATTCTCGCCCGCTTGAGCCCAGCTCGTATTCACGGTGATGGTTCGCGGAGTACGGACGAAAATCACGCCGGGGCGCGTGGAGAAGATCTGCGCATAGCTGGCGCGCGCCTCGTCACGGCTGACGGTTCGCGTGTTGCCTGACGACAGCCCCAGGTAATCGGGCGCCATGACGGCGATGGTCGCGTCGACATCGTGGGCGGCAATGGCGGCGTTCGATTTGGCGCGAGCGGCGCGGATGGCGGTTTCGTCGGACCGCGACTGGGCGGAGAGCGTTGACGCCAGAAGGATGGGTATGAAATAGCGCATGTGAAGTCGGGTGGCGGGACGCGGGTACGGATGGATCGAATTGATGTTACGGATTTGGCGGGGAGTCCAACTCAAACAGGAGCGATCATCTCGACTTAGCGGAAGTCCCCTTGCCTTCCCCGCGCACGCGCCCAGACTTCGAACGGTTCCCCATATCCGTTCCCCGAAGCCCACGCCATGCCTCGCAATCGCGCCGCCCTCGCTCTCGCCGCCACACTACTCGCGACACCGCTCGCCGCTCAGACCTCTTCGCTGACGCCTCACCAGCGCTTGGCCCGCGAAGTCTACAGCGAGCTCATATCGATCAACACCGTCGATTCCGTCGGCTCCGTCACGCGCGCGGCCGAAGCGATGGCAAAACGCTTCCGCGCCGCCGGCTTCCCCGACTCCGATGTGAAAATCCTCACGCCGCCCGGTAAGCCGACGAAGGGCAACCTCATCGTTCGCTATCGCGGCCGCGCCGGTACAAACAGTCCGAAGCCGATTCTGCTCCTCGCGCACCTCGACGTCGTCGCGGCGCTGCGCACCGACTGGCCGCGCGATCTATTCACGCTGGCCGAAGAGGGCGGGTTCTTTCTCGGTCGCGGCACGGCCGACGACAAGGCGATGGCGTCGATCTTCGTCGCCAACCTGCTGCGCTACAAGCAGGAAGGTTGGCGTCCGCAGCGCGACATCATCCTCGCGCTCACAGCCGACGAGGAGAGCGGCGACGCGAACGGACCTGAATGGCTGGTGAAGGAGCATCGCGACCTGATCGACGCGGCGTATGCATTGAACGAGGGCGGCGGTGGTTCACTCGCCGGTTCTGGCAACGACGTGCATCCGCTGTTTCACACCGTGCAAGCCGCGGAAAAGGTCTACGTCGACTTCACGCTCACGGCCACTAACCCAGGCGGCCACTCGAGCGTGCCGCGTCCCGACAACGCCATCTACGAGCTATCCGACGCGTTGGGCCGGCTTGCGCGGTTCAGCTTCCCCGTCACGCTCAATCCGACGACGCGCGGTTTCTTCGAGCAGACGGCAAAGGTCGAGCAGCCCGCGGTCGCCGCGGCGATGCGCGCCATCGTCGCCAACCCGAACGATGCGGCGGCCGCCGCCACGCTGTCGCGCGACGCGCGCTTCGCATCCATGCTGCGCACCACGTGCGTGGCCACTCGGCTCGCCGGCGGTCACGCGTACAACGCGCTGCCGCAGTCGGCGAGCGCGAACGTCAATTGCCGCATGGTGCCCACGTCGAGCCTCGAGGAAACGCGGTCGACGCTGGCGCGGGTGATCGCCGACACGGGCATCGCCATCACCTACACGCAGAAGCAGCTCCCGCGCTTTCCCGCATCGACGCTGCCGATCGACCCGGCCGTGTTGAGCGCGACGACCGAGTTGACGCGAACGATGTGGGGCGACATCCCCGTCATTCCCACGATGTCCACCGGCGCGACGGACAGTCATTGGCTGCGCGAAGTCGGGATTCCTTCGTATGGGATCAGCGGATTGTTTTCCTTACCAGGTGAAACGAACGCGCACGGGCGCGATGAGAAGATGCGCGTGAAGTCGTACTACGACGGGCTGGAGTTTCTCGATCAGTTGGTGCGGCGGTTGGCGGGCGGCGTGCAGCCGTAAGGGCGAGCCGAATCAGAGCGGCTGATCTAACGGATTTCTCATGAGCATGCATCGACGATTTCGGAGATCGCTGGCTGTACTCTTTCTTTCGGCTGCAACAGCGGCCGCGCAGCAAGGGCCGTTCAACAAACAGCGCGTCACGTTCACGAGCGATGGGCTCACGCTCGTGGGGTTCGTCTTCAAGCCAAACGGCGTGGGGCCATTCCCGACGGTGCTCTGGAATCACGGCAGCGAGCCGAATCCCGGCGACGGCCCGCAGTTCGATTCGGTCGCGGCGGTTTTCGTCCCCGCGGGCTACGCCGTGTTCGCGCCGGTGCGGCGCGGACATGCTGGCTCGCAGGGACGATGGATTCAGGACACGATCAAGACCGTGATGGCGAGCAGCGGTGACGCGGCCGCCGAGCGGTTGATGGTGCATCTGCACGAGACGCAGCAGTTGGATGATCAGCTCGCGTTTCTCGCCTACGCCAAGCGACAGCCCTTCGTCGACAAGTCGAAGTTGGTCGTCGCCGGCTGTTCGTATGGCGGAATTCAGACGCTGCTCGCCGCGGAGCGGGGCGCGGGATTCAAGGCGGCGATGCCCATCTCTCCGGCGGCGTTGAGCTGGCAAGGGCACACCGTGCTGCAGGATCGGTTGAAAGCGGCGGTACGGACGATCGACATGCCGGTGCTGCTGATACAGCCGCCCAAAGACGCGAGCCTGGAGCCGGTGCGCGTGCTCGGCGAGGAAGCGAAGCGCGCGGGCAAGACGCGATTCACCGCGAAGGTCTATCCGCCGACGATGCCCGACAGCGAACAGGTGCACTGCTTCGGCGGTGCCAAGGGGTATCACAATTGGGCGAAGGACGCAGTCGCGTTCTTCGACGGAGTGGTGGGGCGGTAGTTCCGATGTTCTGTGTTAGCGAGCCGTCAACAGACGATCAGCTGAGTCTGTCGTCAGGCTCGTGCTTGCGCGCCCGTTCGTTCCCCATCGGCTCGGCGGGCGCGTGGGGGTCGATTGCTTGTCGAGGCGCGTGGTTCGCGCGGTCGTGGCGGGCCAGGTCCTCCTGCGAGTCGAAGTGTGCGCCGCAGACGACGCAGTCGTACTCATGTGTGTGTGCCATGGGAGCCTCCGGTTACCGCTCCGAACCGGCATCGGCCGTGCCAGCGTACTGGGCCTCCGCGCCCTGAAGCACCGCGCTGATTCCCGCATCGCCGCGCCGGGCAGTCCAGGCGCGAAAGCCCTCGTCCGCGAAGGACTCCGCGGTGAACGCGTTGAACAATCGCTCCAACGCATCGGGCACTTTCGCGGCAGTGGTGCGATAACCCACGCGCTCCGCGAACCGGCTCTCGGCGCCGAGCCCGCCGCCGACGAAGAAGTCGAAGCCCTCCACCTGTTCGTCGCCCTCCTTCAGCAGAACGCCTTGCAGCCCCACGTCGGCGATCCAATGCTGGCCGCAGGCGTTCGGGCATCCCGTCACGTGAAGCTTGATCGTCTCGTTGAAGCCCGGGAGGCGATTCTCGAGATCGCCGGCGAGGCGAATGCTGAACTGCTTGGTCTCCGTGATCGCCAGCTTGCAGTACTCGGAGCCCGTGCACGACAGCGTTCCGCGCTGGAAGGGAGAACCGTCGAGCGGCACGCCTACCGCCGCGCTCGAGGCGTGCAGTTCGGCAACGCGCGATTCCGGGATGTTGAGCAGCACGATGTTCTGTGTCGCCGTGAGACGAAGCGAGCCGTCGCCGAACTGGTCGGCGAGCTGGGCGAACTGACGGAGCTGATGCGGCGCGACCCGTCCGGACACCACGGAGTAGCCGGCGTACGCCAATCCTTTCTGTTTCTGCGCGTGCACGCCGACATGATCACGGTCGGGGCTTTCGGGACGCGCTTCGTCCACCGGCGCATCGAGCTTGTACCCGATACGCCGCTCCACTTCGGCGAGGAACGACTCGGCGGTCCATCCATGAGTGATAAAGAGGAATTTCATACGCGCCTTGGCGCGGTTGAGCCGGAGCTCGTCGGAATCGCGAAAAATGCCTGCGACGGCCATCACTACGTCGAGCAGCTGCTCTTGGCCGACGAACGCGGGGAGCAACACCGCGAGGTGCGGACGCGTCGACAGGCCGCCGCCCACGCGGACGTGAAAGCCGATCGCGCCGTCCGCGCGGCGCACGGCCGTGGCGCCGATGTCGTTGATCTCCGGATGCGTGCACCAGTGCGCGCAGCCGGTGATGGTGATCTTGAACTTGCGCGGCAGATTGGCGAAGTCGGCGTTCCCGTTCATGAACCGGTCGACGGCCAGCGCGAAGGGCGATGCATCGATCAGCTCTTCGTGATCGACACCGGCGAGCGGGCAGCCCGTCACCGTGCGCGTGTTATCGCCGCACGAGCCCTGGCTCGTCCAACCAACTTTCTCCAGCGCGTCCCACACCGTGGGCACATCCTCGATGCGCAGCCAGTGCAACTGGAAGTTCTGCCGGTTCGTGATGTCGATGCTGCTGCGCGCGTACGTGTCGGAGAGGTCGGCGATCGTTCGCACCATGGCCGACGTCATCGTGCCGTTGGGGGTGCGCAGGCGCATCATGAAGTACGGCTGCTCTTCGCCGCGCGTGCCGCGTCCGTCGCCCTGGGTGTAGAGGCCCCAAGCGCGAAATCGCACGGTGAGATCTTCGTTCGAGATCGAGTCGAATCCGTCGCGCGCGTACCGGCGGATGTCGTCCATGATCGACCACGGTGCCTTCTCACGCTTGATCCGCTCGACGCGGCCGGCGGCGGTCTCTTTCTTTGGTAGCAGCGCAGACTCCGACATCTGTCGTCCCCAGTTGAAGTACGGCCAAGAAAAACGGCCGCTCGAATGAGCGGCCGGGTGTGAAATCCCTTTTCGGTAGAGAAGTGTGCGAGCTACTCTCGCTGCTTCATCGCCGGCCGCACGCGCGCGTCATGGCACATGGTCATACAACAACAGACGGGCGTACAACACTCACCGGCGCGCGCCATCTCACCCATGCGAACGGGCGTGGTGGCGGCGGCTGCGAAGAGGTGTGCGGTGGGCATGAAGCGAAGCGTACGGGTGTGGTGCGACACAGTCAACCGCCGCTCAATTGTATTCCGGTGATACAAATGCCGTACCGGCAGCTGATGCGGCGCGGCCTCGTAGCGGCGCGACGGCGCGGGTTGCGCAAAGCCACGGTATCCTTCGCGCGACCTGGCAATACTGCCGGTACTGCTCGGCAGTATTGCCACCGGCTCGCGCTGCGGACACCGTGGCTCCGCGCTCCTTCTCACCTCTTTGCGTGGTCGGGGCGAGCGCATCTCTGCGCGTTGGGTCGGTTCGGCTTCTGCGACGGATGACATGGCGCGAGCGCGTGGTAGTTCGGGTGATTCTCGCTTGCACGGGTCGTCCCGGGACACACGTCAGGTTGGCGCAGAGGTTCAACGCGCGCCGCGGATCTTTCTCACTAGCGCTTCGAACCGCCCATTGCCACGAAGAGGTAGCCAGCGCGGATCGACCGGCACGTACACCATTCCGCCGGCCTTGTCGGCGTACCCCTGCTCGAGCAATGACAGCGTGCGCTCCTGCTGGCCAAGCGCGAGGTACACCCACGCGAGGAACTCGGGCCGCACGTAACGCTGTTTCGATTCCACCAGCATCGTATCCAGGATCGTGCGTGCGTCGGCGACTCGGCCGAGAACCGCATTGGCGACCGCCATGCCGGCCAGGCTTCGATCGCGCGTCGCCGTCGCTCGCGCGAACTCGGTCAACGCTTCGGTGGGATGTCCCTGCTCCAGCAGGCTCTGACCGATGAGAAAGTGCGCAAGCGATTGCTGCGGATCGATCGCGAGCGCCGCTCGGCCGGCCACGATCGCCTCGTCGTATCTGCCAGCGTACACGAACACGCGCGCCTCGTCGGCGGCCAGTTGTGCTCCCAGTGGATCGAGCGCCCGCGCTCGGTGGAAGATCGCGATCGCTGAATCGCTGCGGCCGGAGAAACTGAGGGACAGGCCGAGAATTTCGAGCGCGTCGGCGCTGCTCGGGTTGAAGGACAACGCGTGCTCCGCATCGCGGATGGCGGTGGCGAGATCGTAATCGTACGCGGCGCGGATCCACGCTCGCGTGGTGTACGCCGCAGCGAACGTCGAGTCGAGCGACAGTGCGCGTTGCACCGCGGCTTCTGCCCGCGGGTACGCGTCGTGCGGCCGAACCCAATCGTCGGCGAGGTAGAACCACGCGGAGCCGAGCCCTTCCCACGACGCCGCGTAGGTCGAGTCGATCGCCAAGGCCCGGCCGTAGGTGTTGAGGGCAGCACGGAGCCCGGCTTCGGTGAATCGCGCCCCCTGATGCTTGCCGAGGAGATACAGGTCGTACGCTTGCGCTCGCGCCGGTGTGTTCGCCGTCGCCGTCGGCGGCGCGCCTCCGGCGAGGGTGACGCGCAGCGCGCCGGCAATCGCTCGCGTGATGTCATCCTGAAGAGCGAAGACGTCGCCCGCCGCGCGATCGTACTTATCGGACCAGAGCACCGCGCCGTCGGTGGCCTTCACGAGCTGCGCGTTCACGCGCAACCGGCCGCCGTTGCGTTGCACGCTGCCCTCGACGAACGACGAGACGCCGAGCGCCTTGCCTACCTCCTGCGGTGTGGCAGCCTTCGACCTGAACTCGCTCGCCGAGCGGCGCGAGACGACGGAGAGACGCGGGATCTTGCTCAGCTCCTGGATCAGCGCGTCGCTGATTCCATCGGTGAAGTATTCGTCCGCGGTATCCCGCGCCGCATTTTTCAGCGGAATGACGGCGATTCGAGTGGGGCTGCCTGTCGCCGCGCCGATCGGCGTTGGCGCGTTGCCGCGAAGCCACAACGCCGCCGCGACAACGACCGCGACTATTACAATGCCGACCGCGGCACGGAGTGGGACGCCCGGCGCGCGAGGACCACCAGCGGTGTTCGCGTCGTCCAACTCGGCCAGCAACTGGGCGGCCGACTGGGACCGCCGTGCCGGGTCCTTCTTCAGGCAACGCATCACGAGCTGCGCGAGGCGCGGCGACCCGGCGACGTTGAGCGGCACGGGTATCTCGCTGACGTGGGCGGCCATGAGCTGCTGCGCCGACGTCTTTCCCGCGAACGGGTGACGCCCCGCCAACAGCTCGTACGCCATCACGCCCCACGAATACAGATCCGCACGAGGATCGACCTCGTCGCCCGCCACTTGTTCCGGCGCCATGTACTTAGGCGTACCGAGCGACGTACCGAACTGGGTGAGCGTGTCGAATGACGACGAGCCAGCTCCTCCTAGTCGCGCACCACCCTTGGCAGCGGTGAGCGCTTTCGCGATGCCGAAGTCGGTGACCACGGCCGTGCCGGACGAGAGGAGCACGTTCTCCGGTTTGATGTCGCGATGCACGATGTGGTGCTCGTGCGCGTGCGCCAGCGCCTGGACGACGTTCCGGAGAATCCCAATCGCCTCGGCGAGGGGCACCGGGCCAGCATCCAGACGCGTGCGCAGGGTCTCGCCGCGGATGAACGGCATCGTGTAGAACGGCAGTCCGTCGGCCGTAACGCCGGCGGAGAGCACCGGCACGATGTGCGGCTCCTGGAGCGCCGCGACGAGCTGGATCTCGCGCGCGAACCGCTCGCTCGACACACCCGCGGCGAGCTCGGGGCTCAACAGCTTGACGACGACGTCCCGGTTCAGCGCATGCTCATGGGCCACGAAGACGCGCGACATTCCGCCGCCACCGAGCTCGCGGGCGACTGTGTACGCGCCGCCGAGCGTGGATTGGAGCTGGTCGTAGACGGGATCGGTCACGGCGGCAAACATACGACGCGCCCACCCGGGTGTCATCATCCTGCGGGATGGCTCGGCTTTCCGGGCCCGTCGGCGGCGCGCTACTATAGGAGTGCGCCACACGCCACCAATCACACAGAACGGAACAGGCCCAATGAGACTCGTCCGCTCGCTCGTGCTTTTCAGTTCGTTCGCCGGCACGCTCGCCTCGTACGCGCACGCACAGGCCACGCCTGTGCCGGCCGGCCAGCGTCCCACTCCGATGATGCTCATGATCTCCGGCTGGGCTGACGGAACGCAGATCCCGGTGCGGTACACCCAGGCCGGCGAGCAGGTGTCCCCGGAGCTCAAGTGGATGAACGTGCCCGCGGGGACGCAGAGCTTCGTCGTGAACATGCTCGATCCCGACGTCGCGATTCAGAAGGGGACGGAGACGCAGCCGCACTGGATCGTGTGGAACATTCCGGGTACGTCGACCGGGTTACCCGAAGGAGTGAAACAGGGCGCGGAGTTACCCGACGGAACGCGCCAGATCAGCGCGACGGGGCCCGGATACCGTGGACCTGGAGCGGCGGCGAATGGGCCGCTGCATCACTACACGTTCGAGGTGTATGCGCTCGACGCGAAGATCGACGTGGTGCCCTCGGCGGCGACGCCGGCGGTGAGCGCGGCATTGGAGACGCGCGCGAGTGTCATGAAAGCCATGCAGGGTCATGTGCTCGGCAAAGCGGTGTACGTCGGTCTGTTCAAGCGGCCGCAGTAGTTCCAGCATTGTCGCGCGCGGCTGCGGAGCCGCGATATCCTCCGCGCGACCTGGCAATACTGCCGATACTGCTCGGCAGTATTGCCACCGGCTCGCGCTCCGGACACCGCGGCTCCTCGCCGTTTTCTGGCGCGTGATGCGATAGAACGAGAGCGGGGCGCAGAACGGCGCGTGGTACCGTTTCCGTATGCCGCAGACTGTTGTGCACGCACGCGATCCGATTCCTGAGCTCAAGCGCCAAGCGGGCGCGGAGCTCGCCGTGTTGCTCGCCGGGTGGAACGCCGACGACATCGCGGCGCTCATCGGAACCGATCGTGCGCGCATCTCGGAGTTGCGGCGCGGGAAGCTCGAGCGATTCTCGCTCGAGACGTTGATCCGATTCCTCACACGCCTCGGCCGCCGCGTCGAGCTGCGAACGTCCGACCCGCGCGCGACGCGAGTGCCGCGAGTGCAGCCTGGCGCGTAGCGAGCCGAGGTGTCCGCAGCGCGAGCCGGTGGCATACTGCCGGCACCATCGGCAGTGTTGCCAGGTCGCGCGGAGGATATCGCGGCTCCGCAGCCGCGCGCAACGATATCAAAGACCGGCTCTCACCCCGCCGTCAACAGCATCTCGAGCTCCTCGCGACCGATCTTCGCGAGCACGCCCTGGTCGGCGCCGAGGATCGCGTCGGCGAGCGCGCGCTTGGACGCTTGGAGCTCGAGCACCTTCTCTTCGATCGTCGCGCGCGCCACGAGCCGCGTGGCGATCACGCGCCGCGTCTGGCCGATGCGATGCGCGCGGTCGATCGCCTGCGCCTCCACCGCGGGGTTCCACCACGGGTCGAGCAGATACACGTAGTCCGCCGCCGTGAGGTTGAGCCCGTGTCCGCCCGCCTTGAGACTCACGAGGAATACCGGCGGCCCGCTCGCCGACTGGAAGTGATCGACGCGCTGCTCGCGGTCGCGCGTGCTGCCGTCGAGATACTCGTACTCGATGCTCGCCGCCTCGAGCCGCCGACGAACCAGCGCGAGAAAGCTAGTGAACTGCGAGAATACCACGGCCTTGTGCCCTTCGCTCACGATCTCGGCCAGCGCCGGCACCAGCGCATCGAGCTTCGCGCTCGGCAGATGCACCTTGGTGGGATCGGCGAGGACCGGGGCGCAGGCCGCCTGGCGCAGCCGCAGCAGCGCCTCGAGGATGTGCATGCGCGCGCCGCCGATCCCGACGCGATCGACCTCGTCGAACACGGTGCGGCGTGTGCGCTCGAGCAGGTCCATGTAGAACTTCCGCTGATGCGTCTCGAGGTCGACGTACAGCGTTTGCTCGACTCGATCGGGGAGCTCCGGCGCAACCTGGTCCTTGGTACGGCGAAGGATCACGGGCCGCAGCGCCCGCCTCAGAATCTCGCGGCCGGCTACGCCGTCGTCGGCCGGCGCGTCCGTCGCCAAGTCCGCCATGAGCCCGAACGTCGACGCCGCGCCGAGCATTCCTGGATTCAAGAACTCGAATAGGCTCCAGAGCTCTTGGAGGCGGTTCTCGATCGGCGTGCCGCTCAGCGCGAGGCGGTGGCGCGCGCGTAACAGCCGCGCCGCCTTGGCGGAGCCGGTGTTGGCGTTCTTGATCGCCTGGGCTTCGTCGAGGATGGCGTACTCGAAGTCGATCGTGCTCAGCTCCGCGATGTCCTGCCGCAGCGTGCCGTAGGTGGTGAGCACTACGTCGATCGAGCCGGCGTCGATGAGCGAGAGCCGGCGGCGCTGCCCGCTGTAGTCGAGCACGCGGAGCGACGGCGCGAAGCGCGATGCCTCGCGCATCCAGTTGAACACCAGCGATCGCGGTACCACGATGATCGACGGGCGCTCGCGCGGCAGCAAGTCGAGCAGGGCGAGCACCTGGACCGTCTTGCCGAGTCCCATGTCGTCGGCGAGACAGCCGCCGAGTTCGAAGTCGCGGAGGAAGCGCAGCCAGCCCAAGCCCTCGCGCTGATACTCGCGCAGCGTGCCCACGAACGTCGGCGCGGCGTCGGCGGGCGTGATTCCCTCGAAGTCGTGCAGCCGCGCGCGCGCCGTCTCGAAGGTCTCGTCGACCGACACGTCGGGCATCGTGGCGAGCAGCGCGTCGAGCAGGCCCACCTGCGACCGCGTGAAGCGTGTGACGTCCGCCAACGGCGATCCGGCGGCGAGCGCCGGTCCGAAGCGCGAGAGCAGGTCGAGCGGCAGGAGGCCGACGCTGCCGTCGGCGAGCGTCACCGTCGTCTGTCGCTTGCGCAACGCGTCGAGCAGCGCCGGAAGCGGCGCCGCGACGCCGTCGTATTCCACCACGAGGTCGAGGTCGAACCAATCGATGCCCGACCGCACCGCGGCGCGCGTGACGCCCGGTGTGCGATAGCGAACGCCGCTCGCCTCCACGCGCCAGCCGTCGCGAATGAGCTGCAACACGAGCGGGCCGAGCTTGCGTTTCGCGATCGTGAGGCGCGGCGGACGCGGCGTGAAGTCGGGCTCTTCGCGAACGCCCGCTTCGACGAGCTTCTCGCGCGCTTGGCGCTCGGCGTCTCGGTCGCGGCGGTAGAGCGTGAGCTTCGTCTTGTCGAACACCGTGTCGCGCGAATACTCGACCGGGATGCGCGCGTCGCCGTACTCGAAGCCGAGCGTGAGCACCGGCGGCGCGTATTTCCAGGGCGACGGATCGGCGGTGATCGAGAGCCACGGTCGCGGCGGCGTCGTCTGTTCGCCGATCGAGATATGGCCAGGCAGCGAGATGGCCGGGCCATTCGGGAGCGCGTACAGCGTCTCGAGCAGGTCGGGCAGCTCGCCTTCGGCGAGCGGAATGCGCGGGACGGTACGCAGCGTCGCGGCGATGATGAACGCGCCGCCGTGGTCGACGCGCGCGAGCGTATCGCCTACATATAGAACGCCGGCCTGGTGGAGGACCTGCGGCGCGGAGAGCGGCATCGTTCCGCCGGCGCGGCGGAGCGCGCCCGTGAGCGTACTCGGGCCGGACTCCGCTTCGTGCACCGTGAGCTCGAGACGCCACGGCTCGCCCGCGTCCCAGTGGACGGAACATTGGGAGAGCTCGGTGGCCGAGAGCCGGATGCGACTGCGGCCGGTGGCGCTGATGGCGGCGAGAGTCGTGTCGAAGTCGCGATCGCGGAGCAGGAAGCTCGCGGGGAGGGGGATTCTGCCGGAGCGATAGTCGTCGGGGTGGGGACCGAGAAGCAGTCGCGCGATCTCTCGATCGGCGGCGTCAGGGGCGGCGAGCCACACCCCGGCGGCCAGCTCAAAGGGCGCGAGCTCACCCGGCGGATACTCGGCGCCGACAGGCTCTGTGGCCAACTCGACGCTCAGCCCGTCGCTATGCGAACGGGCGGTCAGGTCGATGATGTACACCAGCCGCAGATTTGGCGGCCAGGTGGCCGGGGGTGGTTCCCGCATCCCTACAAGATAGTCTGGCGCACAGCGATGTCGTGACCCGATAGCGTCGCCATACCAATCCGACCGAGCGCGTTTCGATGCCAGGCATTGCGCGCTGGGACACGAGGGCGCCTGACGCCGTAGCGGTGGTAGCGCGCGAGCGCGCGCCGTGTATGGTTTGGGACGTACGGCCGCCAACCAGCGTCCTTCAACCAATACAACCATGCGCTCCTTCCTCAGGTGCTGTCTCCTCGCCCTCCTGCCCGCGGCAGCGCACGCGCAGGCCGCCGCGCCGGGCACGATCATCATCGGCACCACCGACTCCATCTATTCGCCGGCGCTGAAGGAGTACCGCAAGTACGAGATCTATACGCCGCCAAGCTATCGGCAATCGACGTATCTGCCGCGCGCATATCCCGTGCTGTATCTGCTCGACGGCGACGCGCACTTCCACTCCGTCACGGGCCTGCTCCAGATCCTCGGCACCGGCGTCAACGGCACGTACGTCGTGCCGGAGATGATCGTCATCGCCATTCCGAACACCGATCGGACGCGCGATCTCACGCCGACGCACGCCGCCGCCGGCGTGGACGGCAAACCAGCGCCGGCGTTCGCCACGAGCGGCGGCATGCCGACTTTTCTCCAGTTCGTGAAGTCGGAGCTCATTCCGCACGTCGATTCGACGTATCGCACGGAGCCCTACCGCGTGCTGGTGGGACATTCCTTCGGCGGCATCGCGACGATCGACGCGCTGTACACGATCCCAGAGACGTTCAACGCCTACGTCGCCATCGATCCGAGCTTATGGTGGGACAACCAGACGCTGCTCAAGCAGGCCAACGCGTATTTCAGCAAGCGCGCGCCGGCGGCGCGGACGTTGTTCGTGGGCCAGGCAAACACCAAGGATCCTTCTGATCCTAGCAAGAACGTGCACTTCAATTCGATCGTCGAGTTCAACAAGCTGCTGCTGGAGAACAACAAGTCCGGCATCCGGTACGCATACAAGTACTATGACGACGACGATCACGGTTCCGTGCCGATGATCGCCGAGTATGACGCGCTCCGGTTCATCTTCAGCGCCTACAAGGCGAATCTCGTCGCCGCGATGGACCGGCCGGCGTCGATCGTGGACCACTTCGCAAAGCTCTCGTCGGAATTGGGCTATCGGGTGAAGCCGCCGGAACGGATGGTCGATCAGCTTGGGACGATCGAGCTCAGTCGCGATACCACCAAGGCCGTCGCGCTGATGCAGATCAACACCGAGCTCTATCCGACGAGCTCGCATGCGTTTCAGTCGCTCGGTGCGATGTACGCAGCGGCGCGTGATTCCGTGCGCGCGCGAGTAGCGTACGAGCGGGCAGTGGCGCTCGATCCCAAGAATCAGCGGGCTCGCGATGCGTTGAGCAAGCTTGGCGGTCGGTAGGGGCGGCTTCTTCGCGCGGGCGCCGCGATATTCGTCGCCCCGGCGCGCGGAGCCGCGGGATCCGCCGCCCCGTTGAGCGGCCACCTATGACAAAACGCTCAACTAAACCGGGTCGTCACGCGACACCCGCCAGATCTCGTCGCAGCCAGCGTGCGGCGACGCTCGCGGCGTCCGGGTCGGCGTGCTCGGACGCCGCGAGCTCGACTAGCTCCATGGCGGCCGTGACGCGCGCAATCGCGAAGGCGAGACGACGTGCGCCCGCTTCACGCCTGTCACTGTCCTGCGTCTCCGACACATAGCGTGCGATGCGCTCGACAACGTCTGCTACCGGCGCCGCCGCCGTGCGGCCCAGCCGCACCCGCACATCGTCGAGCCAGGGCTCGAAAGCGCCCGTTCGCTCGATCGCGCGCCACATGTCGAGACTCAGCACGTTCGTCGTGCCCTCCCAAATTGGCAGCACCTGTGCGTCGCGCAGCAGCCGCGGCAAGCCTGTGTCCTCGACGTACCCAGCACCGCCGAACGCTTCGAGCGCTTCGCTCGCAACCGCGACGGCCTGCTTCGCCGTGTAAAGCTTCGCCACCGGTGTGAGCAAACGTAGAATCGCCCGCTCGGCGTCAGTCGCCTCGCGGCATTCGTGTTTGCCCATCAGCTCCACGACGCGGAACGTCAGCAGGAACGAGGCGCGCACGCGCGCTTCGAGATCTGAAAGTGTCTCGGCGTGCAGCGGATGGTCGATGAGCCGCTTACCGAATGTCGTGCGACGCGTGGCATAGTCGCGCGCCAGCGCCACTGCGCGGCGCATGCCAGACACCGCGGCCACGGCGTTGTAGACGCGCGTGACGTTGAAGAGCGCGGCGATCTTGCGCACGCCGTCGCCTTCGCCGCCGACCAGCGTGGCCGGCGTGCCATCGAGGGTGAGCTCCGCCGTCGGCAGCGCGCGGGTGCCGAGTTTGTCCTTGAGGCGGTTGACCTGAATGTTGCGCAGCGCGCCGTGTTCGTCGCGGAGCTCGATCAAGAACACGCTCAATCCGCGGCCGCCAGCCGGCGCGCCTTCGATGCGCGCGAGGGCGATCGCCATTTGCGACGTCGTCGCTGACGTGAACCACTTCGTGCCGTACAAGCGATAGCCGCCCACGTCGTCGCGGCGCGCAATCGTCGACGTCTGCGACACGTCGGAGCCGCCGGTGCGCTCGGTCATCCATTGGCCCGACGTCCAGAACTGCTCGGGGTCGCGCGACGTCAGATGCTCGAAGGCAGCGCGGGCGTGTGCATTGCCGCCGCCGTGTAGCTCGAGGAAGCGCGCCGCCCCGTCGCCCATGGCGAGCGGACAACTGTACGTGGCGGACGATGCGTGGAAGAGATACAGCTTCGCCATCTGGTGCACGCGCGACAGCGCGCCGTGACGTCGCTCGTACGCGGTGGCGACCAGTCCTTGTTCCGCGGAGATGCGGTCGAGTGCGCGCCACGCGGCTGAGACGACGATGTCGTCGATGCGGCGGCCCCACGGGTCGTACGGAACGTGGCGCGGCGGATTCGCTTCTGCCTCGTCGCCGAGGGCAAGGATGTCCGTTATCGCGCGCTCGCCGAGGCGGTGGAGGCCGGGTTCTATCTCGGCGAGCGTGGTCGCAGGCAGGCGGCGGCGGAGGTACGAGCGAAGCAGGGCGTCGCTCGCGTACTGATTCTCGAGGCTCGGTGAATCCTGGAAGAAGTCAGCCATCGCGACTCCTGGGGCGAATGTTCGGACTCGTCATCCGACCACGGTCTATGCCTCTACGGAAAAAGCGGCGGCGCGATTCTCCTTTTTGTCGCTTGCTCGAACGCAAATGCCAACCCGATCAACTTCGGCTCACTGCAGGCCGTTCCCGTAAAGCTGACGTTGAACGGCGCGGGGCGCGGCTCGAAGCCCGCGGGGAACGTATTTGCCCCTGTGCCGGCTGATACCGGCAGCAGCGCGTACGGCACGGTGACCGTCGGGTAGCCCGGCTTCGCCGCAATGCTGGCGCTGCTCACGCCCGGAAACAGCAGTGCGTCGAGCCGGTTCGCCGTAAGCGCCGCGTCGATTCCATTCGCTCCGCCGAGCAGGACGTCCTTCCGCCGATCCGCGTCGTACTTGGCGCGATCCGCCTGCACGTCCATCTCGTCCGAGATATCGAGCAGAGCCTGACCATACTTGATCGCGCCCGCGCGCTGGTGCGCGATGTTCCACTGACGGAGCTCCGTGAGCGACTTCACGGGCGCCCTGTCACCCAGTAGCCTGAGCCATGCATTGAAGTCGCGCTTCATGCCGTACTTGAGAACGCCCGAGCAGTTCGCGTCGCGGCCTTTCGCGTCCTCGAGACCGCCGCACGTGCCCCAGTTCAGGAAATTGTTCACGGAGTCCGCGGTCACGACGCTCGGGATGTCCGCGGGATCGACGATTACTGCGCCCTGTTGCTGGAGCACCGCGATGACGTCGGCCATCGCCTTCCGCTGCGCGTCATTTAGGCCGCCGCGCGGGGTCTTGCTGCCGCCCGCTGTTGTCGGCTCATAGAAGAATGCGCGCGGAATACCGATCCGCGCACCTTTGAGGCTTGCCGTGTTTAGAGATCCGGTATAGTCGCGACCCGCCGGCGGGGGACACTTGCGCGTCGCCGGATCGTTCGGGTCGGGGTTGGCGCCCTCGAGCGCGCCGAGCATGATCGCGGCGTCGGACACCGTGCGCGCCATGGGGCCCGGCGTGTCCTGATCGGCGGTGATCGGAATGACGCCGTACCGGCTCACGCGGCCGACGGTCGGCTTGATGCCGACGAGAAAGTTCTGCTGCGACGGACTCAGGATCGAGCCGCTCGTCTCGGTGCCGACGTTCGCCGCCCAGAAGCTCACGTTGGTGCCCGCGCCGGAGCTCGAGCCGCCGGTGCCGAGCACCGGGCGTCCGTCGAAGGATGCGTCGCGCGGGTCGCGGCGCGGATCCCACGGGTTGAATCCATAGCCATTCAGCCCGTTGTAGTTCCCGGGCATCCCGGACGCGACCCAGTTCGCGAGCTCCGTGAGCTGCGTCTTGGCGATGATGATCGCGCCGGCGGCCTCGAGGTTCTTGGTCAGCGTCGCGTCGTACGGAGGACGGAGACCATCGAAGGCCAACGCGCCGCCCGTCGTCGGCATGTCGGTCGTCTGGATGTTGTCCTTGAGCGCGACCGGGATGCCATGCAGCGGGCCGAGGATTCTACCCTGTGCGCGCAGGCGGTCGAGTGAGTCGGCGATCGCTAGCGCGCGCGGGTTCACCGTGATCACGGCGTGCAGCTTGTCCTCGTACATGCCGATGCGTTCGAGGTACTGGCGAACCAGCTCGTGGGACGTGACGCGCTTTTGTTCCAAGGCGCGGCGGGTGTCGGTGATGCTCGACTCGACCACCGAGAACTGCTGGGCGGAGGCGGCAGCGGGGAGGGCGGCGAGGAGGCAGAGGGCGGTTAGTGGGCGCATGACGGTAATGATGCACCGGGCGGGGCGAGAAAGCATCCCGCAACGCCAGGCAGATAGGGCTGTACTTGTGCCCCGCAAGCGCGTGAACTTTGACGTGGGGTGTCCGGGACGAATTACTCGTTCTCTTATCCGCATTGCCGCGCGGCGTCCTGCTCAATACATCATGTGATGCTCACAGCTGCCTTGGAGAGGTCGTTAGCTGAAACAGCACCTGATGACTTTGCGTTTGAATAGTTAAGCGAGGAGGACGGCGCCGAGCGCTTCGTCGACGCACTCAGGGGCCAGCTCAAGACGCCTCTCGCGGACGTTCCTCGAGGCGCGACGAACCCGGCGAACGCGCTGCGACGAGTTCATCGAGGGTCCGGAAGCCTTCAGCATTCGAGCAACCGCCCTCAGGTTCTCTGGCACTAATTAGCGGAACGCGACAACGTTCGTTGGCATGGCCGCTTAATTGGCTCCCGGTATCAACGCGACCGCACGCTTCGAGCCCGTGACTCGCGCGCGCCATTCAGGAGATCAAACGCCACGCGGATTCGGCGCTTCGCGTGCACCGCGCGTTGGAGCAGCGGCCGGTGTCCACCACAGTGATGCTCTCGACAGCGAGCGGCATATCGTTGCGTTCGGTGAATGCGTCGCTCGTCGCGCTCGTAGATGCTGGGATCGGTCGCGAGATCACCGGCCGAAAGCGGAATCGCGTGTTCCGGTATGACAAATACCTCAAGATCCTGACTGAGGGGGGAGCCGCTGTGAGTTTCGGAGTAGGAACCTCAATGTCGTTGCGGGTTGAACTGTCGTCTGTTAGCTCGAGTCTCGGAGCTCGAGACTGGGGCTCGCCATCCGCATCGCGATGCGTGTAAGGCGAGCCGCACGATGATGTTGCCCGAAGCTCAAGGGACTTATCTCGCCGTCGTGAGACGCGGACCGAGTCCTTGTTGACCGCCACACCGCACAGAGGAGTCTCGACATTTCAACCTGCCTGCCAGGCGACATTCCTCCGCCAACCGCTCGGCTCGCCAACCCCAACTATGGACTAATGGCCGACTTAGCGTCTTTCGGAAGCTTTGGCTCCGATGGTGCATTGAGACCCTGGTGAGGGCAATCAGCGTACGCATCCATTAGGGAGTCACACATGCGCCATCATATCCGTCGCACCTTGGGTCTCGCAGCCGCGGTGCTTCTGGTCGCCGCTTCGGCGCACGCGCAGGGCCGGGGACACGACAAGGGCAAAGGGGACGAGCACGGAAAGGCCAAGGGAGAGGACGTACGTGTTCCGGACGCCAACGTCATCGTTCAATCGCCGGGGGTTCGCGGCGGGCGCGGGATTCCGCCGGGTCTCGCCAAGAAGCCCGGACAGATGCCGCCCGGGCAATACAAGAAATTGTACAGCCCCAGTCAGGGCGCCGATGCGTTGAGCGGAGTCTTTCGCGATCGCGGCTACACCGTGACCCGCGTGGTTCCGTCGGGCAATTCACAGTACGTGTATTACCGGCTCCGCAACGGAACGGAGCACCGTGCGATCGTCCGGCCGGGAACGAATCAGCTGAGCTTCAGCAACGTGCCGTCGTCACTGCTTCAGCAGGTGCTGGCGCGTTTGCACTAACGCTGTCGTCCCGCGGTTGATGATGCTCGCGCTGTTTCGGTGATTGCACTCCGGCCGCGCGATTGTATCGTCAATCCATGTCTGCCGTCGACTCACTCGATACCAGCCTCGCCGAGCTGACGGCTGCGATCGTGGAACTGTGCGCTCCGCGCCGAGTGATCCTGTTCGGCAGCCGTGCGCGCGGCGATCATCGTCCCGATAGCGACTACGACATCTTCGTCGTCGCCGACTCGGACGCCGAGCGGCTACGGGAGTCGTTGCGCGACCGGTATCGCGTGGACGTGTTGGTCGATACGCCCGAGCGGTTCGATCGCCGTCGCGACGACGTGGGCACCATGGAGTATGTCGTCGAGCGCGAGGGTCGAGTTCTCTACGATCGGGATCCTGCGCCGAGCGTGTCGCGGGTGCTCGAGGGCTCGGGACAGCCGCCGGAATCGTTTCACGAGTGGATGAACCGCGCCGCAGCCGATTATCAGATGATGGAGCTTGCCGCCGACAAAGTTCCAGACGGAGCGTGCTTTCACGCGCACCGGTCTGCCGAGAAGTTTCTGAAGGCGGCGCTGGTGTTCAACGAAACGCCGCCCCCGCGAACGCATAGCCTCAGCGAGCTTCTGCGAATGTCTTCGCCCGAATTGCGCACCAATCCAAGTGTGCGCGATGCGTGCGGGGTGCTCGACTCCGTGTACGACAAATCTCGCTACCCGCACAAGCCGATGCCAACGAGCGATGAAGTCTCGGCGTGCGTCGCCGCCGCAGGACGCGTGCGCGGCGCGACCGCGGCCTACACGAATACGCTTCCGGGCAAGTAGCCCCCTACCTTCGCGCGATCACCCAGTGCTGGCTCGGGCTCGTGCCGCCCGCGATGCCGCCGTCCTTCGCGATCGCGAACCGCAGCTCCTCGATCGCGCCGCGATTCATGCAGCCGTCGCAGTAGACGCGCACCGAATCCGCGGCGATGCGCTTGAGCGTCGCCAGGCCGGTGTTCCGGTTGCGGATGTTGATCACCGGTAGCATGGCGCTGTCGCCCAACGCCAAGTGCGTTCTGCGTACGAGCTGGTCCATCAACGCGACCGAAGTGCCGATGGTGGGATAGGCCCCCGGGGGCGCCATGATGATCTTATCGGAGAGTCCGCCGCCGCCCGCCCGCGCCGAATTCCTCGCGATGGCGTCGAACGCGATCGTTCCCGTGAAGAAACCGCGTGCGTCGTTGATCACCTCCACGCGTTCGGGGCTGCCGTCCGTCCGCAGGTGAACCACGTAGTGCGTGTGCGTCCCCTGCTGGACGAGGCCGAGATCGCCTGTGAGCGTTGCGGCCGTTCGTGTGATCTGTTCTACCGCGATGGTGTCCTTGTCATCGGTCGTGACGAACGAGATCGTTGCGGCCTGGCGGACGAAGGCCGCTTGGGAGAGCACGGCCACGGCGGAAAGCACGAATGGCAATCGCATGAGGGACGAGTCCAGGTTCGAGTGATGAGATTCGAGTTTGGAGTTGCCAGTTTCCTCGCCTTACGGCGTGCCTCGCACGAACTTCAGTCCGCGCACGCGACCGGACTCCAACACGAACCCCGACACGCGGCCGGTTCCGGTCCGACTGAACTCGATCACTGTGCGGTCGAAGGCGCGGTAGACTTGGTCGACCCGCCGGGCGAGCGAGTCGCGAGTGCCCAGTACTGATTGCGCTGGAAGGGCGGAAGGGAGCAGGAGCAGGAGGAATCGGGCGCGCATCTGTCGTCTCGGTGGCGGTTGGGCGCAAAGTTGGTTGCCGGGTGCCCGACGCGATAGACGGTGCGCGCGGACAATTCGCGCGGCACGCCCCAAGAGGCTACTTTACGGCCGCCTCCTGCCCTCGCCGCATCATGACGCTCCAGGACCAGCTCCAGCGCACCCTCGGCGCCGCCTACACCGTCACCAACGAGCTGGGCGGCGGAGGAATGTCGCGCGTGTTCGTGGCCCGCGATGTCGCGCTCAATCGCGACGTCGCTGTGAAGGTGCTGCCCGAGGAGCTCGCGGCTGGAGTCAACGTCGACCGGTTCCGGCGCGAGATTCAGCTCGCGGCGCAGCTCCAGCATCCGAACATCGTGCCGGTGCTGTCGGCCGGTGAGACCGACGGGCTGCCTTACTACACCATGCCGTTGGTCAGCGGCGAGTCACTCCGCGCGCGGTTGGCGCGCGGTCCGTTGCCCGTGGCGGACGTGATCGGAATTCTGCGCGAGGTGGCCCGGGCATTAGCATACGCTCACGAGCGCGGCGTCGTCCATCGCGACATCAAGCCGGACAACGTGCTCATCTCCGGCGGCTCGGCGGTCGTCGCGGATTTCGGTATCGCCAAGGCGCTGAGCGCGTCGCGCACCTCGGCGCCAGGCACGACGCTCACGCAGATCGGCACCTCCATCGGCACACCGGCGTACATGGCGCCGGAACAGGCAGCCGGCGATCCGGCAACCGATCACCGCGCCGACATCTACGCGTTCGGTTGCATGGCCTACGAGCTGCTCGCCGGGCGTCCACCGTTCGTGGAGAAGTCGCCGCACCGTCTGCTCACGGCGCACATGAGCGAGCGTCCGCAGCTCGTGACCACGCTGCGGCCCGACGTTCCGCCGGCGCTGGCCGATCTCATCGCGCGAACGCTGGAGAAAGATCCGGAGCATCGCCCGCAGTCGGCCGAGGAGGTCGTTCGTCTGCTCGACGCCGCGGTGAGTGCGCCGCAGTCGGCGATGCCGCCCATTCTATTCGGTGGTCGCGGCATGTTATGGAAGGCGCTCGCGCTGTACGCAGTTGCCTTCGTGCTCGTCGCCGTCGTCGCCAAGGCGGCGATCGTCGGCGTCGGTCTCCCGGATTGGGTATTTCCAGGCGCGCTCATCGTCATGGCGCTCGGGCTCCCGGTGATCCTCTTCACAGGGTACACACATTACGCCGCGCGCCGAGTGCTCACGGCAACCCCGACCTATACGCCGGGCGGCACTCCGTCCTCGGTGCACGGCACCATGGCAACGCTCGCCCTCCGCGCGAGTCCGCACGTGTCGTGGCGACGCACGATGTGGGGCGGTGCAGCTGCCGTCAGCGCGTTCGTGCTGTTGATCGGCGGGTACATGTTGCTCCGCGGCTTGGGCGTGGGACCGGCCGGCTCGCTCTTCGCCGCGGGCCGTTTGACCGAGCGCGATCAGCTCGTGGTTACGGACTTTCACGTGGCCGGCGGCGACTCCACGCTCGGGCCGGTGATCGGCGAAGCGGTCCGTACGGAGCTCGGACAGTCGAGCGTAGTGAACATCATGCCTCCCACTGCCATGGCGGGCGCGCTCTCACGCATGAAGCGCGCGCCGACGACGCATGTGGATCTCGCGCTCGGCCGTGAGATCGCGCAGCGCGAAGGGGCCAAAGCGGTGATCGACGGAGACGTCACGCCGCTCGGCGCCGGCTACATCATCGCCGTGCGCCTCGTGAGCGCTGACTCCGGTACGACGCTCGCATCGTTTCGCGAGACGGCCGACAGTCCCAAGGAGCTATTGCCTGCGCTCGACAAGCTGACGCACGCGCTGCGTGGCAAGATGGGCGAGTCGCTGAAGACGGTGCATGCGACGCCGCCGCTCGAGCAGGTGACCACGTCCAGTCTCGACGCGCTGCGCAAGTACGCCGCCGCCGTGCGCGCCAACAACGTCGAAGGCGACTACGAAAAGAGCATTCAGCTCAACACCGAGGCCGTGACGATCGACAGTACGTTCGCGAGCGCTTGGCGCTCGCTCGGCATCGCTTTTCGCAACGCGAGTCGTACGCGCGCCGAAGCCGATTCGGCCATGGCGAAGGCGTATCGCCACCGCGAGCGGCTGACGGAACGCGAACGTCTATTGACGGTGGCGGAATTCTGGATCGGCCCTGGGCGCGACCGAGCGAAGGCGGCCGCTGCATTCGAGGAGATGCTGGTCAGAAATCCGCGAGACATGACGGCGTTGAACAACCTTGGGCTCGTGGAAGCGAGCCGCCGCAACTTCGCGCGCGCCGAGTCGCTCTACGCGGGAGCGTGGCGAGAGTCCAAGGGCGCCGTGGCGCTGGGAAACACCGTTCGAACGGAGCTCAACCTGGGGCGTACGGCGGCTGCGGAGTCGCTGCTGGCCGTCGCGCAGGCGCGATTTCACACGCCCGTCATCGACATGCTTCCCATTGTCGTGCTGTATCAGCGCGGCCGTCTGGATTCCATCGACATACGCCTTCGCGTGCTCCGCGGCTCACCGTCGCTTGCCACGCGCGTCGGCGCGCTCACGGCCATGCAATCGATGGCCGCGCTTCGCGGGCACCTCGAGGAGAGCAACAAGCTCTCGCGCGACCTGTACGCCGAGTCGGTCGCGAATCGTCTGAGCGGCTCACCTGTGGACGCTGCCTTGATCAATGCGACGAACGTGATGGTCTTCGCCGAGCAGTCGGCGCGAGCCGTTGCGATTCTCGACTCGACCCTCCAGCAATATCCGCTCGAGCGTTTGCCGTACGCCCAACGCCACGACTTCGGCATTGCGGCAGCGTATGCACTCGCGGGCAGGGCGGACAAAGCACGCGCGCAGATGGCGAAGTTCGAAGCAGACGTCAAGGACACCACGCTGCGGCGCGATGCGGAGCCGGACCACCAGAGCGCGCTCGCCTTTCTCGCGATGACCGAGCGCCACGCGACGGAAGCGATCGCCGCGGTGCGAAAGAGCGATCAACTTCCGGATGGTCCGTCGAACGCGTGTGCGCCGTGCACCTACGTGGCGCTCGCCCGTGCGTTCGACCTGGGGGACATGCCCGATTCGGCGATCAAGGCGCTGGAGATGTACGTCAACGCGCCATTCGCCGGCCGCATGACTGTCGATGCGACGTACCTCGCGGTGGCGAACAAACGGCTGGGCGAGTTGTACGAGGCGAAAGGCGATACGCAAAAGGCGATCAGCGCGTACAGCAGGTTCGTCGACCTGTGGAAGACCGCCGACCCGGCGCTGCAGCCGAAGGTGCGCGAAGTAAAAGCGCGTTTGGCGCGGCTCGGCCGGTCGACTGGCTGATGCGTGACCGTAGCGATCCTTCGTTACGCCCAGGATGACGCGCGGCACGCTGGCGCATAGACCCGCCGTACTAAACATTTGCTTGCGCTCTCGCTTCAACTCGCGAGATTGCATCACTTCTCGCCGGGGCGTTCCTGCGCGAACGTTGTTCCCGCCCCCCTTCCCTTTCCCAAGAAATCTCCATGGCATCATCACCCACGACGCGACATCGCGCCGCGGTCTTCGCCTACGCATCCCTGATCATCGCTTGCGGCGGCGGCTCTGACTCTTCTATCACCCCCGTTGTCGTCCCGCCCGCGGTCGTCGCCTCCGTCACCGTCACCCCGGCCACCCTCAACCTCACCGTCGGCACCACCGGCAGCCTGAGCGCCTCGGCGCTGACCGCCGCCGGCGCCGCGATCTCCGGCAAGACCGCCAGCTGGACCACGAGCAACGCCGCGGTCGCAACCGTTTCCGGCGGCACCGTCACCGCGATCGGCGCAGGCACCGCCTCGATCACCGCAGACGTCGACGGCAAGACCGCGAGCTCCGCGATCACCGTCGTCGCGCCGCTTCCCGCGCTCCTCGAAGTCGTCTCCGGCGACGCGCAAAAGGGCCTCACCGGCCGCGCGCTCGCCGACTCGCTCGTCGTGCGCGCCAAGACCGCGGCCGGCGCACCTGCGCCGAACGTCGCGATCACGCTGACCGCGTCGAGCGGCACGCTGTCGTCCACCACCGCGACGACCGACGCCACCGGCGTGGCGCGCGTGCAATGGGTCGCCGGCACCGGCGACGCCACCGCGACGGTCGCCATGGCCGGCTCGGCAAATCTCACGCTCAAGTCGAACGGCCGCACGAGCGGTGCGTGCGTGCTCGCACCCGTGGGCCAGCGCATGACGCTCGGGCCCAGCGACCCCACGCTCAGCCTGAATCCGACGGCGCCGCACAAGATCGCGCTCCTCTACGCGGACTTCAGCGACGCGCCCGCGCCGGCGAGCGACACCTTTCAGTCGCTCGTCGATCTGGTCGTCACGCCAGGACTCGCGATGCTCAAGGAGCTCAGCTACGGCCGCATCCAGATCACGACGACGATCGTACCCAAGTGGTACCGCATGTCGGGCACGAGCGACAGCTACACGTGGCGCACCTTCCAGGGCCACCACGATTTCATCGGCGAAGTCATGACGCTTGCCGACGCCGACGTCGACTTCTCGCAATACGACGCGGTCTACGTCTTCACGCCCGCGGCAGCCAAGCAGCCGATCTCGCCGACTTTCAACGCAGGACAGTCCACGGGCGGACTCAAGTTCGACGGTAAGATCATCGGCAACGGCGTCACGTTCGGCCAGGACGCGCGCAAGTACGGCTTCGTCGTGCTCGCGCACGAGACGCAGCACATGTTCGGGCTCGTCGATCTGTACAACTTCACACCGCGCACGGCCGGCGATGCATACCCCGGCGACCAGTTCCAGAACTTCGGCGCGTGGTCCATCATGTCGAACATCTTCGTGCAGGGACACACGCTGGCGTGGGAGAAGCGCAAGCTCGGCTTCCTCGACGCGAGTCAGGTCGATTGCATCGAAGGCACCGGCGGCGAAGAAGTCGTGGTGCAGCCGCTCGAGGTCGCGGGTGGAATCAAGATGGTCGCACTTCCGCTCGACGCGAGCCGCGCGGTCGTCATCGAGGTGCGGTCGAACCAGGGGATCGACGCGGGGCTCTGCTCCACCGGCGTGCTGATCTACGACGTCGACGCGTCCGCGGCGAGCGGAGTGAACGTCGGCAAGATTCGCGCGTCGCGCGCGACGAACAGCGGGCCGTTGTACACCAAGTGCGGGGCGTTCGCCGATGCGACGTACGGGCTCGGAGCGAACGACATCTCGTCGTACACCGATTCGGTGAGTGGAATCAGCGTGAAGCTGCTCGGGGTGGATGCGAGCGGGGCGTACCGGTTGCGCATCAAGCGCTAGCGGTTCGTGAGCTCGGAGCTGGTAGCTCGGAGCTCACGGCTCGCTGCTGGGGCTCGGCCCGAGGCATCGCGATGCCTACGGCGAGCCCCAGCAGCGAGCCGTGAGTCACGAGCTGACAGCTATGAGCTAGAGTTCCACTGGCCCAGAGCAGCGAGCCGCGCGACACCTCTAGAACGCGAGACTTACTGCTGGCACCTCGCGAACGGACTGTCCGCCTTGGTCTTGTCCACTGACACGCGATGATCGAGATCGGCAACCTTCACGGCGATGTCGAACACGAGCTTGTCGACGTTCGCCATGTGCTGGTAGCGAATGTATTCCGGCTCGTCGGTCACCTGGTGATAGTCCGCATGCCCGCCCGTTGTGAAAAAGATGACGGGAATGTTGTACCGCGCGTAGTTCGCATGATCGCTGCGGCAGTAGATGTTCTGCGGATGCCCGTTCGCATCCATGGAATAATCGAACTTGAACGGCGTGGGCTGCGTGAGGTTCACCTGTTCGGCGATGTCGCCGAGCTCCGTCGAGAGGCGGCGTGAGCCGACGAGCTGGAGATAGTTCGGCGCGCCGGTGAGCTCGGCGTTCTCCTTGTTCTTGCCGGTGGCGTCCGTCGCCTCGCCGCGGCCGACCATGTCGAGATTGAGATCGGCGACGATCGAGTCGAGGGGCACGGTGGGATGGTTCGTGAACCACTGCGAGCCCCAGAGTCCTTTCTCCTCGCCGATCTGCCAGATGAAGATCAGCGACCGTTTCGGCTTCACGGGGCCCTTCGCGAACGCCTCGGCGATCTCGAGGATCGACACCGAGCCCGTGCCGTCGTCGTCGGCGCCGTTGCTGATCGAGTCGAGGCGCGGCGGATAGACTTTCCGCAGCGAATCCTTGATCGCGTTGATGCGCGTCCACTCCTCGGCGGTCGGCTGCGTCGCGGTGCGAGTGTCGGCACCTTCGACGCGCGCGACCATGTTGTACGCCTTGAGCGAATCGTGCTCCACAACGGGCGTGGTGCCGGAGATGCCGATGTGATCGGAGTGCGCGCCGATCACGACGTACTCGTTCCTGAGCTTGGGATCGGTGCCCGGCAGAATCGCGACGACGTTGCGCGTCGGCTCATTCACGGTTTGCACATGGACGTCGAGCGTCGCGGAGCCGCCGGTGTCGCCGCGTGACGCGCGGTCGACCGGCTTGCCGAGCAGCTCCGCGGCGACCTGCGGCGTGACGGTGACGTTGAGCGCGTTGCCCGCGCCGGCGCCGCGGCCGCCTCTGCCCTGCGGACCGTTCGACGGATGCGCCGCGGCGTAGGCGTCGCGCCCTTCGTTCTGCATCGTGTCGTTCAGTGTCGGCTGAAAGCGCGCGCGCGGAAGCGCTGCGTTCACGGTGACGATCGCCGCCGCGCCGCCGAGCGGGTTGTTCGCCCCGTTGCCGCCCCGTCCACCGAATCCACCGCGGCCGCCGCCCGCGCCCGGCAGCATCACCACGATCTTGTCGCGCACGGCGTCGGCCGAGAGCGCGTTCACGGTGTCGCCCATCGTTCCGCCGAAGATCACGTCGGCCGACACCTTCTTGTCGGCGGTCGCGCCGTTGACGACGAAATCCTTGTTGGCGTGGAAGACCTTGGATCCCGCTGTGATCGTCGACGCCGCCGTGACCACGCGCGCGGTGACGGGGAGATACTGGAAGTAGGTGCCCTTGTCACCGGCGGGCTTCAGGCCCAGCCGGCGTGCCTCGCGCTCGAGGTAGGCGGTGGCGCGAATGGCGTCGGGGGTGCCGGCCTCGCGTCCACGCATGGAATCGGCGGCGTAGATGTAGAGCCGCGTCATCAGGTCGCAGGGGGTGATGGCGGCGACGGTTGGGCCGCCGCGGTAGGTCAGGGGCATGGTCGCGCCGGTCACGGCGGGACAGGTCTGCTGGGCGAGCGCCGGTGTCGTCACGGCTAGCGCGAGGGCGGACAGAGCCGTGTGTGCGACGAGTCGATAGGTCACGGAAGTCTTCACTGGATAAGGTCTTAGGGAACTGCGCCGTCGACTGCAGCGACGATTGCTGTCGTCTCTACTGACTACGCGGGCTGGCCGTGCGCCGTTCGGAACCAGTATGCTCAACTAGCCTTAATTAACGTTAGGCAGTATCTTTAATTAACGTAGCTCGTTAATTAACTCCGTTTACTAGCGACTCCCACGAATGAAGCGCGGGCCTACAGGTCGGATGCTGACGATCTCCACCGTCGGAGGCGAGACAGCGAAGGCGTTCCTTCCCAATCCGCTTCCTCCATCGCCGGCGCTTGCCGTCGACTCGGCGCTTCGGGACAAGCTGGACGCGGCGTTGCTCGCACTCGGACGCTTGGACAGCGTCACCACGCTGCTGCCGGATACGCATCTCTTTCTATACATGTACGTCCGCAAGGAAGCGGTGCTGTCGTCCCAGATCGAGGGAACGCAGTCGTCGCTGTTCGATCTGTTGCTCTTCGAGGCTGACGAGCTGCCCGGGGTGCCGCTCGATGACGTTACGGAGGTCTCGAGCTACGTCGCGGCATTGGAGCACGGACTCGCCCGCATTCGCGACGGTTTTCCGCTCTCGAATCGATTGATTCGCGAGATTCACGGGATTCTCGTCGCCAAGGGACGCGGTGCGGAAAAGCAGCCAAGCGAGTTTCGTCGATCGCAGAATTGGATTGGCGGACAACGTCCTGGCGACGCCGCCTTCGTTCCGCCGCCGCCCGAGTATCTCGCGGAGTGCATGGGTAGCCTGGAGCGATGGATCCACGACCGTCCTGAACGCACGCCGCCGGTCGTGAAGGCGGCGCTGTCACACGTGCAGTTCGAGACGATCCACCCCTTTCTCGACGGCAACGGTCGCGTCGGCCGCCTGCTCGTGACGCTGCTTCTCTGTTCCGAAGGAGTGCTGAGGGAGCCGCTGCTGTACGTGAGCCTGTTCTTCAAACAGCATCGCGCGGAATACTACTCGCTGCTCGACCGCGTGCGCCGCGAAGGCGACTGGGAAGAATGGCTCGGCTTCTTTGCGCAGGGAGTGCGTGAGAGCGCCAAAGGAGCCGTGACGACCGCGCAACGGCTCGTTGAACGCGCGCGAGAGGACGCGGAGCGCATTCGCGGCATCAAGCGGATCGCCGGATCGGCGTTGCGCGTACACCACGCGTTGCAGCAGCGGCCGTTGGCGTCGGCGACTCTCCTCGCGCGACTGAGCGGTGTTTCGATACCCGCGGTGAACTCGGCCCTAGTCGCGCTGGGGGAGGTCGGAATCGTGAGTGAAGTGACCGGGCGCAAACGGAATCGCCTGTTCAGCTACGCGGAGTATTTGAGAATACTCAGCGAGGGCACGGAGCCGCTGCGATAGACCAATTTGGGCGTGAAACGACAGACAGAAAAAAAGGGCTCCGGCGAACCGGAGCCCTTCGTTTTACCTCGACTTTGCCAGCGTCGAGCCTACCGATCGAGCGCGTTCACGAGGCTCAGCAGAATTGCCGCATTCGCGTCCGAGATCTTCTTGCCCGACTGCGCCGACAGCTCGTTGCGGAACGCATCATAACTGCCATGCTGGAGCTTGACGCACAGCGAGTTGGCGACGCCGGCGTTCGACACCCAACGCTCGACGAGGCTGCACAGGCTGCCCTGCGAGACGGTCACGGTGAACGTCGCGATGGCCGAGTTCACGTTGCCGGCGTTGTCCTGCGCCGTCGCCGTGAAGCTGTTCGAGCCGAGGGTGAACGCGTACGCAGCGCCTGACACGTTGGCGCAGGTCTTCGTCGCGATACCCGACATCGCATCCGTCGCCGAGCAGGTGATGGCGACCGCCTGATCGACGGTGTAGCTGCCCGCGTTGCCCGTGTAGCCGATTACCGGCTTCGTGGCGTCGCGCTTCGCGCTCACGCTCTGCGTGGACGGCAAACCGGCGCCGTTCACCGCCGAGCAGGTGTACGTGGTGCCGCTGTTGTCGCTGGTCGTCGTGACGGTGGAGCAACCCGCGGTGGTCGATGCGACGCCCGACGTACCGTCGTTCACCGCCCACGAGACGTTCACGTCACCAACGTACCAGCCGCCGTTGCCGAGCGTGCCGCTGACGGTGGGAACGATCGTCGCCGGCGAGGCGTCGCGCTTGATGGTGATGGAACCCGTGGTCGCGATGCCCGCGCCCGACGTTGCGGTGCACGAGAACGGCGCACCCTGCGTGTCGCTGCTCTGGGTGGAGGCAGCGCAGCTCGCGGTGGCGCTCGACGGACCGAGGTTGGAGACGGTCCACGAGATGCCGACGTTCGACGTGTAGAAGTTGCCGCCGCCGAGCGTGCCCGTTACCACCGGCGTGACGACCGGCTTGCTGTCGTCGCGCTTCATGCTGAGCGTCTTGGTGGCCGACAAGCCCGCGCCGTTGATCGACGTGCAGGTAAAGGTCGTGCCCGCGGTGTTCTGCGACACGGTCGTCGCGGAGCAGCCCGTGGAGCTGGCGACACCCGACTCGTTGTCGGACACGTTCCAGCTGACGAGCGCGTCGCTCGTGAACCAGTTGTCCGTGCCCACGGTGCCGTTGACCGCGCCCGTGATGACCGGCGCATCGGCGTCGCGCTTCACGGTGACCGCGGCCGTGGTCGAGAGCTGCGCGCCGTTCGTGGCCGTGCAGGTGTACGTCGTGCCGGCGGCGCTGGTGTTGCTCGACAGCGTCGTGGCGTCGCAACCCGTCTTCGTCGAGATGCCCGTCTCCGGGTCGGCCGCGGTCCAGGTGACGGACACGTCACCCGTGTACCAGCCGCCCTGTCCAAGCGTGCCGCTCACGACCGGCGTCACCACCGGCGGAGTCGCGTCGGTCACGGACGCGGTGGTCGTCATCGGCGCGCTCGTGCCGCCGTCCTTGTCGGTCACGGTCACGGCGATCGTGAAGCTGCCGACCGCGGTGTAGGTGTGCGGCGCGGCGAACGACAGCGTTGCCGACGACACCGTCTGCGGCGCGGTGTTGTCGCCCCAGTTGATCGTCGTGGTGAACGGACCGTCGGCGCTGCCGGCGTCGGTGTACGTGCCGGACAGCGCGAAGCTCTGGCCGAGCGGGCCGGAAACGACGGGGCTGAGCGACGCGATGACCGGCGCGACGTTCGCGACGTTCACGGTGGCGGTGACGACTACCGAGCCACCCTTACCGTCGTCGACGGTGAGCTTGGGGCTGTACGTACCCTGGTCGCCGTACGTGAGCGAGATCTCCGGCGTGGTCTTCACGGAATCGATGACGCCGTCGCCGTTGATGTCCCACTTGTAGGTGAGCGCATCGTTGTCGGGATCAGCCGCGGTCGCGACGACGGTGATCGCCTGGCCTTCGTTGCCCGAGAACGGGCTGCCGAACGACGCCGTCGGCGCGCGGTTCGTGATCACGGAAATCACCGACTCGGCGAAGCCGGACAGGCTCCCCGGATCGCGCACGGTGACGCGCACCGTGGTGGTGGCCGAGATCGTCGTGGTGAACGTGGTGGTGGTCGCCGGCTGCACGATGCCATTCACGCGCCACTCGTAGGTGAGCTGCGCCTGGGTGTTGTCGGCATCGGTCGCGGTGGCGGTGAACGTCACCGGCGTTCCGGAAGCAACGGTCGTCGCGAGCGGAACGAGCGTGACCTGCGGCGCGGACTCGCATGCGTCGCCGATGCCGTTGTGGTTGGCGTCGAGCTGGTCGGCGTTCGACACGGTGGGACAGTTGTCGGTCGCGTCGGGCACGCCGTCGCCGTCCTGGTCTTGAATGGCGACCGAGGTGACGAGGAAGTTCGGCGCGAAGCCGCCCGCGCAGGTGCCGGGGTACCTGGCGCCCTGCGTCTTGCAGACCGTGGCCACCTCGGTGAAGCTGCCGATGCCGGCGAAGTAGCTGTGCGCGCTCTGCGAGAAGTTGGAGAGCGAGGCATCGCTGGATCCGGCCATGGTGGCATGGCCCGGATCCGTGACGTGCACGAGATCGAAGCCGCCGCCGTTGACGCCGTACGTCACGCCGGCGAACACGCCGGTGGTCGGCAGCCAGTTGCCGACGGACGGCTGCGTGGACGAGAGCAGTCCGGTGCCGGTGCCGCCGACGATCCAGTTGGTCGAGCCCTTGAGAACGATGCACGGCCCGGTACCCGGGCTGCCGGCGTTGCAATGCTCGTAGTGCACGCTCGTGAGCGCGACACGGCCGGTGATGGCCTGCACCCAGGTGGCCTTGGAGTTGACGATCGCGGGCGTCGTGTTCGCGGCGTCATTGATGTAGATCATGTTGAACTGCGAGAAGCTCGCGACCGTGGCACTTGCCCACTGCGCGTCGCTCCAGAACGTGATCAGCGCGCCCGGCACGAGGGCGGGGATCTGGTTACAGACCGCGGCGTTGGTGTGGCAGAGGATCCTATAGGAAGAAGCGATGCCGACGACCGAGCGCAGCGCGCCGGTGGCGCGATCGAGCACGGTCGCCTGGGTCTTCGCCGCGGAGAGCTCCGCTGGGATGAGGTAGAGCGCGTGGTCGATGGTCTTCCACTCCGAGACCGGGAATACGGCACCGGACGGCGTGAAGACGACGTTGTCGCGAACTTCGACATTTTCGGGCGTGTCTTGCAATGCGATTGGAGCGGTCGCGTCGCGCGAACAGCCGGCGATCGTGAACGCCGCGAGCAGCGCGGCGACGGTCTTACGGGTTGCTGTGTGGAACGGGGTCAAACGTCCTCCGGAGGTTGTCGTCGTCGACAAGGTTGGGGGCAAAGCAGTAGCTGCCGGAGGCGGTCGCCTCCGGACGCGTGAAACACCCCGGCGGGTAGCCGTCGAGGGTGGAGCAGTCATGGGATGGGTTGCGGCCACGCGACGCGATGATCGCGCGGCGGGCGAGGGAGTGCTGCGAGCTGAGTATGCTCGGAGAATCAGAGCTAGGTGACGGCCATCACAATATTGAATGTTTACGCGAGCGGGCCGCGAAGATGCCTATGCAATGGTTTTGGCGCAAGGGTTTGGAACGGATTGTCGCTACTGCACTCCACACTCACCGCACAATTCCGAGCCGGCGATGCGTCATACCCGGGTCAGCGCGGCGGCGCGGCAACGAGACTGATTTTTCGCGGCCACTCCTTCTTGCCGGCAAGCTTGTAGGCCGCCGGCACGTCGGTGGCGATCAACCGATTTACATCGGCAACGGCCTTCCGCGCGTCCTCGATGGCGTGATCGGTAGCCGCGCGTTGGTCGATGCTCGGCAACCCGCTCCATCCTTCGACCGGCGCGCGCTGCGCGTTCACCGCGGTGAGCGCTCGGTCCACGTCGGCGGCCGTGCGGCCGATGTGCGCGTTGAGCGAATCGGCGCTCGCGTCGCCATGTAGGTCGGCCTTGATCGAATCCCGCTGCGCCACGAGGGCACGCGCCGCGATGCGGGCGTTGCCGAGCGACTTGGTCCAATCGTAGATCTTCATCAAGACAGCCTGGCGCGCCGCGCGGTCGGCCACCGTGAACTTCGGCAGCGGATCGCCTTCGACCACGATGGTGCTTGCGAGCGGCGGCGCGACCCCGGGCACGGTTACGCGCACCGAGTAGCGACCCGGCAACACCGTTGGTCCGAGCGGCGCACCGCCACGTCCACCGCCGCCTTCGCCGCCGGCGGGGAATCCAACCGGCACGGCTGCCGGCGGACCACCGCGACCACCACCGCCGCCGCGACCGCCGGCTACCGGTACGTTGGCTGAATCGACGGGCGGTGCGTACCGAAGATCCCACACGACCCGGTTCACGCCCTTGAGCACCGGACCTTTGAGGGTTCTGATGACCTTCCCCTGCGCGTCCATCACGGCGACTTCTGTTTGTCCGCTCGCTGCGTCGCGCAGGTTGTACGCGATCACCGCGTTCCACTCCGGATTCGGCGCAAAGAACTCGCCCGCACCATACCAGGCTTGCGGTGAATGTGTGCTCATGAGTCGCGCGTGCGCGATGGGCAGCAGCGTCGCATTGGCGGCGACGGCGCTGGGCGTCAGCGTCTCGAGCGGCCCGACGTCGTCGAGCACCCAGATGCCGCGCCCGTGCGTGCCGACGACGAGCGCGTTGTCGCGCTCCTGGAACACCGCGTCGTCCACCGAGACTGTGGGCATGTTCGTCGCGAGCGAGCTCCACGTCGCACCGCCGTCGTTCGAGACGTGCACGCCGCGCTCGTGCGCGAGGATGAGCACTTTCTCATTCTTCGGATGCTCGCGGATGCGGTTGACCGAGGTCTCGGGCAAGCCCGCCGACAGCGAGCGCCACGTGGCGCCGAAATCGTCGCTCACGAACACGTATGGCTTGTAGTCGTCGGAGTAATGGCCGTCGAACGTCACGTACACGCGGCCGGCCTTGTACTTCGAGGGGAGCACCGTGCTCACGTACGTCTGATCGGGCACGCCGGAAATCTTGCTCGTGATGTTGGTCCATGACTTTCCGCCGTCGCGCGTGAGCTGCACTTGTCCGTCGTCGCTCCCGGTGTAGACGACGAGCGGATTCACGGGCGATTCGCCGATCGACGTGAGCGAGCCGTAGCTCGTTTGGCCGTCGTGGCGCGACAGCGCGTCGGCCGGCACGACCTTGCCCATCATCTTGAGCGTGTCGCGATTGACGTTGAGCGTGAGGTCGCCGCTGATCTTCTGCCAGCTCGAGCCGCGGTCGGTGCTCTTGAAGAGCATCTGCGCACCCATGTACCACGTCTTCGGATTTTGGTGCGAGACGATGATCGGCGTGTCCCAGTTCCAGCGATAGCCGCCGCGACCGCCGCCGGTTCCTGGGCCACCGAGTGCACCCTCGGCGGCCGCCGCCGGAGCCGCTGCGCGATCGCCCGTACCGGGACGCGTGCCCTGACGCTCGAGCGTCTCGATGTTCACCCACGCCGCGTTGCCGTTCTGCGACGACTGGAGCACCATGTTGTTGTTCGCGGGATCGAAGTGCGCGTGGAAGCCGTCGCCGCCGCCGATGTTCCAAGCGTCGCGGTCCGCGATGCCGTTGCGGTCTCTGACTGCGCTCGGCACACACCACACGCCGTTGTCCTGCAGGCCGCCGCAGATGCGGAAGGGCACGCTCTGGTCGACGTCCACTTCATAGAACTGGCCGAGCGGCATGTTGCGTCGGAAATCCCAGGTGCGGCCGCGGTCCCACGAGATCGACACGCCGCCGTCGCCGCCGATGATGAGATGGTTGCCGTTGTCCGGATCCACCCACAGCGCGTGATCCTCGCCATGGACGTTGCTGAACAGCTCCGTCCAGGCCTTGCCGCCGTCATTAGAGAAGTAGAAACCGCGGTTGGAGCCGAGCTGGTAGACGTGCTCGCGGTCGCGCGGGTCCACGCGGATCTGCGAGAAGTAGTTCGGCCGCGTGTTGAGCGACGATACCTTCTCCCACGTCGTGCCGGCGTCGACCGTGCGGTAGGTGCCGGCATCCGCGGCGCGCGCTTCGACCGTCGCGAAGACGACTTTCGGATCGCTCGCGTGCAAGGACAGCGCGATGCGTCCCTTGTCGCCCGCCGGCAGGCCGGCGGTGAGCTTGGTCCAGTTGGCGCCGCCGTCGATCGTCTTGTAGATGCCGGAGCCCGGGCCGCCGCCGTTGAAGCCCCAGGTGCGGCGCTGGCGCTGATAGGTCGACGCGTACAGCGTCTGCGGATTCGCCGGGTCCATGACGATGTCGTTGGCGCCCGTGTTCTCGTCGACGTAGAGCACCTTGCTCCACGTCTTGCCGCCGTCGGCGGTCTTGAACACGCCACGCTCGGCGTTCGGTCCCCACAGGTGGCCGCCCGCAGCGACGTAGACGACGTCGGCGTTCGCCGGATCGATCACGATCCGTCCCACCGACTTCGTGTCCTTGAGCCCCATGTTCGCCCAGGTCTTTCCGCCGTCGGTGCTCTTGTACATGCCGTCGCCCCAACTCGAGCTCTGGCGCGTGTTCGCTTCGCCGGTGCCGATCCACACGGTGGTCGGCGCCGATGGTGCGACGGCCACCGCGCCGATGGACATCATCGCATCGACGCCGTCGAAGATCGGCGAGAAGGAGACGCCGTTGTTGGCGCTCTTCCAGAGGCCGCCGCTTGCCGTGGCGACATAGATCGCGTCGGGCTCACCGCGAATGCGCGCCACGGCGATGTCGTCGATGCGGCCGGCGGTGTTCACCGGACCGATCGAGCGCCATTTGACGGAGGCGAAAGGCGACTGGGCGGCGGCCGGGATCGCGACGGAGAGGGCGAGGAAGAGAACGACGAGACGGCGGGGCATCGAAGGGTCCGGGAGGCGGGTTGGCTCGTAGCTGGTAGTTCGTGGCGCGAGACGTACTACATCACGACTTCACTGATCTGGATCGTGGGTTGAACGTTGGTGAAGTTCGGTATGTCGGCCACGGCCTCGGCCATGTGCGGGCCGAACGAGGTCTGCATCGAATCGAGCGAGTCGAAGTACAGGTGACCGATGACGATGTATGGCGCCGGCGAACCAGGCGCGATGCCGCCCAGTCCCTCATCGATTGCGACGCGCGTACAGGCGCCGGCGCATCGCTGCTGAATGAGGGGCAAGTGCTTGGCGCGGTAATAGTCGATGTCGAAGGAAGCGCCATCCGAGTTCGGATAGAGTACGCTCAGCTTGATCATCCTGGCAATCCTTGGGTAGGGGACGCGCCTAACTTAGGCGCCGTCTCGGAGGCCGGATAGTCAACTGCCGGACCGCGCATTTGACGGTTGGAACCGAGTCGCAATGGCAATGAACGGCAATGAACTCGAATTGCCGTTCATTGCCGATCGACGTCGCGCCCTAACTCGCGGCCGATCTCATCGTTGGTCGAGTTCTTCGCTCTCACCCCAAAGATCGATTTCGCCTTGCTCCGCACGGCGTTCGAACTCGCTTCGGCTCTGCTCGAGCACCGCCGCGATATCGGGGTGGCCGAGCTCTCGCAGCCGCGCCGCCACGACTGCATCGGCGCGGTTGCTCCAACGCTCGCTCAATGCGCGCCATTCGGGCGGCGCGTCGTCGACATGCCATGTCTCGCCTTCGCGCAGCCCATGCGCGCGCTCGAGGTCACGCAACTCTGACCCGATCCGCACCAGCTCCGCATCGGTGATCGCTGCGGCGAAGACGACACACTCGGTGAAGATCTCCACGAGGTGGTACAGCGAATTCTCGCTGATGATCAGCCGCTCGCTGAGCGAGCGCGCCGCGGCGATCCACGGGCCGGGCTCCGGCGTGAGATCGAGATCGTCGCGGATGCGGTCCATCATTCGCTCCGCGCGGTTGAGATTCGGCTCGCGCACCAGCGCCTCGAGACGTTCGTCGGGCGAGCGTTGGTCAGTTGTGGATTGCGGGCGGTATTTGCGACGGATGGACATCCACGAAAGCTGCTACCGCGAGCATGCGGGCGGTAGCTTGGCGTTTGGACACGCGATGGACAATTCGAACCAAGCTGAAAACATGAAGAGCAATCAACTGCAATGAAGTGCAATTGATTCCGTGCCATGGCGACGACCGGTTCATGGGGCTAATTGCAGCTCATCCGCTTTTTATTGTTCTTTTCTTGGTTCCAACTCGCCTCCGATCGCTCGTGTTACGTCCATGATGCGCCAGAACCTGGCGCGCGGTCCGAAATAAAGCAGGAGTCCGGTCTTCATGGGTGTGGCACGGAGATAGTTCACGAGCTGCCGCTTGGCGTACGGCGGAAGCAGCTCCGTCGCCTTGATTTCGACGATCACCTTTCCGTCGACGAGCATATCGATTCGCTGCCAGGCCACATGGCGGCCTTTGTATTCGATGGCGATCGCTACTTCTCGTGCGACATGATGCCCGCGGTCGGTGAGCTCGTACTCCATCCCGCCGCAGTAAACCGACTCGACGAATCCATACCCGTAATAGTTGTATACGGAGTAGAATGCCCCCACGATCGAGTGAAGCAATCCGTGGGCGGGCAGGTGTAGCGCCATGACGCAATCTGTTCGCAGCGCATGGACGAGCGGAACCAAAGAATTTCGCATGACTGCAATCGATTGCAATCGATCCGGCGGGAGCTCTGTCGTCCAACCACAGAACTCATTGCCGCTCATTGGCGTTTCATGTGCAGTTTATTGTTCGGTTTTCCTTGTTCCATCCCTCCGCGCGCGCCGCACTCCTAACGGACTACCGGTAACGCAATGAAGCTCGCCTGACCCGGCGCATGATAGATCTGTTGCGTGGCCTTCTTGTAATCGCCCGGCTTCGCCCAGAAGATGTTCGGCACGAAGGTCTGCGGATTTCGGTCGTACAACGGAAACCAGCTCGACTGCACCTGCACCATGATCTTGTGCCCGGGCAGGAAGACATGGTTCGCCGTGGGCAGGGCGAACTTGTACGTGAGCGGCTTGTTCGCCTCGATCGCCTTCGGCGTCTCGAAGCTCTCGCGATACCGGCCGCGGAAGATGTCGCCGGCCACCATGAGCTGGTAGCCGCCCATCGCCGCCTGGCCCGCGACTTCATCAGGGTAGACGTCGATCAGCTTCACCACCCAGTCGGCATCCGTGCCACTCGTCGACGCGACGAGATTCGCGATCGGCTGGCCGCCGATCTTCACCGGATCGGTGAGCACGTCGGACACGTACACCAGCACGTCCGGTCTTCCCGACGCCTCGCGCTGATCGTCGACGAGCCACTGCGGCCAGGTCAGGCCGTTGTCGTACCCCACCGGTTGGCTCGGGCGCGCGCGAAAGGGCACGGGCTTCGCCGGATCGGACACGTACTCATCGAATGCCGCGCCGCCAGCCGGTGCGGCGAAGCCGAGCTTGAGATTCGGCTCGAGGTAGAGCGGCGTAGTTCCTTGCGCCGCGGGCCACGCATCGAGCCGGCGCCACACGTTCGTGCCCGTCTCGTACGCCGTCACCGGCGCGACGTTCGCCTTGGGCGCACCGTCCTTCAGATACTGGTTCAGAAACGGCAACAGCACCTCGCGCTGGAAGGTGCGCGAAGTATTCGTCTCGAAGCGCAGCGCGCCGAGCGAGCTGCCTTCGTCGATCTCCTGGCCGTGGTGCCACGGTCCCATGACGAGAAAGACCTTGTCGTTGTTTGTGTCCTTCGGCTTGATCGCGCGGTACACCGCCGGCGCGCCGTAGATGTCTTCCTGGTCCCAGAGGCTGTGGACGAGCATCACGGGAATCGTCAGCGGCATCGCACCGAGGATCTTGTCCATCGCCTGCTCGCGCCAGAACGCGTCGTACGACGGATGCGCGAGGATCTTGTTCCAGAAGCCGACTTGCTCCAGTCCGCGGAGCCGACCGAGCTCGCCGGCGGACCCCGCCTGCATGAACATGTCGTAGTCGTCGAAGTGGCTCGTCCACCACTTCGCGCTGTTGTCGCGCGTCGCTTCCTGCTCGTAGATGTACGGCATGTTCTGCTGGCGGAACGCGCCGTTGTGGAACCAGTCGTCGCCCATCCATCCGTCGACCATCGGGTTCATCGGCACCGACACCTTGAGCGCCGGGTGCGGATTGACCAATGCCATGAGCGGCAGGAAGCCGTCATATGAGATTCCTAATATTCCGACCTTGCCGTTCGACTCGGGTACGTTCTTCACGAGCCAGTCCACGGTGTCGTAGGTGTCCGTCGACTCGTCGACGCTCGTGGGATTCTGCGGGCCATGGAGCGGGCGGTTCATCACGTAGTCGCCCTCGGAGCCGTACTTGCCGCGGATGTCCTGCACCACGCGGATGTATCCGCCGCCGATGATCACGTCGAGCGCGTTGTCGTAGCCGACGAGCGCCGGCGCGAGGTGCATGCTCTGGGCGTGCGTCGTGAGCGCGTTGGCGTCGTACGGAGTGCGCGTCATGAGCAGCGGCGCGCCGCTCGCCGCTTTGGGTACGAGGATGACGGTGTGCAGCTTGACGCCGTCGCGCATGGGGATCATGACCTCGCGGCGCGCGTAGTCGAAGCCGGCGTTGGTGGGTACGAGCTTGGCGGGGGTCTCGCTCGGAAGCGTTGGAACCTGAGCACGAATCGCCGGGGCGACGGCGACCATCATATAGAAGCAGCAACGAGCGAACGAGCGCATGATTCTCTCCCGGGAAGGACGCAACGAGGACGGGCGAAAATCTAGGCGGCGGCGAGTGGCCCGGCTATACGCGGTGCTGTTTACGCGCCACGACCGGCGTCGTATGTTCGGCGAACCTCATAGCCCATTCTCATGCGCACCCTCCGCCTCGCCTCGCTCGTCCTTTTGACGCCCGCGCTCCTCGGCGCTCAAGCTCCCCAAGACCCGCGCCTCGACCGCCTGAAGGCCGAGATCGCCCGGTCCATCGACGGGCGGGCCAAGCTCGCCCAGCAGATGGTCGACCAGGTGTTCTCCTTCGGCGAGCTCGGAATGCAGGAATTCGAGTCCTCTAAATACCTCACCGGCATCCTCGCTCAGAACGGCTTCACCATCGAGCGCGGCGTCGCGGGAATCCCCACCGCCTGGGTCGCGAAATGGGGAACCGGCAAGCCCGTCATCGCGCTCGGCTCCGACATCGACGGCATTCCGCAGGCGAACCAGCGGCCAGGCACCGCGGCGCGCGACTGGGTCGTCACCGGTGCGCCGGGGCACGGCGAAGGACACAACAGCGGCATCCCGCTCAACATCCTCGCCGCGCTCGCGGTGAAGGACATCATGACGCGCGACAAGATCCCGGGCACCATCATGCTCTGGCCCGGCGTCGCCGAAGAGCAGCTCGGAAGCAAGGCGTACTACGTGCGCGCCGGCGTGTTCAAAGACGTCGACGCGAATCTTTTCGCGCACGTGAGCGACGAATTCGGCATCTCCTGGGGCGACGAGCCGGCGCTCTCGCTCATCTCGGCGATCTTCAAGTTCAAGGGCCAGAGCGCGCATGCGGCGGGCGCGCCGTGGCGCGGCAGGAGCGCGCTCGACGGCGTGATGAACATGGCCAACTCGTGGGAGTTCCACCGCGAGCACATGGAGCCCGTGCAGCGGTCGCACTACGTCATCACCGACGGCGGCGATCAGCCAAACGTCGTCCCCAGCACGGCGGCGATCTGGTTCTACTTCCGTGAGCGCGACTACGAGCACGTGACGAAGATGTTCGAGGACGCCAAGCAGATCGCACGCGGCGCCGCGATGTCGACGTTCACCACGCTCGACACGGTTCAGGTCATCGGCACGGCATGGCGCCCGCACTTCAACAAGCCCATCGCCGAGGCGATGCACGCCAACGCCGTGCGCGTCGGCATGCCGGCGTGGGACGACAAGGATCAGGCGATGGCGCGCGGCGTCCAGCGCATGATGGGCCAACCCGACAGCGGGCTGCACACCACCGTTCCACCCCTGCGCTCCCCGGAAGAGGCGGCGAAGGCGAGCACCGGCACTGGGAGCGACGACATCGGCGACATCACCTGGAACCTGCCTTCGGTCACGCTCTACTATCCGGCGAACATTCCGGAGACGCCGGGGCACAACTGGGCCGACGGCATCGCGATGGCGACGCCAATCGCGCACAAAGGCGTGGTGGCTGGCGCCAAGGTGCAGGCGATGACGCTCCTCGACCTGATCCTCGCGCCCAAGCTCGTCTCCGACGCGAAGGACTACTTCGTCAACGTACAGACCAAGACGATTCACTATCGCCCGCTCATGGCGCCGAGCGATCAACCGGCGATCTGGCTCAACGCCGACAAGATGGCGAAGTATCGCGACGAGATGAGAAAGTACTACTACGATCCGGCGAAGTTCGAGACATACCTGCAGCAGCTCGGCGTGAAGTATCCGAACGTGCCGTCGTCAGTTCCGTGATGATGGCTTCTACAATTGATTGCATTCGTACCAAAGCAACGCATCGCTTGACCAGCAGCCGTCGCCGAGCGTATGCTCGGCCATGCGCGACAAGACGCCGGCTCTTGGTCCTCTGAGCATCGAGGAGTTTCTGCAGTTCGAAGACGGATCGGCGGTGCGCCACGAGCTCGTGGCCGGCCGAGCGTATGCGCTCTCCGGCACCACGACGCGGCACAACACGATCGTGGCGAACATTCACGCGCAGTTACGGATCGCCGCGCGTGGCGGCGCGTGCCGCCCGTATATCATCGATCTCAAAGTCCGCGCCGCGCACGATCGGGTGTACTACCCCGACTGCGTCGTCGCCTGTGCACCGCACTCCGCCGATACCACGCTCATCGACGAGCCCTGCCTGATCGTCGAGGTCACGTCGCGGACCACTCGCCGTATCGATCGCGGCGAGAAGCTCGATGCGTACCTCGCGATCCCGTCGCTGCGCGGGTATCTCATCGCGGAACACGATCGGCGGCACGTCACGCTGTACTCTCGCCCGGTTGGTACCGAGTGGCGTCGCGACGAGATCGTCACGACGGGAAGCATGGCCCTTCCCTGCCTCACGGGCGCGCTCTCGCTCGACGACGTGTACGAAGGAATCGAGATGCCGCCGTTCCGCGTGCGCGAGGATCCGGAGAGCGAGGCCGAGTGGCTCGAGCTCGAAGAGCTCGAGCGTCTCTGAGCGCTACTTGGCCTCGCGATCGCGCAGCCGCCCGAGCCGTTGCTTCGCGTCGGCCACCTTTGGCTGGAACTCGGGGTCCGCGTTCTTCCAGAGGTTTACGAACTCAAGGGGGAGGAATGGGACGCGGCGCGGCGAACGTAATGTTGAGGGCTTTTGTCGGCCAGCGGAAACCCGTGGAAAACACCTGTTTCACCGGTCTGGTGTATAAGGTAAAGGCCCTCATGAGCGGGTTGCAAACGGATGAGTGCGCGGAGTGGCGAGCAGAGCCGTAAAACTATATGCTGCAACGCTTTACACCTCGCCAGCACATTGCTAGATTTCTAGATCCAACCCAATAGAGCACGCCGTCCCGGAGCCTCCCGTCCTGCTCCCGAGACCGCCATGTATGTCGTAGCCCAGCGGAGGAAAGCGCATGCGTCCACCGAAATACGTCCAGAATGTTCTACTCGGCGTGACCGCCGTTGCCCTTGTGGGTACGCACTTCGTCCCAAGCGCCAACCAGTCGGGTCCGGTGCTTACCGCGGCCACCACGCTCGTGATCGGCAAGCCGAAGCCGTCTGACCCTGTGACGACCTCGACTAGTACACTCGCCTCGAACGTCCAGGCCGCCCTGGGCGCACTGTCGGGCGCCGTCGCGCAGCTCAGCCATCCCAAGGCGCTCGACGACGCGTTTCGAAGCTATTTCGCGTACAAGACGGCGCACCCGAACGACGTGAAGAAGCCCTATCTCTACTTCGTCGACTACGGCCTGCCGAGCACGACGCCGCGCGGCTACGTCTTCGATATGAATTCTCTAAAGATCGTGGAAGGTCCGTTCACCGTCGCCCACGGCCGCGGCTCGTCGACGTCGCAGTACGGCGTCCCAACGAAGTTCTCGAACACGCCAAACAGCGCCGCGACGTCGCTCGGTCTCTACCTGACGCAGGCGACGTACGACTTCCATGGCCACACCGGCGGCCAGCCGTACAGCTCGATCGGTCTGCGCTTGCAGGGTGTGTCGGACGGCTTCAACACGAATGCCCTCGCCCGCCGCGTGGTTGCGCACGGCGCACCGTACGTGACGCCCACCAGGGCTGGGCGCAGCGAGGGTTGCCCGGCGATGGAGCCGGCGCGCGCGAAGGAGCTACTGCCCAAGTTGGCGGGGGGAGCAATGGTATTTCTCTTCGCGCCGGATAAGGGGTGGATGGCGGGTGACCCGTGGGTCGGGGCGGCTGAGTAGAGGCTCACGGCTCGTAGCTCGGCGCTCGTGGCTCTTTGCTGGGGCTCGGGGTCTGAGATCGCGGTGCTCCGGCTGGCGCTGGGACCGTGAAGGCGAGTCCAAGCAGCGAGCTGTGAGCACCGAGCTTTCAGCTTCGAGCTCTTCGCGTATCACGAGCCTTCTGCGTCGAGCAGGACTTTCTTGCGCAGAGAGTAGAGCATCCGGCGGATCTCGATCAATTCGGCAGTCAGCGGCTGCCACCCTTCGGCCGGCAAGGCGTCTCGATCCCGAGCCGCCAATAGATGGTGCTCGGTTTCGTTCGCCGACTTGATCGAGATGTCGAGGTAGCGCGCGAACTCTTTCTGAGTCGCCGCTCCGCAGCCCTCGACGATGTTCGTCGCAATGGAATCCGTCGCGCGCTCGAGCTGCGATCTCAGGTTGCCGAATCCGCTCCGCGGAAATCGGCGCGCCGTCACGTGCATCGACACTGAGAGCGCGTGCGCCCGCTGCCACACCAAGAGGTTCTTGAAGTCGCGCATGCGCGATCGTACCGCGCCCACTTGCGCCGAGCGGCATCAATCGGCTGCACCGCGGCGCAATCCGATGCTCGCTGCTGGCAGCTCGCTAGCTCACAGCTCGCTGCTTGGACTCGCCTTCACGGTCGAATCGCCCGGCACGGCATTGCGAGCTGGAAAGCGAGTCCAAGTCGCGAGCCGTGAGCACCGAACCCCCAGCAGCGAGCCGATTTCCTACGCCACCCAAGTAGTGAATGCTTCTGCCGCTTCCCTCTTCTTCGCCGGCGTCATCTCAACCGGCTCCCCGACATTCACTACCGCCACGATCCTCTCCCCTTCGCGGACGCCAGCCGCCCCGCGTGCCGCCGGATCGCTCATTACCGCCCCAGTCTTGATGTGCGTTCCCAGCCCCATCTCTACTGCCGCGAGCGCGAGATTCTGGATGCCCATCATCACCGCCGCGTAGTCCTCCTCCGAAGTCTCCGGGCTCTCGCTCGTCACGATCGCGACCGCGATCATGCTTGGCAGCGCGCGGTGTTCGTTGGCGACGTTTTCGCGCATCGTGCGCGCGGCCTGGGGGTCCTCGATCTTTTTCGCTTTGCGCGCGCCCAGCGCCAGGCCGTAGGCGTAGCGCGCCTCGGGGCCCAACACGTAAAAGCGCCACGGTTGCGTGAGCTTGTGATTCGGTGCGAGCGTCGCGGCGGAGAGTAAGGTCTCGAGCTCGGCCCGGGAAATGGGGCGGTCGGTAAAGCGCTTGACCGACCGGCGCTGCTGAATGGCTTCGGTTACATGCATGCCATGAAGTTAGCGCGAAAACGCCGATGCGTTCTACGCCACCCGGCGGCGGAGCTCGGGCTGCTCCAGCAGCACGTGAAACCACGCCGTGTAGTTCTCGGGATGGCGCGCGGCGTCACTCCGAATGGATGTCAGCGACTCCCAGCGCCAGTCGCCCACCTCCGTGGGGTCGGGCTGTGGCGTTGCGTCGCAATGGCCGACGAACACGTGATCGTATTCGTGCTCGGTGAGTCCCGCACCGACGTCCGCGCGATAGATGAACGTGAACAACGGCGCGAGCTCGCAGTCCACGCCCAGCTCTTCGCCGAGCCGGCGCCGCGCCGCGTCCGACGCGAGCTCGCCCGGTCGTGGATGCGTGCAACAAGTGTTGGACCACAGGCCCGGCGAGTGGTACTTCGTCGCGGCACGGCGCTGCAGCAGCAGCTCGCCGGCCTCGTTGAACACGAGCACTGAGCAGGCGCGGTGCAGCTCGCCGGCCACGTGCGCGCGGAGCTTTTCCTGTGTGCCCACCGCCACGTCGTCGCGATCGACGAGGACGACGTATTCGTCAGCGCTCATCCGGTGCCCCCCGGTCCCAGTCGTGCCGTGGTGCCATAATAGCCCAGCGGCACGCAGCGCAGCCAGTAGTGCGAGCGCGCGCGATCGAGCGTATACTCTCGACCTATGAGCACAGTCGACGAGCTTCGCGTCCAATTGGCCGACCGCTATCGCATCGATCGCGAGCTCGGCCGCGGAGGCATGGGCGCCGTGTATCTCGCGCGCGACTTGCGCCTCGACCGTCCGGTCGCGATCAAAGTGCTGCCGCCGGAGTTCGCGTCGCAGGCCGCATTGCGCGAGCGCTTCCTCCGCGAGACGCGAACCGCTGCGAGCTTCTCCCATCCGAACATCGTTCCGGTGTACGCGATCGAGGAGACGGACGCGGTGGTCGCCTACGTCATGGGCTTCGTCGAGGGCGAGAGCCTCGCCGACCGCGTGAAGCGCGCCGGTCCGCTCACCGCGCGCGAAACGGTGCGTCTGCTGCAAGACGTGGGGTACGCGCTGGCCTACGCGCACGGTCGCGGCATCGTACATCGCGACATCAAGCCCGACAACGTCATGATCGAGCGGGCGACAGGGCGCGCGCTCGTCATGGATTTCGGAGTCGCACGCGTCATCGCGGGCGCCGGCCCCGACGCGGGGCTCACGCGCGTGGGCGAAGTCGTCGGCACGCCGGAGTACATGAGTCCCGAGCAAGCGACGGGCGACGTCGTCGACGGACGCAGCGATCTGTACGCGCTCGGGCTCACGGCGTATTTCGCGCTCACCGGTCGCGCCGCGATGTCGGCGGATTCCACCAGCAAGGTGTTCGTCCGCCAGATCACCGAGGTGTTGCCGCCGATGCGCACGCTGCGCACCGATCTCCCCGCGCCGCTCGCCGAGGCGATCGACCGCTGCCTGGCGAAGGATCCGGCGGCGCGCTTTCAGCGCGCGGAAGCGCTCGTCGAAGCGCTCGACGTGGCGCAGCTCGCCGCGCCGGAAATTCCCGTGCCGATCCGCCTGTTCGCGCAAGAGGCCGGCACGTTGTCCATGGTGTTGATCTTCGGCGGTCTGCTGGGCTTCGTCGTCGTTCGCTCGCAGATGGCGCAGGGCGTCGGCAACGCCGACGTTCTCTTGCCGGTGTTGCTGCTCGTCGGCGTGTTCTTCACGCGCGCGTTGCAGACGTTCAGCGAGGCGCGGCGTCTCGCACGCAGCGGATTCAGCGCGGGCGACGTGCATCGCGGACTCACCGCTGTTGTAGCCGAGCGCCAGAGCCGGCGCGACGAGTTGCGAGGCGACGAACGAACGCGGCGCGTGCGGCGGCGCACGATCGCCATGGGCGTCGTGGAGCTGGCCGCGGCGTTGGTGATGTTCGTCGGAGGGTTGTCGTTCCGAATTCAGCGAGACGGTGGTTACGCGACTCCAATACCCGGCATCATCCTCATCTTCTCGGGAACGATCCTCCTAGGCATCAGCGCGGTGCTGCTGCTGCGAAGCCCGTTTCGCATGCCCGTGGGAGAGCGGCTGTTTCGATTGGTGTGGCTCGGCCCACTCGGCCGCGGATTCGCTCGGCTCGCGGGACGCGGCATCGCACGAGGCTCCGGCGCGGGTTCGCTCTCGGCCGCAAACGTCACGGTTACTCGAGGTTCGAGCGGCCGCAGGGCCGCGCGCGCGGGACCAGTGCCGTCGCCTGTTGGAGTGGCGGCGCCTGACCGCGTGGCCGGACTCGAAGCTCGCGTGGCGGAGCTCGAGCGTTGGCGCAGCAACGCCGGAGCCGACTAGCTGCGTGACACGCGCTGTCGGATGAAGCCCGGCAGCGCGTTCGTGTTTGGATGACAGACGCCGGTCATGTCGAGCCTCATCCTGCTGGCTCACCCGACCGAGGCTGCGCCGGCCATGTTGAGACTCATCGTCGTGCCGCTGGACGGATCGCCGTTCGGGGAGCAACCGCTTCAACTGGCGATTCGCATCGCGGAGCGCCAGCGAGCGGAGGTGGAGCTCGTACACGTGCACAAGGCGATTCCGCCGTACATGGTCCAGGGCGCGCCGCCGCTCGATCCCGCGCTCGACGCCGACCTGCAGCGCGAGCAACAGAGCTACCTCGATTCCATCGCCAGGTGGGTACAGGAACACAGCTCGGCGGGCGTGAGCACCACGGTCCTCACGGGAATGAACGTCGCCGCAGCGTTGGCCGAACATCTCGCCGACCGCCGCGCCGATCTCGTCGTCATGGCGACGCACGGCAAGGGCGGTCTGAGCCGTATATGGATCGGCGGCGTGGCGAATGAGCTCGTTCGGCACTCCGACACGCCGGTGCTGCTCGTGCGACCGTCCCAATCGGGTTCACGCGAGACAACGGCGCCGCCCTTCCGTCACGTGCTGGTTCCGCTCGACGGCAGCAGCGCCGATGACGAGGCGATCGAGCACGCGATTGCCGTCGCAGGCGAGCCGGACGTGGAATTCGTGCTGCTGCACGTCGTGGTGCCCGTGGCCTACCTCGCCGAGCCGATGGATACGGCGGTCACGGTGCCGACCGTGGAGTCGGTCGTCGCGCAACACCTCGAGGAGCTCGCGCGCCGAATCCGCGCACGCGGCATCTCGACGTCGACACGCATTCTCGACGACGTTTCGCCGGCGAAGGTGATCGTCGAGATCGCGAACGAGCTGGATGCGGATCTCATCGCGATGGAGACGCACGCGCGCACCGGCGTCTCGCGGCTGTTACTGGGCAGCGTCACCGACAAGGTGATGCGCGCGTCGTCCGCGCCGGTGCTGGTGCATCGGCGGCGGGCGGATGCGGCGCATGCGGCGTCGGAGGTCGACGGCGCGGGGGCGATGGCGCGCGGATGACGGACGCAGCGCTTCCGAGAATGTTCATATGAATACAAAGAGGCGCGGCAGGGGCCGCGCCTCTTTCGTATCCAACGTACAACGTATCCAATGGCTAGGGACGGAATCGAACCGCCGACACGCGGATTTTCAGTCGGTTCTCGCACGCTCACTGCATTTCCCCGTACATCCTCGTCGGCTACGCGTCGGCTGCCAGCGCTAAGCAGGGCGCTGTGAGTGTCCCTGCCGGTCCCCAGGGAGGAGGATGGTTCCCGGTCAAAAATCCGGCACACTTGATCGTCTGTCTCGACCGCGACTTCTGATCGATTTTCGCGGCGCTTCGCCAAAAATCGCTCAGATCTCAAACGCTCGCGACAATCTCGCCTCCGCACCGAGTCTTTGGCGGGGGGAGCGAGAATCGTCACTCGGCCGGTTCAGGCGCGTCAGGCTCGCGGAAGCTCAGGTCATCAAAGTCTAGCCGCCGCGTTTTCTTGAAATCGTCGACCGTGAATACGCCTTCGGATACGACGATCACTGCGGTCACGTCAAGACCAGGAAAGCCCTTCAGTGCCTGCTCAAAGAGCGGTTGGAATTCGTCTTGGAGCTCCTCTTCGGCCTGCTTTGCGTCATATAGTTCCGCAGGGACGAGCGCATAGACGACGAGGCGGTATGGCGTGTAGCTGGGAAGCTCCTCGTCCGTGTCGAGGGCGAGGCTGATCGCGCTGACGGATCGTCCCCACTCTTTCAAGAGGTCGCGAAGCGCGTCGGCTTGCGGTTGCGTCTTGATTCGCTCGACAAACGAATCGGGAAACGGGTCGCGGCGATAACGCTTTGCCAACCAACCTGCGAGCGTCCGCTTCCCGTCATCCGTTATCGATACCGTTGTATCTGGTCTGGCGTCTTCGAGAAACCGGCGGTCGATTGACCGTCGTTCGTGAATCGACAGGTCCAGGACGAGCGGCGCGCCGCCATCGTGGCGCAGAAACTCTAAATGGAGACGTCGACCACTCTTCGCGAACATTAGATTGCCGTCGATCTTCTTTCGAATTGTTCCCCGAACAATTTCGACAGTTGGTTCTTTCGAATAATGCGGATGGACAACATCGCAGTCTTGCGCCACGAGGACCGGCAGGTGCTTCCCTTCTGTGAACTCCAATCCGGTCTTTTCCGACAGGAATGCAAAGGTGGAGGCGGGCATGACAGCACCCTGCCTCCACCCGTTCGTTCGGACTTTCTCTGCATTCTCGTCGTCGCTCGCCACGCTACCTGTCGTCCACAACTAGTCGTTCCTCGAATCCTAGAAATCAGTCAGCTCGTCGAGCCGCTGGCGCTGAACGCTTGAGCTAGGCGCGTTAATACCCTTCTCTTGCATCAGGCTCGCGACGCTCTTATAGCGACTTGCTTGTCGCTGGTTGCTCGCTCTCTGAACTGTCGCTGCGAGACTCCGGAAGACCTTCGAGATCCGCTCGCGGTCCAGCGTCTCCGACCGAAGCAGCATCGCGAGGGATTCGCCCCCATCCAACGGAGCAACCAAAAGCTTTCCAACCGGAGTGTCGTTGGATGCGCTCCATTCACGCGCAATGTCGTAGAGCGCCTTCAGGCGTATCTGTTGAACCTCCCGCGGTGTGATGCCCTGCTGCAACCAACCATACACTGCTGGTCTTCCAACCAGCATCGAATCCGCAAGTTGCTTCGTGTTCAGTGAAAGTTGTTCTTGCACGGTCCGCAGTCTGCCCGCGACCGAGACTTCCTCGGTCGCCACTGACGGCGCGCTGGGCGTCTCAGTGTTTCGGCGTGCTAGCCTTTCCTGGATTACGACTCGGCTACTCGTCGATGGCTGAGCGTTCGCTTTGCTAGGAAGGCTCCCAGTGCCTGCCGCTAACAAGAGCGACAAGGCCATAACGGCGCGCCCCGTCCGACCCGGAACGTTGGTTCGACTTCCCGTAGACGTTTCGTACGAGGCCGTGGCCGAGACGATGCCCGTCGCAGAGAGTGCAAAATCAATTAGCCCTTCAAACAGATTGAACATTGATCGCCCCCCATTGTTTCAACGCGTGAGAGGTAACAGCAGAGCGAAACGCCTTATTCGCGAGCTGATGCAACGAGTCAAGTCGCTCAATGATCGCCTTTGGCCCAAAATCCATGTCAACCATCGCGTAGTGATCTGAGTCGATAATTGCGACCAACTCTCCCTTCTCAAGCACCACTTCATAGTGCAGCCCAGTCGGGGCCAAATCCGGCGGTAAAAATTGACCGTTGTTCGCTTGGAGGCATCGAATTGTCAACGCACTGTCGGCTAGCTTGGCCACCGACTGGACAGCGGAAAAGGATTCAATGATTTCCTCGCCATGAACTTCATCGAACGGAAATCCCACGAGACCTGGCTTCAAATAGTCCTTGAACGATTCGTCTTTTTGTCGGCGAACCAAGTCGACGTATCGAATACCGAGACGCTCTACAACGTCTATTCGTGCGTACTTCGCGAGAATCTCAAGAACCTGACGTAGAAGGTCGCCAAAAATCGCGAATGTGTCGTACGCGCTCGTCTGAAGAACGACGAAGTCGCGCGTGAGTGCGACTCCGGTCTTCTTATCACGGGTGAGGAAATCCCATCGGTCGAGTTGGTCGAGCTTGGGAACACCGGAGCTTAGATCGATGTTCGAAACTTCGCTTTTCTCGAAACGCGGGAATCCAATTCCCTTTAGGTCGCCCTGGATGTTGGGAACAGCCTCGGAAATTTTCAGATCGGGCGAAAACCGAACTTGCGCCACCGTGTGCACAAGGGGCGCATTGTCCAACTTGTTCGGACTGGTTAAGGGCGCGTTAGCCGTCATCCCATGCCCCGATGTTATTAGCATACACGGAAAGATACACCCAAAGATACAGCTGACAATACAGGAAATCTCGACAATAAGTTCCGCTCAGCCTTTGTATCGGCAACGCTTTACTAATCAAATACTTACGCTGATACGACGATACGGTGCATCATGTCGCTGTCCTTGGCATCGGGCTGGTAAGGCGTGAATCGGAATTGCGACCCAAACTTTCGAGGGTCGGCCGCGCTTGGTCGAGAGACCTTTCGCCCCTCACGCCCAACTCCTACGGCTGCTCCAATTCCTATCGAAGCTGAAGAAAGTTGCTCCCTGATCGATGCTTTAGCGCGGCTGCCTGAGAAAGCCGCGCCGCTCCTGTGCAGGTCACCGCTGCCGAGTTCATACGTTGGAAGAGTCAGCGAGTCAGCCGCGCCGGGACGAACCTTCGCGATTGGAACAACGCGGAGTCGGACCACCTTCGCGACGAAGGGATGTTCGTAGCCGGGTTTTCAAGGAGCACCGCGACGCGGGGGTTCATGAGGCAGTTCTAACACAACCTCATTGACCCACGGCTCGTCCGTTGGCGTCATGTTGAACCTGAGTTGGCGATTTGACGTTCTTTCAGACCGGCCCACGGCGCAGAGTGCGGCAATCGGGTTAGTCAGCACTTGCCCAGCAACGGAGACGAAGCAAAAGCCCAATGGTAATGGGTTTAGTAAACTCTAATCAAAAAATGATGCGGCGCGTGCCTCAATCTCCGCCTCGTAGGCGGCGAGCAAGATCGATCCGAGGAGCGATGGTGAACAAGCGCGCAACAGCGCCCGTCGCCGCCAAGAATCGTCGGGCGCGAGGCGAAGCCATCACACGCTTGGTCCGCCGCGCGGTGGGGGCTTTTTGGGGGCTTTTCTAGACGAACGGCCACCGGAGAGGGTGGCCGTCGCGCTTCGCCGAGTTGTGTCGCTCCAACGACTTACCAACAATGGCTAGGGACGGAATCGAACCGCCGACACGCGGATTTTCAGTCCGCTGCTCTACCAACTGAGCTACCTAGCCAATCTTCCCAAGTCCTTCAATTTACGCGAGTTACTCATCTACTGTCAAACCGCCGGAACCGCGGCGCAGCGGAAATCTAAACTCGGAATGCGCCAGCGGCAGTCGTCCGGCCGAATGCGCCGCGTTGGGGGCCCACCGAACCCGCTGCGACAGGCAATGACCCGCCGGAGCACTGCGAACGATCTCGCCGTGCCGTGGATACAACATACGACGTTCCTCGTGGCAGAAAATCGCGCAAGAATAATCTCGCGAAGCGGCAGTCCCAGTCGTAAATTGCGCTCGCTGTTTCGCTCGCATGTGTAGCGTTTCGTCGCACTCTCGTCATCGCTGGTGACGCATCCGTTACCAAGCCGTGCGGCCAAGTGAGAACTCGCACACCGATTTTTCCGACTTCCCTCGCGCACTCCACTCCCGAAGTCGCGGGTGCAATCGGGCGACGCCGTTGATTGGCGTCACTCTCCACAAGGATCCCCCACCGTATGAACATCCCACGTTGGACACTGCGATGTGCCGTGCTGGTCGCGGCGCTCGTCGGCCAAGCGAATGCGCTCGCGGCGCAGGGCGTCACGACGGCCGCCGTGAGTGGCACCGTCCTCAATGAACTAGGCAAGGGCCTCGAAGGCGCGCAGGTGCAGGTCGTCAATCGCAACACCGGCGCCCGCGCCGGCACGATGACCCGCGCCGACGGCCGCTATTACGTGCAGGGCCTCGAGGTCGGCGGACCGTACACGGTCTCCATTCGCCGCATCGGGTACGCGCCGCGCGACAGCGCCGGCCTGTTCGTGTCGCTCGGGCAAAACCTTCGCGTCGACTTCAACCTCCGCACGCAGGCCGCGCAGCTCGCGGGTGTTCAAATCGTCTCGACCACACCCAGCGCCACGATCTCCCCGTCGCACAAGGGCGTCTCGACCACGGTGACGGATTCGGCGATTGCTCGCCTCCCAACCCTGAACCGTAACTTCACGGACTTCGTCGGCCTCACGCCGCAGATCTCCACGAAGGGTCCCGGCAATTCCGGCGCCGGCCAGAACAATCGCTTTAACGCCATCCAGATCGACGGATCGGTCGCCAACGACGTCTTCGGTCTCGGTTCCACCGGCCAGCCCGGCGGCCAGGCGGGTGCGAAGCAGATCTCGCTCGAAGCGATCAAAGAATACCAGGTGCTGCTCTCGCCCTACGATGTTCGTCAGGGCTACTTCTCCGGCTTCCTGCTGAACGCCGTGACCAAGAGCGGCTCGAACGATCTCCACTGTTCGGGCACCGCCGCCTACCGCAGCGAGAAGCTCGAGCGCAATGTCGACTACCTGCGTCGCGCGCCGTTCACCCAGAAGCAGGAAGGGTTCTGGTGCGGCGGCAAGATCATCAGCGACCGCCTCTTCTTCTCGATCGCCCCCGAGTTCCAGCAGCAATCGGCGCCGGCCAGTGGTCCGTACATCGGCCAGCCGTCGAACCTCACGCCCGCCGTGCCCGGAACGCAGCAGGGCGTGGACAGCCTGCGCAACGTCTTCACTTCGGCGAAGTACGGCTACACCGATCCTGGCGTCGGCACCATCGTGAACAACGACAATCCGCTCGCGAACATGTTCGCGCGACTGGATTTCGTGAATCTGCCGATGAACAGCCGCCTCGTGACGCGCTACAACTACGTCAACGCGCAGCAGGACATCTTCAGCCGCAGCAACACGCGCGTGAGCCTGTCGAACAACGGCTACAACTTCCAGTCGAAGACCAACAACGGGCTGGCCACGCTGTTCACGAACTTCGCGAACGGCAATTCGAACGAGCTGCTCGCCGGGTACACGACGATCCGCGACAAGCGCATCACGCCGATCACGGCGCCGTTCGTCGTCATCTCGCGCACGACGAACCCGAACGGCGGCACCGGCCAGCTCGCCGGCGGCACCGAGAATTCGTCGCAGGGCAACGAGCTCGATCAGAACATTCTCGAGCTGAGCGACAACATCACGCTGCCGTGGCGCTCGCACCGCTTCGAGCTCGGCACCAAGAACGAGTTCTATAAAGTGCGCAACCTGTTCGCGCAGAACTCGTACGGCAACTTCACGTTCGGCACGATCGACTCGCTCATCAACAACACGCCGAGCTCGGCGACGCTGGGCATCAAGCTGGACAATACCGACGGCGCCGCGCGCTTCCATGCCCGCACCATCGGCTTCTACCTGTCGGATGAATGGCAGGCGTCGAACAACCTCGCCGTGACGATGGGCGTTCGCCTCGACATGCCGGGCATCACCGACAGCCCGGGCCTCAACCCGAACATCCAGAACGCCCTCGGCATCAACACCACGGCGGTACCGACAAGCGCCAAGCAATGGCAGCCGCGCATCGGCTTCAACTGGGACGTGACGGGCGACCAGGTCAACCAGCTCCGCGGCGGTTCGGGCTACTTCATGGCACAGCCGGCCTACGTGTGGTTGAGCAACCTGTTCGGCAACTCCGGCGTGAACGGCTACGGCAACGTCACCTGCAGCGGTATGGCCTCGGCTCCGGCAATGCCGGCCGCCGGACAGCCGGCACCCACCGCGTGTAAGGGCACCACCGGCGCGCCGGCGGTCACCGTCAACACCGTCGATCCGAACCTCAAGTTCCCCGAGGTGTGGCGCAGCACCATCGGCTACGACCGCCGCCTGCCGTGGAACGTCATCGGCACGTTCGAGGCGATGTACACGCGCTCGGTGTACAACTTCTATTATCAGAACCTTGGTCTCGTCGCTAACCCGATCGGCACGGATCTCAACGGCCGCGCCATGTACGGCGACATCACCTCGGCGACGAGCAACACCGTTCCGGTGCGCCGTCCGATTCCGGGTACGACTCAGTTCCTCGGCGACGTGATCCACCTCTCGAACACGAATGCCAAGGACTATTCGTACAACTACACCGGCAAGCTCGAAAAGCGCTTCTCGAACTCGTTCGAAGGAAGCGTGTCGTACACATATGGGCACGCCTACGACATCTACGACCTGACCTCGTCGGTGGCGTTCTCCAACTGGTCGTTCGGCCGTTCGTACGCCGGACGCCAGGATGCGCAGGAGCTGGCGTACTCGAAGTGGGACTCGCCGCACCGCATCATTCTCGGAGGCACCTATAGCTTCCCGACAAAGACCGACATCTCGATGACGATGTTCAGCGAAGCCGGCACGCCATTCGAGTACGTGTACGGCAACGACATGAACGGCGACAACTCCACGGCGAACGATCTCGTCTACGTGCCGAAGAACGCACACGACACGAAGGAGATCCAGTTCAGCACCAACGGCACCGGCGCCTCGGCGCTCACGCCGGCGATGCAGGCGGATTCGCTCGAGAACTTCATCGCCTCGCACGACTGTCTCAATTCGCAGCGCGGCACGATCATGAAGCGCAACTCCTGCCGCACGCCGTGGACCAAGACGGTGAACGTCTCCGCCCGCCAGTCGCTCAAGACGATCGGCGCGCAGAACTTCATTCTGCAACTCGACGTGTTCAACTTCCTGAACCTGCTCAACAAGAGCTGGGGCACGCAGGACGTGGGCAGCACCAACAGCCCGACGCTCCTCACCCGCCGCTCGTACGTGCAGCCCACCGCGGGCCAGCCGCTCAAGGTCGTGAGCGGTGCGCAGCCGGTCTTCAACTTCACGAACTTCAGTCAGTTCTCGACGAAGAACATCCAGTCGAACTACGCGCTGCAATTGCAGGTGAAGTACACGTTCTAAGTGGCCGAGGGGTACGAGAAAAGGGGGGCGCCTCGCGGCGCCCCCCTTTTTATTTCCACGATATGAAGCTCATGACTCACAGCTCGCTAGCTCACAGCTCGCTGCTTGGGCTCGTCTTCCTGGTCGCAACGCCGGCATCGCGGCAATGAAAGCCCGCCCCAGCAACGTGCTGCGAGCAGAGAGCTGACAGCTGCGAGCGTCCTGGATTCTCTACCGCTCCAACTTGAACCCCGGAATCACGTCCGGCCGCTGCGGCGCCGTCGCCACGATCCACCCCGTGGCGTACATCCACTGCGTCATCTTTGCCAACTTCGCGATGTCGATCCGCGACGGCTCGTCGCGCGGCGTGTGATAATCGGGATGCAACAGCGTACTGAACATGATCGCCGGAATTCCCGCGCGCGCGTACGGCAAATGGTCGCTGCGGAAGTACCACCCTTCCGGATGCGTCGGCCGGTCCCAGATCGTGTCGAGCTTGAAGTGCGTGAGCTCGGCGTTGGCGCGAAGCGCGGCATCGACGAGCGCATTCGAGTTCTTGTGTGGCGGCTGCGCGCCAAGCAATGCGGCGCTGTCGGGGTTGTTGCGGCCGATCATGTCACCGTTCAACACCGCGATGATCTGCGACTGCGGAACGGTGGGATGACCCACGAACCAGCGAGAGCCCAGCAGCCCGCGCTCTTCCGCGCCCTGCCAGATGAAGATCGCCGGCCGCGGAGCCGGATGCTTCACGAACGCGCGCGCCGCCGCGAGGACCGCCACACTCACGCTCACGTTGTCGTCGGCGCCGTTCCAGATGGAATCGCCGTTCACCGAGTACCGCGTGCCGTCGTGATCCTGGTGCGCGCTGAACAACACGTATTCGTTCGCGAGCTTTGGGTCCGTGCCGCGCACGACGCCGATCACGTTGCCCGACGGATAGTAGAACGTCTCGTTGAACGTCAGCGCCGTGAGACGGGCGTTGGACGCGCGCGCTGCGTCGAGCATGCCGGTTCGAAGCCACACGGTCGGAATCGCAGGGCCGGCGTTGCCGCGACCTCCGCCCGCGCCGCCCGCGCCTCCCGCGGCGCGCGCGAACGTTCCCGTCGGCGCCCCTGCGGAGTCGATGCCGTACTGGCCGCGCGACGTCAGCGCCGCCGTTGCGTCGAGCGCTGTATTGAGAATCGGCGAGCCGTCGTTGATGAGAATTGCGGCGGCGCCTCCCGCCTGCGCGATCGCGCTCGCGCGCTGGCGAATCATGGCGCTCAAGGTCGCCTGGAAGTTGCCGCGAATCGTGAACTGGTCGAGCGGTTGCGTCGGAACGGGCGCAACGACCATCGCCACCGCCTTGCCGCGAACGTCTGCCGAGCGGAGGGCGGCGGTGTCGCTCACGAACACGATGGGCAAGTCGAGGGTGCCGTTCTGCGCGTTCAATACCACGGCGTCCTTCCACATGCGCAGCGAACGTCCCCCCACCGAGAGCTGGCTGTTCTCGCTGAGCCGTGAGCGGCGCATCGGCCACCACTGAAAGAACGTTCCGTCGTCGCCGGCCGGCTGAAGACCGGCTTCACGCGCGCGTTCGGCGATCCAGCCCGTGGCGCGCATCTCGTCGAGCGTGCCGGCTTCGCGGCCGCGCATTGCGTCGCCGCCCATGGCGAACATGTCGCGGCGCAGATCGGCTTCGGTGATCGCGTCCAGCGCGGGCGCGATTCCGCCGCGCAAGGGCGACGGCATCGACGACGAGCCGGTCGTTCCGCCGGTCGAGGAGCACGCCGCGATGGCCGCGGCGCCGACGCAGAGGCGAATAGCTCTCACGCGATCAGAAGCTCTCGGGCGACCGCGCCCCGACGCGCGCCGTGATGATCGACTTGATACCGCCGCGAATATTGAAATCACCGACTACCTCCATCCAGCGGGGTTGAGTGGCGTGCGACACGTCGTCGAGAATTCGGTTGACCGCGCGCTCGTAGAAGATGCCGTCGTTGCGAAAGCTCCAGAGATAGAGCTTGAGACTCTTCAGCTCGATGCACAGGTCGCCCGGCACATAGGTGATGTAGATGGTGGCGAAGTCCGGTGCGCCGCCCTTCAGCGCGACCAGCTCGTCGGCGTCGCTCTCGATGCCGCCAAGCGGACAGAGCGCGGTGAACTCCGGGCACTCCATGGCGATCTCGTAGTCGCGGCCCGGGTGGGGATTCGGAAAGGTCTCGAGGAGTTCTGGCTTTGGCATCGTGAAAGAATGCACGCCGCAGAGTCCGCGATCAATCGCCTCGCGCGGCGAACTCATCGCGGAACTCACTCTGGCGAGCCTGTGTACCGTGCTACATATTCGAGTTGTGCCGGCGCTATGCGCTGGTCATCGCCGCCGCGAGAACGGCGTGGCGGCACCGCCCCCCCGGCATAGCCCGGGGGGGCTCTTTTTTGCGGTCGAGACGAAGGCGTATGTCGTTCCGAGCGTAGCTCGGACCGACGATCAGGTACCGCGAAGCTTCTTCGACATCTCTTCGAGCGTCTTCCGCTCGTCCGTCGTGAGACTGTCGATGCCGAGCTCCGAGATTTTGTCGAGCACCCGATTGAGCTCGTCCGCCTTGCCTTCGCGCCGGCGCGACGTGGGCGCGAGCGACGGAACGCGTTTCGCCGCGATCGCCTTGCTCTTCGCCACGATGTCATCCACCTCGTCGCCGCGCTCGCGGCGCGGAAGATTCCGCGGAATGGCGCGCGGCGGCTCGTCGGCGTCGGGAAGGTTCGCGACGCGCTGGCGCACCTGCTCCATGCCGGTAGACGCCGTCATCCGCACGTAGACGTACGACGCGAGCATGCCGCCCACGTGAGCCACGTAGGCGATGTTCATCCCCTCGCCGGTGGCCATGACCCCCATCACGAGATTGAACACCACCAGCCCCGCCACGAGCGAGCGCGCGCGCATCGGCACGACGAAAAGCAGATTCACTTCGTCGTCGGGCCACTGCATGACGTACGCGGTCATCACGCCGAACACGGCCGCCGACGCGCCCACCAACGTTCCGGCGCGAAGGAAGAGAATCTCGAACGCCACGCCGCCGAAGCCGCACAGCAGGTAGAACCAGGTGAACTTCTTCGCTCCCCACGCCTGCTCGAGGCGCGGACCGAAGACGTATAGCCCGTACATGTTCGCGACGAGATGCCACACGCTGACGTGCGCGAACATGTACGTCGCCGCCGCCCACCACCGCCCGGGAAGCGCGCTGAAATCGAACGCCAGCGCGCCCGAAAGGTCGTCGACCAACGTCAACTGCAGGAACGCCACCGCGACGTTGATCGCGAGAAGCACCTGTACCGCTGGCGTCAGCTTTGGAGTCTGGTCTTGCTCGTAAGTGGCCGGAAACGACATAGGTCCTGCACGAAGCGAAAAAGGAGCGGCTATCCTAGTAACACGACTTTGAGACGCGGGTTCCGGTCACCGAAAGCGGGCAACGGGCTCAAACAGGCTCGAACGGGCTCAACGCATCCCCGTCGGCGGAGGCAGCTTCAGCGCGAGGCGCACGTCGCCATGTAAGGCCGCCGCACGCTCGAACAACGTGGTCCAGCGCCGGTCGCGATCGACCGGGGTTCCGGCACTTGGATGTACGACAACGACCGTCGATCCGCTTGCTGCGTGCGCCTGCTCGACGACGCGCAGCACGTGCGCATCGGTCGTCCGTTCATCCACGCACACCACGAGGGCGTGTTCCATCTTCGCTTTCGCGGCGATCTCGATGGATTCGAACGCGCGCTCGTTCTGCGCTTCCACCATCGGACCGGAGAGCGTCACCTGCGTCAGCGTGACGAACCCCTTCAACTCGGCGATCTCTTCCGGCCGCTGACCGTCGCAATCGAGCATCACGGGCAGCTCCGTGGAAAATTTGTCGAACGCCGCGCACAGATACTCCATGTTCGCGAGCGGATCGCGGCCGGCGATGCTGATCGAGTGGTAGGCCGAACGCGCCGTGCTGCGGCGCAGCTCGTTCGCCAGAGCGTCGGCGGTGTACATCGTCGCCGTCTCCGCCTCCGCGGCAAAGCGAATGAACAGCTGACGACGTCCCGCCCAGACGCCTTGCGCCTGTAAGCCGGCCGGAACGCCCGCGAGTGCCGCCGTCGGACCCGCCACCTGTGCCATCACTCGCCTCCGCGCTTGTCCAGCGCGAGTTGCACGATCCGATCGCACAGCTCGGGAAAGGAGATGCCCGCTGCTGCCGCGGCCTGTGGAATGAGACTCGTCTGCGTCATGCCGGGAAGCGTGTTCGCTTCGAGGCAGTAAAAGGTACCATCGGACGACATGCGAAAATCAATGCGCGCGCAGCCCCCGAGCTTGAGCGCCCGAAACGCCTTGCGCGCTTCTTCCTGCACGCGCGCCGTTTCCTGCTCCGTGAGCTCGGCGGGAAAGACTTCTTCCGTCATGCCCGGGGTGTACTTGCACTCGTAGTCGTAAATCTCGTGCTGGGGAATAATTTCGCCAACTGGCAGCGCGACATTTCCCAGAATGCCCACCGTGAATTCTCGGCCGGCGATGAAGGCCTCGATCATCACCTCGTCGTCGTGCCGGAATGCCTCGTCGATCGCGGGCTGCAGCTCGGCGGGGTCCTTCACGATCGACAACCCCACAGTGGACCCCTGCTTGGATGGCTTGACGATCACCGGAAAGCCAAGCGCCGCACGGACTTCCTCGATCGTCGCCGGCGCCATGAGCCAGTCGGCGGTGCTCACGTCCGACTGCCGGAACAGCTGCTTGGTGACGTCCTTGTCCATCCCCAGCGCACTCGGCAAATGCCCGCTGCCGGTGTACGGCACGCCGGTCAGGTCCAAAAGAGACTGAATGGTCCCATCTTCGCCCGTGCCTCCGTGGAGGCCGATGAAGACCACGTCGGTGTCCCCCATTCGCGGAAGCGTGTTCACCAGCCGCGGCAGCGCCTCGCGCGCCAACTTCTTGAGTGCTTCGGGGGTCGGCGGCGCGGCCTGCACCACTTTGCCGCTCGCCAACGCCTGCTGCTCCTCCGCGCCGATCGGCCCGCGCGCCGGATCGACCATCGTCACCTCGTGGCCGCGCGACCGCAGCGCCTCAGCCACGCGAACGCCCGACGCGAGCGACACATCGCGCTCGGAGCTCGTTCCGCCCATCAACAACGTGACTCTCACGGCTACCGCGCCATTAAGTAGTTCAACATGTCCGACCGGGTCACGATGCCTTTCACCGTGCCGTTGGAGCGGACGAGGACCGCCGGATTCGACTTCGACAACAGCTTGGCGACGGCGTCCGCCGGCTGCGCAACGTCCACCATCGGGAACGGCGCGTCCATGATCTGACCCACCGTGGCGTCGAGCATCTTCGTGTCCTCGAGACTCTTGGCCGAAAGCGACCAGTCGCTCACGGATCCGACGCAGTTGCTGCCGTCCATCACCGGAAGCTGCGAGACGTCGTGCAGCGACATGAGCCGCAGCGCCTGTCGCACCGTCTGCCCCGGCGTCACGCTGACGATACCCGGCGTGTCGCCGTGGTCGGCGCTCTTGCCCTCGAGCACCATCGCCAGCGTGGTGCGGTCGGCGTCGAGGAGCTGGTTCTCGCGCATCCATTCGTCGTTGTACAACTTCGACAGATAGCGCTCGCCCGTATCCGGCAGCGGCGCCACGACGAGCGCGTTCGGATCGTCGAGCCTGCGCGCAATGTGCAGCGCCACGTGCACGATCAACCCGCTCGATCCGCCGACGAACAATCCTTCCTCGCGTGTGAGGCGGCGCGCCATCGCGAACGATTCCTTGTCGCTCACCGTCATGAAGTCGTCGATCAGTCCCATGTCGAGGGTGCCGGGAATCTTGTCCTGGCCAATGCCTTCGACCTTGTACGGCACACCCTCGGGCTTGCCCTCGCCCTTCGTCCGCCACATGTCGGCGAGAATCGATCCGACGGGATCGCCGGCGATGATCTGAATCTTGGGATTCTTTTCCTTGAGATACCGGCCCACGCCAGTAATCGTGCCGCCCGTGCCCGCGGCGTACACGAAGTGGGTGACGCGTCCTTCCGTCTGCTCCCAGATCTCCGGACCGGTGGTCTCGTAGTGCGCCCGCGGGTTCGCGTCATTGTAGAACTGGTTCGCCAGAATGGCGTTCGGCGTCTCGTCCGCGATGCGCTTCGCCATCATCACGTAGTTGTCCGGATGATCGGGCGGCACCGCTGTGGGCGTGACGATGACCTCCGCGCCGAACGCCTTGAGCAGCCGCACTTTTTCCTGCGACATCTTGTCGGGCATCGTGAAGATGCACTTGTAACCCTTGAAGGCCGCGGCGATCGCCAGCCCGATGCCGGTGTTGCCGCTCGTGCCTTCGACGATCGTGCCGCCGGGCTTGAGCCGTCCCTCGCGCTCGGCCTGCTCGATGATCGGCCCGCCGATGCGATCCTTGATCGATCCGCCGGGATTGAAGATCTCGGCTTTCGCGTACACCGGCGTGCGAATGCCGCGGGCCACCTTGTTCAGGCGAATGAGGGGCGTGTTGCCGATCAGGCCGCGCACGTCGTCGTACGGTTTTCGATTTCGATCCATGACGGTGGTAATGAGAGATCTATGATGCACGGTTGGGCTCAGTCAGACGCCGTCCGGGCCGCGCGATGCCGATCGCAAGATGGTGTCGCCGGGAAGCGGGCGCGCCTCCGGGTGACGGAAATAGACGGGAAACAGGAGCGAGATGGGAATCGCCTCGCCATGCAGCTTCGCCGGAACGAAGTGCAGCTCCTGCGATCCCTTGATGGCCGCGGTGTCGAGCGCCGGAAATCCGCTCGGCTCGTCGATCCGCGTCGAATCGGGGAGCACCCGCCCGTCGCGATCGATGAACAGCTTGAGCGTGACATTTCCTTGCACCTTCCGTGCGTAGAGCGCGGCGGGGTATCTGAACGGGAGCTCCGCATTGACCAGGGCCGGCAACTCGTCGGGCCGGAGGCCCGGGTCGCGCGCCGGTGGCATGCGCGGCGGCGGCGCATCGGCCTTTCCGCACCCGGCAACGAGGACTGCAATGAGCGCCGAGGAAAGGACCGAGCGGAACATGACGGAATGTAAGGCGCCTTCGGGCACCGTGTCATCCCGACGCTCTCCCGGACGAGGCTTACGCGGACCCCTTCGCCTCCTCCACGAGGCTCGCCAGCAGGCTGAGCGCCTGGAGCGGCGTCAACACATTGACGTCGACCGCCGCCAGCCGCTCGACCACCGGGTTCGGTGCGGCGGCGAACAATCCAAGCTGGTCCTGAACCGCCGCCGCCGGCCGGCGGTCGGTGACAGGCATAGCCTTGCCGCCAAGATGCTCTCCGCGCACCAGCTGCTCGCCCTCGAGCAGCGCGAGAATCTCCCGCGCGCGCGAGATGACCGGCGCCGGCAGCCCCGCCAACCGCCCCACCTCGATGCCGTACGAGCGATCCGCACCGCCCGGCTGCAGCCGGTGGAGAAACAGGATCTGATCTCCAGCCTCGCGCACGGCGACATTATAGTTACGAAGTGCTACTAATTCGTCCGAGAGCTGCGTGAGCTCGTGGTAGTGCGTCGCGAACACCGTCTTGCAGCCCACGGCGTCGTGAATGTGCTCGCTCACCGCCCAGGCGATCGACACGCCGTCGTACGTGGCCGTGCCGCGTCCGATCTCGTCGAGGAGCACCAGGCTCCGTGCCGTCGCGGTGTGCAAAATGGCGCTCGTCTCGCTCATTTCCACCATGAACGTCGACTGCCCGCGCACCAGATTGTCGCTCGCGCCCACGCGCGTGAAAATGCGATCGACGATTCCGATGCGCGCCGAGCTCGCCGGCACGAAGCTGCCCACCTGCGCCATCAGCACGATGAGGCCAATCTGCCGCAGCACGGTCGACTTACCGGCCATGTTCGGCCCGGTGAGAATGATCATCCGCGAATCCGGCGCGAGCAGCAGATCGTTCGGGATGAACTTGTCGCGCGGCATCATCCGCTCCACGACCGGATGCCGCCCCGCGCCGATCTCGAGCTCGAAGTCGTCCGTCATCGTCGGGCGAACGTACCCCTCGCGCGTCGCGACGTCGGCGAGAGTGCTCAACACGTCGAGCTCGGCGATGACTTTCGAGATCGCTTGTAGGCGCGCGATCTCGCGCCCCGCCGCGGCGCGCAGCGCCTCGAACAGCTCGCGCTCGCGCGTCTCGATGCGCTCCGCCGCGCTCAGCACTTTCTCTTCGTACTCTTTGAGCGCTGTCGTCACGTACCGCTCGCCCGACGTGATCGTCTGGCGACGCTGGTACTCCGCAGGCACGAGGTGTCGGTTGGCGTTCGTCACCTCGATGTAATACCCGAACACTTTGTTGAAGCCCACCTTGAGCGACGCGATCCCGGTGCGCGTACGCTCGTCGGCCTGAATGCGGGCGATCGAATCGCGGCCGCCGTCGCGCAGTTCGCGCAACACGTCGAGATCGGGATCGATGCCGAGCGCAATCGTCGCCTCGTCGCCCACGGCGAGCGGCGGACGCTCGACGAGCATGGAGCAGACTTGCGACGCAAGCTCCGCTGCATCGTCCCATGCGGCGAGCATTTCCGCGAGCCGTCCCTTTCCCGCGACGCGATGCAGTGCGCTCGCGACGGCGGGCAGCGCGCACAGCGAATCGCCGAGCGCGCGTAGCTCGCGCGGCGTGCTGCGTCCCGACGCGGCTTTGGCGGCGAGACGTTCGACGTCGCGCACGTCGTCGATCGCTTCGCGCATTCCTTCGCGCGACACGACGTCGGCGGCGAGCGTTGCGACGGCGTCGAGCCGCGCGTCGACCGCCGCGCGCTCGGTGAGCGGCGCGAGCAACCAGTGTCGCAGAAGGCGCGCGCCCATCGGCGTGCCGGTGCGGTCGAGCACCGCGAGCAGCGTGCCCTCCACGCCGCCGCCGCGCAGCGATTCCACGAGCTCGAGGTTGCGCCGCGTCATCTCGTCGAGCGGCATCACGCCGCCCGGCCGCTCGATCGAGGGCCGCGCGAGCTGCGGTAGTCCGGCCGGTTGCAGCTCGCGCAGATAGCGCAGCAGCGCGCCCGCCGCGCCCACGGCGAGCGCGTCGCTCGAGTCGATACCTAGCCCGTCGAGCGACAGCACGGCGTACTGCCGCGCCAGATCCTCGCGCGCCAACGGCTCGTCGAACTCCCACGCCTCCCGCTCCGTAACGAGGGCCTCGTTACGGGATGGGGGAAGGGGGAAGCGCGATGCGACGGGCAACAGGATTTCTCGCGGCGCCAGGCGCGCAAGCAACGGATCGAGCTCGGTGACACTCGTGATGAACAGCCGCACCTCGCCCGTAGATACGTCCGCCGCCGCAACGCCAACGAATTCCCCTCTTCCCGCTTCCCCCTTTCCGCTTCCCACGCCCCCGTTGACCGCACAAATGAAGTTGTTCCGCGCGCCGTCGAGCAGGTCGTCGGAGAACGCCACGCCGGGCGTGACCGTCTCCACCACCTCGCGACGGACGATGCCTTTCGCGAGCTTCGGATCTTCCACCTGTTCGCAGATCGCCACGCGAAAACCGCGCTGTACGAGGCGGCGTACATAATCACCCGCGGCCTTCACCGGCACGCCGGCCAACGGCACTTCTGCCGCGCCGCCGTTGTTCCGCGCCGTGAGCGTGAGTCCGAGCACGCGCGACGCGGTCTCCGCGTCGTCATAGAACATCTCGTAAAACTCACCCATACGGAAAAACAGGATCGCGTTCTGGTGGCGGCCCTTGATCTCGCGATACTGCTGCATGAGCGGCGTTTGCGTCGGGGCCGTCACTTGTCGTCGGCTCCGACGTCGGTGACGAACGCGTCGATCTTCTTCGCCTTGAGCTCCTTCGCGGCCGCGGCCGCCGCCGCGCGCGTGGGATAGCGTCCGATGCGCACCCGAAAGAGCTTCGTCGTTCCGGCGACGCGCGCGTCCAGCCCGCGCTTCTTGAGTCGCTTCGCGAGCCCGTCGGCGTCGGCGCGCGACGTGTACGCCGCCACCTGCAGCGTGAAGCGGCCGGCAATGTCGCGCGTTGCATGCGTCTCGCGCGCCGAGTCGGCCTTCACGGCCGTCGGAGCGACGACAGCCGCCGCATGCATGGTGTCGACGCCGGCGCAGCGTGGCGAGTAATAGTCGAGCTGGTTCCGCATCTCGACCGCACTCGCCGGCACGTCGCCGAGCGCGCGCCCGAGCGCCGTGCATCCGCGCTGCAGGTCGTTCTGCTCGAACGAGAGGCGCACGAGCTGCAGCCCAATCCGCGCCCGGTCGGCGCCCTTCGGATTGTCGGTGAGATATCGGTCGAGATGCGACGCGGCCGCGACTCGATCGCCGCGCGCCGCTTCGAGCTGCCCGAGCTGCAACAGCGCGTCGCTCGCTCGCGGCGAGAGCGGATACTCCACGATGATCCGCCGGTAATCCCGTTCCGCGTCAGCGCTCGCCGCCGCCAACGACGCGCGCCAGAACAACGCCTCGGCGTAGGCCGGCGTGTCGCGCTCCGTCGTTGCGATCACGGAGTCGATCAACACGCGTCCTGCGGCTCCGTTGCCGTTGACGACGAGTTGTCGCGCGCGCACGAACACGGAATCCGCGCGGCGTCCGGCGCCGGATTGCGCGTGCGCCGTGGAGGCCAGGGCAACAGTCAGCAGGACTGCCGTCCTGAGGCCGCGAAGCAACCCAAGGGGCGCTGTCGGCGCGAAGAGATTCTTCGCGTTGCTCAGGATGACACGACGCTCAGCCGCCCTCATGCCGCGCGACGGCGCGTCGACACGCCGCACAGCGAGAGCACGAGCGTGGAGAGCAGCTGCTCGTCGGAGGAGAGACGCGTGTCCTTGAGACATGCGTCCGCGTCGAGCAGCGCCTCGAGCGCGTCGTCGATCGCCGCGGCCGTCCACACGTCGGACGCGCGCGCGCAGGTGGCGACGAACTCTCCCCATGAGCGCCCCGTGTATACCGAGCCGGATTCCTTGAGCAGGTTGAACAGATCGCCGTTCAACTTTGCCGGATGAGTCCCGCGCTCCCGCGCCGCCTGCGCCCAGCCGATTGCGAGCGTCTGCGCGGTGAGGGCCATGACGGTCGTGACGGCGCTCGCTTTCGGCTGTTGCAGCACCACCGGCAACATCGCGAGCGCCGACAGCGCATCGCGGCGCGCTATCGCGTCGAGAAAATCTCCCATCGTTTCGCCGGCACGCACGCCGACGACCGCCGACACCGCGGCCTCATTGATCGGTCCGCCGCCGGTGAAGCTCACGCATTTGTCGAGCTCGATGCGCAGCTGACCGAGGTCGGTTCCCGCGGCTTCCTGCAGCAGCGTGACCGCACCGGGGGTGATCGTCGCGCCGAGGTCGTGTTCGACGTAATACGAGATCCATTTTGGAATTCGTGCGCCGGTGAGCGACGGGTAGTCGATCGCCATCGTCGCCTTGACCAATCCTGCGTCCGTCTTTGCCGACGCCGGCCCCACGAGCACGAGCAACAGGTCTGGAGCGGGGTGTTTGAGATATTTGTCGAGCATCGTGCGCGCATCTTTCTTGAGCGCGCTCACGTCGCGAATCACGACCACGCGGCGATCCGCCATCATCGGCGGCGTGCTCACCATGGAGCCGAGCGTCTCCGCATCGAGCTCCGCGCCCCGCAACGCTTCGAAGTTGAAATCGCGCGTCGCGGGATCGACGGCCGCGTCGACGAGCCGCTTGAGCTCTTCGTCCTTCAGGTAGTCGTCTTCGCCGTGGAAATAGTACGCAGGCGCGAACGCGCGCTCCTTGATGGAAGCGCGCAGCACCTTCGAGTCGGCCAGGGGAGACATGCTGACCAATATACGAAAAAACGATCACGGCTGAATGAGCGAGATCGTCGCGCCGAGGAGGCGTTCGAGACCGGAATGCTTCCGAGGGGGGTTCGCGGATCACGGGGAGAAAAGACGTGGATCACGACGGATCCTTCGTCGACCGGGAAGGCTCCAAGCACAACGAACCCGGAACGACCCGTCGTGATCCGCCGCACTTTCCGCGTCATCCGCGAATCCCTTCACCCTACTCTACCCAGGACTTTCCGAAGACGCAGACTTATCGCGCCTGATGCGTTTCCGAAAAATCGCGTTCGGCGAAACGCATCGGCGCCTGCCCAACCATGAGCACCGCCGGCCAGACCGGCATCCCTGTCGGAACGGAGGCGACGAACGCTGCATCGGCGATCGACGCGGGCGCCTGCTCGTCCGGCAGCGTGGCGACGACCGGCGCCAGCCGCACTTCGGCTTGCGGGGCGAAGTAGTTGTTCGTCTCGATCGCCATGTAGGCCACCGCGACAACTCCGGCGGCGAGCGCGGCAAAGGCGCCAACGGATGACAGTCGCGGACGGGGCGAAATGAGCTCGAGTTGGGACGCCGGGCCCATCGCCTGCAGCCGCTGATTGAGCCGCGACATGAACTCGGGCGAGGGCTGGATGGGCGGAAGATTCCGAACCAGAAGCAAGCTGCGCCGCACCGCGGTGTCCTGGCGAGAGCATCGCGGACAGGCGCTCAGATGCCGCTCCAGCGCGTCCATCTCGACGGCCGACAGCAGATCATCCACAAAAGCGACGTGCTTGTTTCGAAACTCGCGACAATCCATCGGGCAACTCGTTTGCTGGACAACTTGCGTTCGTCAGTCGGTACCCTGAGGCTCGGGGCTAGTTCCGGGGAGAGCACGAACGCGACACTAAAATGACAAGCGCGGACCCCGGGCGAAAGATCTCGCCAAAGGTCCGCGCTTGTCGATCCGTGTCCGCGATGGCGCCGTTAGTCGATGCTCGGCTCGATGATCGACGCAAACGCATTCCGCGCCCGATTCAGCCGCGACTTCACGGTGCCGAGGTTGCAATCCGTGATCTCCGCAATCTCCTCGTAGGATTTACCCTCGAGCTCGCGGAGCACGAACACCTGCCGGTGATGCTCCGGCAGCTTCGCGACTGTCTCTTCGACCAGCTCGCGCAGGTGCCGCTTCCGGTACATGTCGTCCGGACGAGCAGTCGTGTCCTCGAACTGCAGCGGACGATCCTCGTCCTCCCAGTTTCCCTTGATCGTCTGGAAGAGCACGAGCGGATTCCGCGAACGGTTGCGGAGCTCGTTCTTCGCCAGGTTCGACGCGATGGTGTACACCCACGTCGAGAACTTCTTCGTGCGATCGAACCGGTGAATGTGCCGATACACGCGGATGAACACCTCTTGCACGAGGTCCTCAGCCTTTTCCCGATCGCCGATCGTTCGATATATGAAATTCAATAGGCGCGTCTGATACCGCTCGACGAGCTCTTGAAAGGCGCGTTCCTCGCCCTCGAGAAAGGACGACACGACGGTCGCGTCATCCTGGCTCTTGAGCCGTTCTCTTGTCGCCTGTCCAGGCAACAACGCCCGCTTGATTGCGACTTCAGCCATATGGCCCCCTTGGTCCTTCTTCAGGGTACGACTTCATAGACAGAACAGATTCGATTTCTCACCCTCCGTACTGGCTCTCTACGGTACTAGGAAAAGGCAGACGGTATGCCTGTTAGACGTTTCGTGGAACACAACGTTAAGACGTTGGTATTACGTGGTTTATGCGTGCTCGTGCGCACAGCTCCGCCGCTGCGTCTGTCCTAAATACGCGACGCCAGGGGAGAAAAGGCCGTAAGCGCCTGTCTCCGATTTGACACACTTCGAACTGTTGTGGTTGCTTCGAAAGCCCGCTGAGACGCCGGCTTAGAACCCGGCGCGGAATCCGGCGGCGAAAAGGACGCCCAGCGCCGTCTTGGCGTCCTTGATCTCGCCGTTCTGGATCAACCGCAACGCCGCGGACATCGTCACCGTCTCAACCGTCATGAATTCGTCGGCTTCTCGCGCGTGCTCGCCGTGCTCGAGCCCGGTAGCCATGAATACATGGATCTTCTCGTCGGTGAAGCCGGGGGTCGTGAACATGGTGAAGAGGAATTCCATGTTCTTCGCGGTGCATCCGGTCTCTTCACGGAGCTCGCGAATGGCGCACGCTTTCGGATCCTCACCCGAATCGAGCCGGCCGGCCGGAATCTCGTACAGATACTGCTCGGCCGCGTAGCGATACTGCTTGAGCAGCAGGATCTGAGGATCGTCACCCGTCGGCTCGCCAAGAAACGGGACGATCGCGCTGGCGCCGGGGTGGCGAATGATCTCCATCTCGCCAACCGACCCGTCGGGAAAACGCACGGTGTCGCTGTCGAGGTTGATGATCTTCCCGGTGTGGATGCGTCGGCTGCTGATCTTTCCCGGTGCCTGTGTCGTTTGCGGCGTCTTGTCGTCGCTCATGCGATCGCGTGACCCTGTGTGTCGTAGAGCGTCGTCGGTCCGAACTCGAGCTTCGCCAGCGGCTCGCCGATCGTCGCCGGATCGCCGACGACGACCATCTGCAGCTCGTCGGGGTGCAGATACTTTCGCGCGGCGACGAGAATTTGTTCGGCCGTGATCGACCGCACGCGTTCGCGGTAGCGGTCGTAGTAGTCGTCCGGCAATCCGTGCAACACGAGCACCGACAAGGCCGCCGCGATCGCCGACGTCGTCTCGAAGCGAATCGGAAACACGCCGTCGAGATAGCTCGTCGCGAGCGACAGCTCGTCGGCCGTGATCGGCTCGGCGCGAATGCGATCGATCTCGATCAACACCTCGCGCGCGGCCGCGTCTGTGATGTCCGACTTGACGGCCGTCGACACGGTGAATGGCCCGGCCTGGCGGCGCCACGAAAAGCCGGAGAACGCACCGTAGGTGTACCCGTGCACTTCGCGCAGATTGAGATTGATGCGCGAGTTGAACAGGCCCCCCAGCACGGCGTTCATCACGTTCACCGGAAAGAAGTCCGGATGCTTGCGCGGAATGCCGACGTGCCCAATTCGGAGCTCCGACTGTGGCGCGTCGCTCTTGGCGATGATGTGCACCTCGCGCTTCCGCCGCGCCGGCAGATCGTCGCCCACGACGCGCGTCGGGGCGCCGCCGGTCCAGCCCCCGAGCGCCTTGCGGACGAGCTGCTCGGCGGCGTCCACGGTCACGTCGCCCGACACGATGACCGTCGCGCCTCCCGGGAGATAGCGCGATTCGTAAAAGGTCAGCACGTGCTCGCGCTCGATCGCGTCGACGCTCTGCTCGTCGCCGCCATCTGGGCGCGAATAGCGAGACGTTGGCGCGTAGAGAAAGCGTGAGAAGAGCTCGTCGGCCAACGCGCCAGGGTCGGCGCGCAGCTGCAACAGTTCAGCGAGGCGCTCGGCCTTCAACCGCTCCACTTCACGCGCGCGAAACGCCGGCGTGCGCAGCACTTCACCGAGCAGGTCGAACGCCTCCGGGAGGTGCTCGGTGAGCGTAGTCATCGTGACCGCGGCGGCGTCCCAGTCGGCCTGCGCATCGATCGACGCGCCGAGGCGCTCGAAGCGCTCCGTGAGCTCGCCGCCGTCGCTGTTCACCGTTCCTTCGACCATCAGCTTGGCGACGAGCTGCGCGGTGCCTTCGCGTCCCGCGGGATCGCAGACGGCGCCAGCATCGAACAGCACCGCGACAGTGACGAGCGGCAGCTTCGTCACCGGTGCCACGACGATCTCGAGCCCGTTCTCGAGTTTCCGGCGCTCGAAACGCGGGAAATGATACTCGCGCGGCGCTCCCGGTTGGGGGCGCGCCGCTTTGGCTTCGGCGCTGGTCGTCATTCGGCCTCCGTCGCGGCGCCGGCGCTCGCAAGCTCGGCCGGCGCGTTCTCACGCGGCACATAAAGCAGGCTCGCGCGGTTGTTCTCATCCAGCCGCTCGCGCACGAACGCGTTGACGCGCTCCGTGGTGACCGCCTTGTATCGATCGACCTCTTCGTTGATCGCCTCCGGCCGTCCGAGGTATGTCGCGAACATCGACAGGCGATCGGCGCGGTCGCCGGCCTCCTGCATCCCGGAGACGAACGCCGTCTGAATCACCGCCACGGCGCGCTCGACTTCGGACGCGTCGAGGCCATCGCGCACGACGGTATCGATCTCGTGCGCCACTTCTTGTTCGAGCTGCTCGGCGCCGATGCCCGGTCTGCCGGTGACGTCGATGACGAGCAAGTCCGAGCCCTTCGCAAGGTCATAGGTGAAGGCCGATGCGTCGGCGGCAACCTGCCGCTCGCGCACCAAGCGACGACGAAGACGGCTGGCGTTCCTGAGTCCGAGCACCGCGCCCGTGACACTCGCCGCGTAGTACTCCTCGCTGCCGAACACCGGCGTGCGGAACGCCATGAATAGCCGCGGCAGCATCACGTCGTCGGGTACGACCTCGCGCTTCCATTGACCGAACACGGGAGGAAGCGACATGTCGGGAAGGGGCGGCTTTCCCTTGCCGCGCGGAATGCCGCCGAAATGCCGCTCGATCATCCGGCGCGCTTCGCCCGGCTCGAAGTCGCCGGCGATGGACAGCACTGCGTTGTCCGGCGTGTAGTAGGTGCTGAAGAACTGCGAGACGTCGTCGAGGCTCGCGGCGGCGAGGTCTTCCATCGATCCCATCAACGAGTGATGGAACGGGTGCTGGGGCGGGAACACGAGCGCCGGAAGCTTTTCCATCCATGAGCCGTACGGCTGGTTGTCCATCGACCACCGCCGCTCGTTCATCACCACGTCGCGCTGGTTGTCGAGCTTCTGCTGGGTCATCGCGGAAAGCAGCGTACCCATGCGATTGGCCTCGAGCCAGAGCGCGAGCTCGAGCTGATTGGACGGAACGGTTTCGAAATAGTTCGTGCGCTCGAGCCAGGTGGACCCGTTCAAGGTGCCGCCGGCACGCGCCACGAGCTCGAAATGCTCGTTCGCCGCCACGTCGGCCGAGCCCTGAAAGAGCATGTGCTCGAACAGGTGCGCGAAGCCCGTACGACCGGGCGGTTCATTGGCCGAGCCGACATGATACCAGAGGTTCACCGCGACGATCGGCGCGGTGTGATCCTCGGACAGCGTGACGAACAGCCCGTTCGGCAACCGAAACGTTTCGATCGGAATACGCATCGCTCTAAATTGCACCACTGTGATGACCTCAGGAACCCTGACGCCACGTCCTTGTCGAGATCGCGCGTGACCTACGCGTTCACGCTCGTGGCGCTCGTCGCGCTCGGATTGATTCTCGTGTACGCCGGTTGGGTGGCGACGCTCTGGCGATTCCAGGAGCGAATCGTCTTCCAGCCACCAACCGGAGTCGCCGCATCGCGAGTTCCCGCGCGCCTGGAGCGCTATCGCGCGTCGGACGGGGTCGAGCTGTTCGCGTACGTCGTCGGTGATTGCGCACCGAACGGCACGGCGGTGATCGCATTTCACGGAAATGCGGACATCTCGCGGTGGTTCGTTCCGTGGGCGACCGAGGTCGCGCGCGAGACGAACGCCTGCGTCATTCTCCCCGAGTATCGCGGCTACGACGGACTCGCCGGCGCACCATCGTACGACTCGTCTCAACGCGATGCTCGTGCCGCGCTCGTGCTGGTGCGCGAAGCTCTCGGCGTCTCCCAGAAAAACATCGTCTATTTCGGTCACTCCCTCGGCACGGCGATCGCGGCCGAGCTTGCCGCGGCCGAGCCGCCGCGTGCGCTCGTGCTCCAGTCGCCCTTCTCCTCGGCGCGCGACATGGCGCGCCGCATGGTCGTGCCAGGGGTTGCGGCGCTCTGGGGATTCATCTCCCGCGTGCATTTCGACACCATCGAACGCGTGCGCGCACTCGATCGTCCGGTATGGGTCGCGCACGGAGATCGGGACATGATCATCCCGGTGCGTATGGGGCGCGAGGTATTCGAGGCCGCCGCGCGCAAAGGCGAGCTCCTCATCGTGCGCGGTGCGGGTCACAATGACGTGCCGGACGTCGGCGGCCGTGACTACTGGACGTGGCTTCGTCGAGCGGTTCAGCCCGGAGCCACCGAGGCGGTCATTCCCGCCTCTCCAGCAGAAACGCGATTGGTACCTTGATCGACTCCGCGAGCGCGTATTTCCACGACTCGCGACGGCTGAGCGAGATGGGGCTGGTGCGCGTCGGCGAGGCATACGGCGTCATGCCGTAGCGGCGCGCCAGGATCGACAGGCGCAGCATGTGAAAGGGATCGCTCACGAGAATGACGTCGCGCGACGGTTCCGCGTCCATGAGCGCCGCGACGTGCTGCAGCGATTCCGACGTGGTGCGTCCGCTGTTCTCGATGAGAATGACTCGCGGCGGCACGCCGTGGTCGATGGCGTATCGCTGGCCCACCGCCGCTTCGCTCGTGGTGTCGCGATCGCCGAAGCCCCCGGTGAAAATGATGCGCGGCGCCATTCCCCGCCGGTAGAGATCGATCGCGTGGTCGAGGCGGGCGCGCAGCACGGGCGACGGGTGCCCCACGTACTGCGCCGCGCCGAGCACGACGATCGCCGACGCGGGCCGAGCGTTGTCGCGACGCTCCCAGAACAGCACGCCCGCGAGCGACATGCCCCACGTGCCAAGCATGAGAAAACCGATGATCCAGCCGAGCTGGAGCCAGCTCGTGCGACGCCGCGGAAGCATGGATGGAAGTTAGCGGTCGGCGTCGGCAGGGCACGCAAATACGCTGCGTGCAACCGCTCGGTATTCATTCATGGCCGCGAAATTAGTAGTTTGCGCGCCATGGACACCACCCCGGCTTTTCCGACGTTGCGCGTCGTTTCGCATCCGCTCGTCCAGCACAAGTTGAGCATCCTGCGAGACCGCGAGACCCCGACGAAGATCTTCAAGGAGATCGTCGACGAGATCGCGATGCTCATGGCGTACGAGGCGACGAGCGATCTGGCGCTGGAAGACGCGGTCGTCGAGACGCCGCTCGAGCGTACACACGGACACCGCGTGAGCGGAAAAAAGCTGACGCTGGTGCCGATCCTGCGCGCCGGCCTCGGGATGGTCGAAGGGATCTATCGGCTGGTGCCCGGTGCGCGCGTGGGCCACATCGGCCTCTATCGCGACCACGATACGCTCGAGCCGGTGGACTACTACTTCAAGGTCCCCAGCGACGCACCGGAGCGCGACTTCTTCTTGCTCGATCCGATGTTGGCGACGGGCGGGAGTGCCGCGGCTGCCGTGGCTTCACTCAAGCGCGCCGGCGCCACACGCATTCGTTTCATGTGCATCGTCGCCGCGCCCGAAGGCGTACAGCGCCTCGCCACCGCGCACCCCGACGTGATCGTCTACTGCGCGGCGCTCGACCGTGAGCTCAACGAGAGTGGATACATCCTGCCAGGCTTGGGCGACGCGGGCGATCGGTTGTTCGGAACGCGGTGAGGAGAAGGCGAAGGGGGAGCGGGACGAGGGATAGAGTAGTGGCTCTCTCGTCCCCGTCCCGCTTCCCCCTTCCCTCGATCAGCCGAACCACTCTCGCGGACAATCCTTCTGCTGTCGCGCGGCGTCGATGATCCACTGCTGCGTTTGCGCGTCCACGATTTCCGAAGCGACGCGGTTGAAGCCCGCAGTGGACAGCTTCGCGTTCCCCACGCGCCGCCACAGCTCGCCGACCAAGTAGGTCAGCACCGCTCGCTCCTCGCGAGCCACTCCGTCGAAGGTGTCGAGGGCCTCTTCGAACTTCCACGCCGCCTTTCGACGGAAGAAGCGTTCTGCCTCGATGTCCCCTTCGTCCACGCAACACCAGGCCGCGCGAAGCAGCAGATCGGCGATGTGGCGCGGCTCGAGCCCCTGCCATTCCGCGACCTTGGCCGCGGCTTCGTACTTCTCCGATCCGGTGAGCGTGCCGCACGTGATGCACGGCGCGAGCTCGTTCCAGACACGTTCCTTCAACACGGGCGATACGTCTGCTTCTTCGGTGAAGTCGCGATCGGCGCCGGAATAGCCACAGCGATTGCAAGTATGAATCAGATACGGCAGCGGCTGTGTGCCCGCGGCGCGCTCGTGGAAGTCAGTACGTTTGCCGCCGAACGAATTCGTCGAAACCACCGATTGCGAGCGGAAACGCGTCTCGCAAATGGGGCATTGGAGTTCAACCTGCTGTAGCGTAGTCATCGGTGCGTCCCCCTCTGTTCCTGCTGATCCTCTCCCCGCCGACAGCACCAAAGGGAAAAACTGTGCCATACGTCGCTGCGACCTCGTGGCTCTTGTACGCATTTCTGTTGCTCACTATCATTCCGCGTCCGAAGTACGCGTCGCGATGCCCTCCCCGCGCCCGGTCGAATGCTGATCAACCTGCTGCCTGATTTTTTTGCCGTACTCGATAGCACTGATCGCCTCGCCGCCTACCAGCGTTACTTCGCCGCCCACCGCAAGATCCTCGAGCCCTACTGGAACAACTACGTCATCGACCCGGACAGCGCGCACTTCACGGACATCGCGCGGTCGACCGTAAACGCCAGTCGCACCGATCTCAGAACGATGCTCGAGCGCACGGACATCGTGTCGCTCGCGCGGAACACCGAGCAGCAGTGCCGCGAGCTCCTTGCCATGGATTGCGACGTGGACGTGGTGCTCATGGTGGGTGTCGGCGCCGCAAACGCCGGTGAGCTGGTCGTCGACGGCCGCGGCATCGCGTTCGTTTGCCTCGAGCACTTCACCGGCGTCGCGAATCCGCAGACGGAAGGACTCGGTCTCGATCCCGAGCTCGTGCCGCTCTGGCTCGCGCACGAGATCGCGCACGTGGTTCGCTACACGTCGCCCACGAGCCGGAGCGAGCTCCGTGAGATCATCGCCGAGTCCGGCCACTACTCGTACTGGGACACGGGCCGCCGCGCGACGCTTCGCGAGCTGCTCGTCAACGAAGGACTCGCGGTCCACACGTCGCGCTCGATCAGCCCCGGACACGCGGCATGGGAATACTACGGCTACGAACGGCGCCAGTACGCCGACGTTCGCCAGCTCGAAACGGTCATGGCCCGCGCCGTTGGCGCCGACCTCGATCAATCGGCGCTCGGGCTTCGCCTGCGCTATCTCTCCGGCGGCATGAGCGACGAAGCACGCACGGTCGACCGCTACGTGCTTCCCGAGCGCGCCGGCTACTACCTCGGCGCTCGCATGTGCGAGCCGGCGATCAACGCGCGCGGCCTCTCGTGGGCCATTCGCGCCAACGCCGCCGAGATCGCCGCGCTCGGCCAAGCCGAGGCGATGACGGCGTAGTCACACTCGGTACGCCCGTTATTTCCCTACGCAAAAGCGTCTGAACACCTCGTCGAGCACCTGCTCGACGTCCACGACGCCAATCAGATCCTCGAGCGCCGTCACCGCTTCGCGCAGATGCACGGCGGCCACCGGCGCGGGAAGCGCATCGGTCTGCCACGCGCCGCGAAAGGCGCGCACTTCGTCGAGCGCGCGCCCCACGGCGTACCGATGCCGCTCCTGCGTGAGCAACGGCGCGTCCGTTTCCAACGGCGCCGCATCGCTCGACACGATGCGCTCGACCGCCGCGATCAGCGCATCGAGCCCGGCGCCCGTTTCCGCGCTCACCTCGAATGCCGACATCGCGCCTATTTTCATTCCTATTGATACTAATTCCGTCGCGGACTCCCGCAGGTCCGCCTTGGTGCGCACCGCGACGATCGGCGCGGTCGTCCGTCCGCGAAGCACCTCGCCGATGGCTGCGGCCGACGCCTCGCTGTCGGCGCACGCCAACACCACCGCCGCTCGGCTCACATACGACTCGCTCACTTCCACGCCAAGGCGCTCGACGGGATCGAGCGCGTCGCGCATGCCCGCGGTGTCCACGAGGCGGAGCGGAAGCGTCGGCGTGTCGATCACGGCTTCGATCGCGTCACGCGTCGTGCCGGGAATGTCCGTCACGATCGCTCTCCGCTCACCGATCAGCGCGTTGAACAGCGACGACTTTCCCACGTTCGGAGCGCCGGCGAGCACGACCACGGCGCCCTCGCGTACGAGCTCGCCGGCACGAGCGGTGGCAAGCAGTTGCGCGAGCGCGTCGATCGAGCGATCCGTCGCGGCCAGAATGCGCGCAGGCGCGACTGGCCCGTCGTCCTCCTCGGGGAAGTCGATGTCGTAGGCAATCAACGCTTCCAACCCGATCAGCTCGTCACGCAGTGCGAGCACGCGACGGCTCAACCCGCCGTCGAGTTGCCGCAGCGCGACCCGCTGTGCGGCGCGCGAGTCGGCGCTCACCAGATCGCCCGTCGCCTCCGCCTGGAGAATGTCGAGCTTGCCGTTCAGCAGCGCGCGCCGGGTGAACTCGCCGGGCCGCGCCACCCGAGCACCTCGCGCCAGAAGCGCGGCGACAACCGTCGTCGGAACGACAAGGCCGCCATGTGTGATGATCTCCGCGGCATCCTCGCCCGTGAACGACGCGGGCGCGTCATAGCGGATGACGACGGCTTGGTCGAGCTCAGCGCCCGACGCGTCGCGCACCGTCGACAGCGTCGCGGCCCGCGGCGCCGCGGGCCAGCGTTCCAACGCGTCGCGAGCGATGGCGTGCGCGTTCGGCCCCGAGAGCCGTACGATCGCCAACGCTCCACGACCCGGCGGCGTCGCCTGAGCAACGATCGTCTCCGATAGATCGAACGGGTTGACCGGCGAACCGCCGCTCATCGCGCGGGAGACGGCGGATGCAGTTCCAGCGATTCACCCGGTTCCACGATGCGAACCGCGTCGCTCAGGTGATGCGATTCGAGCCGCTCGCGCAGCCGCCGAATCGCGTCGTGCGCGGTGGACGTCACGTGGCGAAAGGTGCCCCAGTGATAGGGCACCAGCACGCGCGCCCGAAGCTTCTCGAACAGTGTGAGTGCATCTTCGTGCGTGAGGTGGCCGTTCCGAAATCCCGGCTTCCACCACGGCGCGTAGCCAATTGGAAGCAACGCGAGATCGAGCTCGCGTCCTTTCTTCCAGAGCACGCGCTCCACCAAGTGGTGCGTGTCCGCCACGAGTGCCGTGTCGCCGGCGAAGAAGATCGTTTCGCTCGCGTCGAGCAGATACATGTTCGCGTCGCTACGCCAGCGGTCGTAGCCGTATCGATTCCCGCGGTGCGTCGCCGCGGCAGCGTGAATCGTCACGTCGCCCAGGTGCGCCGTTTCACCCGGGGCGAGCTCCACGGCGTGGTCGAAGCCGAGTCGCCGCAGCCATCGGGCGATCACGGGCGGCGCGAAGAGGGGAATCTTCCGCGGCAATCGCTCGAGCGAATCGAACGACAGGTGGTCGGCGTGGGCGTGCGTCAGCAGAATCGCATCGAGCCGTGGCAGCTTCTCCAGCGCGATGCCCGGCGCCGACACCCTCGGCAAAATCTTGCCGAGCTTTGGATCGAAGTTCGGATCGGTGAGGAGTGTGACGCCGCCGATCTCGAGGAGCAGCGTGGCGTGTCCGATGTAGGTGATTCGCATGCGGGGTTGGGAGAAAAGAGACTGAGAAGGGAGACGGAAGAACTCGTCTCCCTCTCCCCCCACTGCGCTCCCCTTTCGCTCTACGTTTTTCGTGCCGCCGCGTTCGCCGGCGCCGCGGCCGCCGCCTTCGCGCGTTCGCGCGTCAACAACCACTGCTGCGGCAGCGCCGCGATGTTCTGGACGGCGTAGTAGAGATTCAACCCCGACGCGAAGTTGAGGAACATGACGGTGAACATCACCGGCATCATGTAGCTCATCATCTTCGTCTGCGGATTCGGCGGCATGGCGCGCATACCGATCCACGACAACAGGAACATCGACGCGCCCATGAGCACGGGGATGATGTAGAACGGATCGCGCAGCGCGAGGTCGGGCAGCCAGAGGAAGTGCACGCCGCGGAACTCGATCGTGTTCTGGAAGACGAAGTACAGCGCGAAGAGCACCGGCATCGGCAACAACATCGGCAAGCAGCCGAGCATGGGACTGAGCGGACTCATTCCGTGCGCGGCGTAGATCTTCACCAACGCGTCGCGCTGCTTGTCCGGCTCGTTCTTATAGCGCTTCTGGATCTCCGTGAGCTCCGGCTGCAGGCGCTGCATGGCGATGCTCGTGCGCATCGCCTTCTGATTCAGCGGCCAGAGGAGGAGGCGGATCGTGACGCCGAACAGCACGAGCACCCAGCCGTAGTTCACGTGGAACGTGGCCTTCATCCAGAGCAGCGTACGCATGACGATCGTCGCGAACGGCTGCACCACGGCGTGCAGGAATCCGGCGTAGGGATTCACGTTCTCGAGCTCGTTGCCCAGAGTGTGCAGCTCCTGCCACGACTGCGGGCCGGCGTACAAGTCAAAAGCGAACTGCCCGTTGTTGAGCGGCTGCACCGTCGTGGCGTACCCGCTGCGCGTCACGCGGCCGACCTTCGTGCCGCCGCGCATCGTCAAGCCGCGGAATGCCCCCGCCGGCTTCTCGCCCACCGGCTGCATGAGCGCCACGAGCCAGTACTTGTTGCGCGCCGCGACCCACTGCATGGCGCCGGTGTCGGCGCGCACCGTGGTCGAGTCGAGCTTGCCGAACGGAATGCTCTGCACGTCGCGAAGCGGCGCTTTGTACCCGTACGCCAAGTGGCGCTGATCGTCGAGGGTGTCGGCCTCCGCGGACCGCAGCTCATTCGGAAGATCGACGATCAGCGCGGAGCCCGGCGGCGCATTGGCGACAGTGCCGCGCACCGACATGCGATACCCGGTTTCCGGCGCGTACGTGATCGTGATCGGCGGCGTGGTCGCGCTGAACGTCGTCGTGGAACCCGACTGCCGCACGGTGAACGGCACCGTGTCGAGCGCAATGGTGTCGGCGCCGAGCGCGAGCCGGTAGTGCAGCAGCGGCCCGCGCGGCTGCGCGACGACCATGGTGTCCTTTCGTCCCGGCCGCAGGTCGCGATAGTTGGTGATCTTCACGGCCGCGGGCACGGCGCCCGGATTCATCAGCGCGAACTGCGCGTTCGGCGTCGTGACGACCACCGTCGACTCGGCGGGCGTCGGTTGGTTGCGACTCAGCTCGTTGGCCGGCGCGATCGTCGGACGCTGGGGCGTGGGAGCGGACGGTTGCGGCAACGCCGCGGTTGCGGGCGCTGCGGACCCAGGCGTCGCGGAGGCGTTCGAAGCGGCAACTGGTGCCGTCGTGCGTGTGGCGCTGTCGATGGTCGGTGCAGCACCGCGACGCGCCGACGGAAACAGGATCGGCGTGCCGATGAGCACGAGCGCCACGAGTACGAGCGCGATGAGTGTGCGTCTATCCATTCAGAATGAAACGGTCGCTAGGGAACTGGGTCGTAGCCGCCAGGCCGGAACGGGTGACAGCGTGCAATACGACGCAGGGCAAGCCAGCTACCGCGAATGGCACCGTGGCGTTCGAGCGCCTCGATGGCGTACGCGGAGCAACTTGGATAATAACGGCAAGAGGCGGGGAGCATTGGGGAGAGCGTCACTTGATACCCGCGAACGAGTAGAACGAGCACGGTTCGCATGGCGAGCTACGCTGACGCGGGTGGGTCGGATGGTGCGGGCGGCGCGGCTGGTGCGGCTGGTGCGCTGGCAACGCGCGCCTGAATCGCCCGCACGTCCGTGCGCAGCGCATCGAGCGACGCGTCGTATGCATCGTGCCGAGTTCGGATAGCCAGGTCGATCGGCGGCCGGTCGCGCAGCGTGGGCAAGAGCTCGACGCGCACGATCTCGCGCAGCCGACGCTTGAGGCGGTTGCGATCGACGGCGGAATGTTGATGGCGAGGCACGACGATCCCAATGCGCGGAGAGCCGAAAGGGGAAGCGAGGACCCGGACATCGAGATGCACGGTCCGAATTCGCTTCCCCTCTCGAATGACGGTCTGTATGTCCGAGCCCCGCGTCAGCTTGTTGCGACGCGGGAAAGCAAAGCCGTCGTTATGCGCCTGCGTACTTGCTCGGAATCTTGACGGTGAGACTCGTCCGTCCCTTTTTCCGGCGGCGGCTGAGAATGGCGCGTCCCCACTTGGTTGCCATGCGCGCACGAAACCCGTGGGTCTTGATGCGGCGCTTGTTCCGGGGACGATAGGTGGGCTTACCCATGGACAACTCCAAAAACGGTACGAACGAACCTTCGGTGCAGTCGATAAAGCTATTCTGGATCAAGGGATAGAGCAAGGGAGCGTTGGGCGTGGGGCGTTCGGCGTGGACCGTGGGGCGTGGGGCGAAGACCGCGGGGCGCCGGCAGTTTGAATTCCGGCGTCGTTGCGCCCCACGCCCAACGCCGAACGCCCCACGCAATTGCGTTTTCCACATTGTGTCTCTAGCTTCGCTCCCCCGCCTCGCATTTCCCCGTTCCATCGTCATGACGCTGACTGCCCACGAAGCTTGGAGCCGGTTGCTCGATCGGGCTCGACAAGAGCTACCCGAGCAGACCTTCAAGACATGGCTCGAGCCAACTGAGGCATTGTCGCTCGACGGCGGAACGATCTACGTCGGCGCGCCCGATCAGTTCGCGGCCGACTGGAACGAGTCCAAGCATGCGGAAATGATTTCCAGCATGGCGCCCATCGCGCTCGGCCATCCGCTCGCCGTCGTCTTCAAGGTCACCGAGGAGCGCCGGGCTCGGCCGCAGATGGACATGTTCATCGCGCCGCCGCCTCAAAAGGCCAAGATTCCAGGCCAGCAAGGCGGCACCATATCGCCACCACTGAGCGACCGGTACACGTTCGACTACTTCGTCATCGGAAAGTCGAACGAGTTGGCGGCCGCCGCAGCCCACGCATCAGCCCAAGCGCCCGGCAAGGTCTACAACCCGCTCTTCATCTACGGCGACACGGGACTCGGCAAAACACACCTCATGCAGGCGATCGCGCACGAGATCGTCGAGCGAAAGCCCGACACCCGCATCACCTTCATCGGCACCGAGCAGTTCACCAACGAGCTCGTCGCCGCGATTCAGAACCGCACCACCGCCGACTTTCGCCGGCGCTTTCGCGAAACCGACCTCCTTCTCGTCGACGACGTGCATTTCCTCAAAGGAAAAGAGGCGATGCAGGAGGAGTTCTTCCATACGTTCAACGCACTCTACGAGGCTGGCCGCCAGATCGTCCTCACGAGCGACCGGCCGCCGTCCGAGATCCCCGGCCTCGAAGCCCGGCTCGTCTCCCGATTCCAGTGGGGAATGGTCGCCGACATCGAGCTCCCCGACCTCGAGCATCGCATCGCGATCCTTCGCCAGAAAGCGCACCTCGATCACCTCGAGCTGACCATTCCCGAGGACGTCATCCGGTTCATCGCGGAAAACGTGCGGTCGAGCGTGCGCGAGCTGGAAGGATCGATCATCAAGCTCCTCGCCTACGCCTCGCTCAAGCATCGCGAGATCACGGTCGACGTCGCCCGCGACGCCCTGCGCGACAAGCTCCGGGCGGTGGAGGGCGCCGCGCCCGGCGGGCCGGCCCTCAACACCTTCGTCATCCAGCAGACGGTGTCCAAGGAATGGGGCGTCACCAACGAAGGGCTGCGCTCCAAGACCCGCACCAAGAACCTCACCGTTCCACGGCAGGTCGCCATGTTCCTGATGCGCGAGCTGCTCGGCATGCAGCTCGTCGAGATCGGCGCCGCCTTCGGAGGGCGCGATCACTCCACCGTGATCCACAGCCTCGAGCGCGTGGCGGCGATGATGAAGGAAGATTCGGGCTTTGCCCAGCGAATCGGGAAGATTCAGGTCGCGTTGGAAAGTCTCAGGAACTGAACATGTTGTCAGCGCTTTTCCACAGGTTGTGGGTCCGTTTGTCGCCAAGTCGGTCGGGGAATCTGGACAACGCATTCTCCCCACAAGTCTTCCACAGGCTCGGCTATAGTCGAACTGCTTGAGTTGGTGTAAGTTCCAGCGGTTTTCCACGCATCAACAGTCACTACTACGACTACTAGTTTTTATCTCTTTAAAAGAGAACTACTAGAGCCATGTTGTTTTGCACATCCGAGGAGCGGTGATGCGGTTTACGATCTCCCGTGAAAAGCTGCAGGAAGGTCTTGCCGCGGTAACCGCGAGCATCCCCACGAAAACCACGCTGCCGGTGCTCGCGAACATCATGGTCGAGGCCACCGAGAAGGGCATTCGGCTTTCCGGCACCGACCTCGATATCGCCGTGACCACCGAAGTCGCGGCCGACGTCGAAACGCCGGGCGCGATCACGATTCCCGCCAAGAAGCTGAGCGAAATCGCTCGCGAGCTCCCGCCGGCTCCGGTTCGGATCGCTGCGGCCGGCGAGCAGCGCGTCACGCTCGACTGCGGCCGGTCGCACTTCAAGATTCTGGGACTGCCGCGCGACGAGTTTCCCGCCTTTCCGAACGTCAAGTTCACCGAGAGCTGGCGGATTCGGTCGGGCGATCTGCAGAAGCTGATCTCCCACACCTCGTTCGCCGTCTCCACCGAGGAAAGCCGGCCGATTCTGAACGGCGTGCTCTGGGAGCTCAAGCCGGACATGATGCGCATGGTCGCGACGAACGGACACCGGTTGGCCAAGATGGAGATGCCGATCAAGTCCGCCGGCGCGCCTCCCTGCGACCTGATCGTTCCTCCCAAAGCGCTCGACCAGATCCGGCGACTCTTTCCCGAGGACGAAGAGCTGGAGATCGCCAAAGGCGAGAATCACCTCGGCTTCCGCTCGCCGTTCACGGCGGTGTTCACGCGGCTGATCGAAGGCCCGTATCCGAACTACGATCAGGTCATTCCGAAGGACAACAACCGGGTTGCGATCGCCGATCGCCAGGCGTTGATGAGCGCGCTGCGCCGCATGTCGATCATCGCGTCGGACCAGACGCACCGCATTCGCCTCTCGTTCAACGCGGGCATGCTCAAGTTCAGCGTGCAGACCCCGGACTTGGGCGAGGCCGCCGACGAGCTTGCGGTCCGCTACACCGGCGATCCCCTCGACATCGGGTTCAACGCGAATTATCTCCTCGAGATCTTGCGCTACATTCCGACAGAAGAAGTTCGCATGACGTTCAAGGCACCGGAGCGCGCTGCAACGCTCGAGCCGGAAGGCTGGGCCGATCCGTCGTCGTACTTGTGTCTCGTCATGCCGCTGCGCTTGCTCGACTGAGCGCCGCGACCTCCACTGAAGGAGGCCGGTCGCAATGTACAGCTTCATCACGCTCGTCCAGGGCATCGGACTGGCTTACGCGGCCGGCCTGAATCTCTACGCCGCGGTCGCCGTTACCGGTCTGGCGATCCGGTACGGCTGGATCACCAACGTTCCCACGACGCTCGAGCCGTTCGGCGGGGGCATCGTCATCGGCCTCGCGCTGACGATGTACGTCGTGGAGTTCGTGGCAACGCTGATTCCCGGCGTTGCGTCGGCCTGGGAGACACTTCACAGCCTGATTAGACCACCGGCAGCCGCGGTGCTCGCCGCTGCCACAGCGTGGCACGCAGACCCCGTCATCGTGCTCGTGGCGGCGCTCCTCGGCGGCGGACTCGCGATCACGACCCACACCACCAAGCTCGGCCTGCGCTACGCGATCGACGCGTCGCCCGAGCCGGTGACGAACGGTGTCGCGAACATCGTGGAGCTCGCGCTCGTCTCGGCCGTCACGATCGCGATCTGGCACCACCCGTTCATCACGCTCGGTGTCGCTCTGCTCGTCCTGCTTTGCCTGGTGATGATGGTCCGCCTCATCTGGCGCGCGCTCCGGCAGGTGTTCTCCGGCCGCTGGATGCCGCACCAGGGTCTCATGCAGGCGCCGCGAGTCATGGAGCGCCGCGGCGGGTCACATGATGACGAGATTCACGAGCACTAGTCATTCTGCTCCAACGGAGTCTGCTTGGCGACGCACAAAAAACGAACGCGAACACCGCACTAGGCGAATGTCCGCGTCCGTAGTCGTCAACCTGTAAGCCGGGTTCTGTAAGACGGATTGCTCCGTCCCGGTAATCATTCCTCTCCGAGCGTAGTCGCCTACGCCCTCTAGCAGCCTACCCGCAGCGTCTTTGTCGAGGTGGGTGCCTCTCGCTGCCTATTTGGCCTTGCTCCCGCTGGGGTTTACCCTGCCACGACTGTTGCCAGTCGCGCGGTGAGCTCTTACCTCGCCGTTTCACCCTTACCGCATCTCGCGATGCGGCGGTCTGTTTTCTGTGGCACTGTCCGTCGTCGGCCCGACTGACGTCGGCGACGCCCAGGCGTTACCTGGCAGCGTACCCAATGGAGCCCGGACTTTCCTCGAGCGGCGTTCAAAGAACACCGATCGCGATTACCCGGTTGGCGACTGGCTGAAAGATAGCTGGTCGCAATGACGGTCGCATGACGCCCCCGCTCTACGTTCGGGTCGCCTCGAGTCGCTCGACGATTCGACGGATCCCATCCCACGGCAGAGGCGACCATGCAGCAGCAGACCATCGCAGGATCACGTGCCCCCGTGACCATCACGACGATGCTCACACCCCTCGAGCGCATTCGCGTCGACGCGGCTGGCGAAGGCTCCTATCACGCGCTGCATCGCGACTCCGTCGCCGAGTTGGTCCAGGATCTCAAGACCAACCGTGTGCGGGCCGTGGTCGTCTCCGTCACCTGCTGTGACCAGCGCGCGCGCGCCGGAGTCGCGGCGCTCGTGCGGGAGTTTCCGCGCGTGCCCACGGTCGCTCTGCTCACGCAGCTCGATCGCTCCACTCCGCACGCCATGCTCTCTCTTGGCTCGACCGGCGTTCGCCAGGTTGTCGACGTTCGCGAAGCCGACGGGTGGCGGGAGCTTCGCAACTATTTGCTCGCCTCGCGTGGTGAGGACATCCAGGGCCAGGCCATCGCGCAGCTGGCGATCGACCTGACCGGAGCTCCGCAGGATTGCTGGCGCTTCTTCGAGACGCTCTTCCTGGTGCCGGCGCGCGTCTCGACCGTTCGGATGCTGTCACGCCGCCTCGACGTTCTCCCGAGCACGTTGATGAGTCGATTTTTTCGCGCGCACCTTCCCGCGCCAAAACAGTATCTCGCCACGGCCCGACTCGTCCGCGCCGCGCGGCTCTTCGAGAATCCCGGCTTTTCGGTCGCGAACGTCGCGAACCATCTCGACTACTCGTCGCCGCAGAGCTTTGGACGTCACGTCCGAACGCTCATGCAAATGACCGCCGTGCAGTTTCGCGATCAGTACGACGGCGAAGGCATGCTGCACCATTTTCGCGAAACGCTCGTGCTACCGCATGCGGAGCAACTTCGCCAACTGCATCCGCTCAGTCCGTCGTGGGGCGCGTCGTACGCGCGGACCATCGTGCACTGACGTCCACCGATCGCGAGGACCAACGACGTGGCAGAGATGGTGCAATAGATGGGTGCATGACCGGCGACGCATCGACTCTCAACTTCCGTGACGAACACGCCGAACGCATCGCGGCGAGCTGGGAGACGACCTCGCGTCGCCCCAAGCGCGACGGACTCGATCGCATCGCGATCACCGGCGCGCTGCTCGCCGCACTCGACGGGGCATCAGAGGAATCAATTCGGCTCGCCACCGCAGCGGCCGCGCACGGCTCGGCCTACGCCGCGACGAGCGGAACGCTGAGCGCGCTCGTCGACGAATTCGATGATCTCGAGACGGTGCTCCTCGATCGGATCACCGAGCGCGTCGCGTCCAACGACGTGCACTCACCGGCCGATCTGCTCGCGACCGCGCGGAAGCTGCACGTCAACGCGGCGTTGGCGCGGCGCGCCGCCACCGCCGCGTTCGGTCACACGGTGAGCACGGCGGCGCGGAAGCGCGCCCGCATCGCCCGGCACGATATCGCGAACGCCATCGGCACCGTGCGAAATGCGATCCTGCTCATGGAAGACGAGGCGGGTGAAAGCGCGCGCGACCACTTCCGGGCGATCGCCAAGCGCAACTCGCGGAGCTCCGAGATACTCGTGCGATCGCACCTGGCCGACCATACGGCGCTCACCGCGGCGCTCGGCTGGGACGCGCTTCCGCTCTCGGAAACCGGCGGTGCGCAGCACGGAGGCGCAAGCGCCTCGTCGTTGATCACGAACCTCGGCGCGCTCGAAACGATGCTCGACGCCATTCGTATTGCTCACCGGCAACCGCCAGGACAGGATGATCGGTTGGCGGTGTCCTTCGCCGCGTCAGGTGCGACCTCTGGCGTGCTGACCGTGAATGTCGCAGCCAAGGACGACATGGCCGTCGATCCACGTGCGCTCGCGGCGCTTCGTGAACTCGCCACGGCGCTCGGGTTGCGACTCGACGACAGCGCGCACGCGGGCGCAATCCGGTTGGTGATTCCCGTGTCAGCCCGGGATGAGCGGCACGATGTCGGCGGCGCGCGCCAGGGAAATCACGCGGACACCGTCTGCCTCTAGCGCTTCGCGGCCGCCCTCTTCGCGATCGACCAGGGCGAGAACGCCCACGACCGTTCCCCCTGCGGCCCGCACGGCATCGATCGCCTTCTTGGCCGAGCCGCCCGTCGTGATCGTGTCCTCGATCACGGCGACGCGGTCTCCTGTTTGGAATGCGCCCTCGATGAGCTTTCCGGTTCCATGCGTCTTGGGTTCCTTCCGCACCGTGAACGCGCGAAGGGGTTTCGCACTCGTGGCGCTCGCGTAGCTGACCGCGCACGCGATGGGATCGGCGCCGAGGGTGAGGCCGCCCACGGCATCGACGTCCCAGCCGGCCGCGTGAATCGCCTCGAGTCCCAGCGGTCCAATGAGCGCGAGTCCTTCGGGACTCATCGTCGTCACGCGAGCGTCGATGTATAGCGAGGACTGTCGTCCCGATGCTAACGTGAACGAGCCGCGCTTTGCGGAACGTGTGGCGAGCAGGGTCAGCAGGTCGTTGTGATGTGACATGGCGGCGTTGCAGGGTTCGACGCGAAGAGTTGGCACCGATCAATCCTCGTACATCTCGTCAAATATGGCGCGCTCCTCGCTCGCGCGGATCTCCGTGGTCGGATTCACGGTCCCGCTCATTGCCGCTTTGCTGCTGATGGCCGGCGCGCTCATCGCGAGCGACCGCGCACTCATGCGCTCGGCCGCGGCGCAGTTGCGCATCGACGCCGAGCAGACGCGCGTCGCCGTCGAGCACGCGTTGAAGGACCGCGCCGGCACTGATCTGACGCGCGCCGAGCTGGATTCCGCGCTCCGTCCCCTCCTGCTTCGTGCCCCCGCTGAACGCTCGGCGGCCGCGCTGGTGGCGGGTGGCGATACGATCCTGGTGACCGGACGTCGCGCCGCGCTCCGCCACGATCCGCACTATGCGGTTGCCGTCGCGGGCCCGTCGGGCGCGGTCTGGCTGCTGACCGTCGCGCATGGGCGAGGTGTCGCGGCGTTGCGCACGGCGATGTGGGTTCTAAGCCTCATCACCGTCGCGATCCTCGGTGTCGGCGTCATTCGCGAGCGGCGACAGGCAATGCGCGTCAGCGAACGCTCGGCGGAGCTGGAACGTCTGTATAGCGAAGTGGCGCGCGCGAACACGGCGAAAAGCGAGTTTCTCGCCAACATCTCGCACGAGCTCCGCACGCCGCTCAACGCCATCGTGGGATTCGTCGAGCTGCTGAAGGACGGCGTGTATGGCGATCTGTCGCCGCGGCAGGTGCCGCCCGTCGATCGCATCGCCGCATCGGCGACGCATTTGCGCCACCTCGTGGACCAGGTCCTCGATATCGCCAAGATCGCGGCGGGACGTCTTGAGGTGCATCCGGAAACACTCGTCCTGCGCCCGTTCGTGCTCAACGTCGCGAGTGAGCTCGAGTCGCTGGTCAACGAGCGCGGACTGAGCTTTTCTATCGCGGTTGGCGCGTCGCTGCCGCGTGTACGAACCGACCCCGCGCATCTGCGGCAGATTCTGGTCAACCTCATCGGCAATGCGGTGAAATACACGCCGGCAGGATCGGTTGGTGTGCGCGCGCGCATGGTCGGCGCGTCGACTCCTGCTGGTTCAGGACCGCGCCGCGATACGCCGGACGATCCGTTCCTCGCGAGCCGCTCGCCCGATGTCCGTCGCGCGTGGATCGCGCTGCAGGTCGTCGACACGGGCGTAGGAATCGCGCCGGCCGATCAGGCGCGCATCTTCCAGGAGTTCGAGCAGGTGAATGCCGGTCCGCGCGGCGATTCGATGCAGCGCGGCACAGGCCTCGGGCTCGCGATCTCGCGGCGCCTCGCGCAACTGCTCGGCGGCGACATCGGCCTCGAAAGTCAGGTGGGCAAAGGCTCCACGTTCACCCTCTGGCTGCCCGTCCATCCCACCGATCTGGAGCCGCTGCTCGCGGCGGCCGCTAGGCCGGGCGCGCCAGTCGCGTAATCAGTTTTTCTTCGACCGTCCGAAGAGCGACGCGAGCTTGGAGCCCAGGCCGGATTTCTCCTCCTCCGCCGGCTTGTGTGTCGCGGCGGTGAAGTCGGCCGCGAACGCAAGCACATCCGGATAGCGTTTCGCCGGTTCCTTGCTCAGCGCGCGCATGATGACCGCTTCGACCGCCAGAGGGAACCGGAGACCGACCTTTGCCTGGTTGAGCGGAATCGGCGGCTGCGACAACAGCTGCGAAAACATTTCGCGCGGTGTCTTGGCCGGGAACGGCAATCCGCCCGTGAGCAGGAAGTAGGCGATGGTGGCGAGGCTGTACTGATCGGCCAGCGGACCCACGAGCTCCCCCGACAACGCTTCGGGTGCGACGTACATCAGCGTGCCGACGAAGAATCCGGCGCGCGTGAGCCGCTGCTCCGGCGCTTGATCCGTGTCGGTGGCGATGCCGAAGTCGAGCAGCTTCACCTGCCGCGTGACCGGATCGTACATCACGTTTTCCGGCTTGAGATCGCGATGGACGATGCCCACGGCGTGCGCGGCGTGCACCGCGTCCGCGATCTGACTGACGATCGCGCTCACCTCGTCGACCGGCAGCGGTCCTTGCCGCTTGGCGTATTTCTCGAGGATCTCGCCGGCCGCCCACTCGATGGCGAGAAAGTGCATGCCCGGCCCGGACTCGCCAATCTCGATCGTGCGCACGACGTTGGGATGTTTGACGCGTTCGCCGTAGCGAGCTTCGCGCAGAAAACGCGCGACGGCCGTACGGTCCTGGCGCAGTTTCTCGCGCAGGACCTTTACGGCCACGATGCCGTGATCGGCATGTTGAGCGCGGAAGACGGCGGATGTTCCGCCCTCACCCACTTCGCTTTGCAGCGCATATCCGGCAATCGTCTGTCCGACGAGATTTTCGCGAGCCACGCGGCGAACCTAATTCCCGCGCCTGGGCGTCGCAAGCGAGCACGGTTCGCGACGCCCGTTCGCCCGGGCGTTTGCTTGACAAATTCGCAAAGCGCTCCTATATAAGGCCCCGCAAGCCAGGCGGTTTGCCCAGCACCGCAGTGCAGGATCGATTCACCTCGTAGGAGGCAGCTCGAATGGCCAGAGGGAAGGTGAAATGGTTCAATGACGCCAAGGGATATGGCTTCATCGAGCAAGACAGCGGAGAGGACGTGTTCGTGCACTTCTCCGCCATCACGATGGACGGGTTCAAGACGCTCGCCGAAGGTCAGGAAGTGGAGTTCGAAATCCACACCGGTGAGAAAGGGCTTCACGCCGCGAACGTGACCCGGGTTCAGTAGCCCGCCTCCACGCATGAGAATCCACTGCATCCGCCCGCCAGCAATGGCGGGCGGTGCTGTTTTGGGCAGGGTTTCTGGTATAGGGTGTAGGGTCTAGAAACGCGGCGGTGCTGCGCCGAACTTTCAGGTGGAGCACGCGCTCCAATACCTCTGACCCTCGATCTCGAAGTGACTTCTCCGCAGCCGCCGGCCTCTCCCCGTCTCTTCCTCGTAGACGGTTACGCGCTGATCTATCGCGCGTTCTTCGCCCTCATCTCCCGCCCGCTCACCACCAGCCGCGGCGAGAATACGTCGGCGGCGTGGGGCATCGTCAACTTTCTCCAGCGCCTCACGCAGACGCACAAGCCCGACTACCTCGGCTGGGTGCACGATTCCGGGCTGTCGTTCCGCCACGAGCGGTACCCGGCGTACAAGGCGACGCGTGAGAAGCTCACCGAGGAGCTGCAGTCCGACTTCGATCGCGGCATGGAGCGGATCTGCACGATCCTCGAGGCGCACCGCGTTCCGATTCTCTCTCTCGCGGGGTACGAGGCAGACGACGTCATCGGCACGCTGACCAAACAGGGTGTGGAAGCGGGAATGAACGTCGTGGTCGTGTCGGGCGACAAGGATTTTCAACAGCTCGTCCGCCCGGGGGTGTGGTTGCTCAACCCGGGACGCGGTGGCCCGGCGAGTGTCGAGGAATCGTGGGTCGGCGTCGAGAACAGCAGCGAGCGGCTCGGCGTTCCGCCGGAGCACGTCATCGACTATCTGGCGCTCGTCGGCGACACGTCGGACAACGTGCCCGGAGTGAAGGGCATCGGCGAAAAAGGCGCCCAGGAGCTCATCGCCGCCTACGGCAATCTCGAGAGCATTCTGTCGCACGCCGGCGAGATCACGAAGAAACGGCCGCGCGAAGCCCTCCTGGCGCAAAGCGACATGGCGCTGCTCTCGAAGGAATTAGTAACTATTCGAGACGATTTGCCGGTGACGCTCGACCTCGACGCCATGCGCCTCTCGACGCCCGACTACGATCGCCTCCGCGGCCTCTACGTCGAGCTCGAGTTTCATGGCTTGGCGAAGAACGCGGCCGTTGCGGCGACGACCGCCTCGACGACCAACATCGCGGCGCCTGACGCAGCACCCGATGCTCCCGAGCCGCCGCCGGCGCGGCACACGAACTACACGACCGTGGACACGATCGCGGCCATGGAGCAGGCCGTCGCCCGCGCGCGCACTGCACCGCACATCGCGGTCGATACGGAAACCGTCATCGACCCCGGGGCCCCGCACGACGTGGATCCGCTGCGCTGCTCGCTGGTGGGCATCACGATCGCCGTCGCGCCGGGCGAGGCGTTCTACTTTCCGCTCGCGCACAAGCATCGCGCCGACAGCCAGGTCGATCTCGCACTCGGCGACGCGGCCCCCGCCGACGGGGCGACACCCAAGAAGCGCGCGAAGAAAGCGGCCGAGCCGACGAGCATCGCGGCGCGCGCGCTCGCCCGGAGCGAGCACCGCGTTCAGAATCTTCCGCCGATCGACAGTCCCGAGATGGCGCCGCTCGTATCGCTGCTCGCCGATCCCGCGGTCAAGAAGACGGCGCAGAACGCGAAGTACGACATGCTCGCCCTTCGTCGCGCCGGTCTCACGCTGCGCGGACTCGACTTCGACACGATGATCGCCAGCTACGTGCTCGATCCCGGCCGACGGACGCACGGGCTCGATCTGCTCGCGCTCGAGTTCCTCAATCACAAGATGACGTCGTTCGAGGAACTGTGCGGAAAGGGCAAGGAGTTCGTGCCCTTCGACCAGGTGCCGATCGAATGCGCGCGCGACTACTCGTGCGAAGATGCCGACATGACCTGGCAGCTGCGCGCGATGTTCGAGCCGCAGCTCGAGGCGCTGCAGCTCGCGACATTGTTTAGAGAAGTGGAAATGCCGCTCGTCGAGGTGCTCGCCGAGATGGAGTGGAATGGCATCACCATCGACGTCGGCTGGTTCGCGCAGCTCAAGGAGCGCTTCGAGCGCGAGCGGAAGCGTGTCGAGCAGGAGATCTATGTGGAGGCCGGCCAGGAGTTCAACATCAACTCCAACCCGCAGCTGCGCGAGATCCTGTTCGACAAGTTGAACCTGCCGGTGCTCAAGAAGACGGCGACCGGCGCTTCGACCGACGTCACCGTGCTCCAGCAGCTCGCCGACGAGGGACACCAGCTGCCCGTGCTGCTCATGGAGTACCGCGAGCTGTCGAAGCTGGAGAGCACCTACATCGACGCGCTGCCCACGTACGTGCATCCCACGACCCGACGCGTGCACACGTCGTTCAGCCAGACGACGGCCGCGACCGGCCGCCTCTCGTCGAACGAGCCGAATCTTCAGAACATTCCAATTCGCCGAGAGCTGGGGCGCGACGTACGCCGCGGCTTCGTTCCGCGCACCGGCTGGACGCTGATGGCCGCGGACTACTCCCAGATCGAGCTTCGCCTGCTCGCGCATCTGTCGGACGACCCGGCGTTCGTGCAGGCGTTCCGCTCGGGAGGCGACATCCACCGCCAGACCGCCGCGCTGATCTTCGACGTGCCGCTCGACGAAGTCACGAAGGAGATGCGGGCGCGAGCGAAGACGATCAACTTCGCCACGATCTACGGGCAGGGCGCCCACGCGCTCTCTCGACAGCTCAAGATCACGCACGCCGAAGCGAAGGATTTCATCGAGAAGTATTTCCAACGCTTCCACCGCGTGCGCGAATACCTCGACTCGATGGTCGAGTACGCGCGCGAGCATGGCTACGTCCAAACGATCTTCAATCGTCGCCGCTACATCCCGGAGCTTCGCGATCGCAATTTCAACATTCGCGCATTCGGCGAGCGCACGGCCGCGAACTCTCCCATCCAAGGATCGGCGGCGGATTTGATCAAGGTCGCGATGATTCGCATCCACGCGGCGTTGGCCGAGCGGAAGTTGGCGGCGACCATGTTACTGCAGGTACACGACGAGCTCGTGTTCGAGGTGCCGTCGGCCGAGCTGGAGGAGGTGAAGGAGTTGGTCAAGCACGAGATGGAGCACGCCGCGGCGCTCTCCGTACCGCTCGTCGTCGACCTGGGAACCGGCGACAACTGGCTCACGACCAAGATGGACGCATAAGTGACATCGGTCACTTTGTCGGCGCCGCACCTTGCGAGGTATCTCGCAATTCGACGACCTGACCGATGCCAAGAACCGATGGCCAACGCACGGTGCTGAAGGATAAGGCGTTGCTGTACAAGCTCTTAGCGCAATTGCCAGAGGTCGGCACCCCGCTTGCCTTATCGCGGGTGCTCGACGCTGTTGACGACATACAGCATGACCGATCCTTCCCAGCGAAGTTCCCACCCGGTCCCCGGTCTCATGCCAACCCACGTGTCCCACGTGTCCCGCGTTCGACACGGCTTTACCCTGATCGAGCTCTTGGTCGTCGTCGTGATCATCGGCGTTCTCGCCGCGATCGCGATTCCGAAGTTCGCGAGCACGAAAGGCAAAGCGTACTTCGCGGGCATGCAGAGCGATCTACACAACCTCACCACGGCGCAGGAGTCGTATTTCTACGACCACGCGTCGTATACGGCGGCGCTCGACTCGCTGCAGTTCAACACCTCGCACGGCGACGTGGTCGTCGTGACGGCTGCGACCGTGAGCGGCTGGGCGGCGACGGCGACCAACCCCGAGTCGTATCCGCATTTTTGCGCGCTGTTCATGGGGACGGCGTCTGCCGTCGCTCCCGCCACGGCCGCTGGAGTTGTTGCCTGCCAGTGAGCCCGGCGCGCGCATGACGCGCGTTCCCCCCGCCTTTCGAGAGTTTGCCAAGCGTCGCGACGGAATGATCCACGCCATGGACGGCGGGCTCTGGCTGCATCGGCATTTGTGGAAGGGCAAACGCCTCGCGCATCTCGTGTCGACCGACAAGGCGCTGCTCCTCGAGTACGGCGCGGCGGTCGGACTTCCCGCCGATCGGCTGCAATTCAAGCCGCTGAAGGATCCGCGCACCGGAATCGCGCGCGACGCCTGGCACTGGGACCTTGGCGGTCCGGTGCTGCCGCCAATTCGAACAGTCGTTCGCTAAAACGCTAAACGGCCGCGGCGATCTCGCGGTCGCCGAGAGTGCGGTCGAAGGCGAGTACTTCCCGGCGGAGCGCGTCGAGCTCCGCGGTGAGCCGCTGTTGCAAGGCCGGATCGCGGCGAAACCGCCGGAATGCACGCGCACGCCGCATCGCTCGGCGTAGCCGGTCGCTGAGCAGAAAGTTGATGTCGGCGGCGACAGGAAGGCTCACCAAATAGCCGAGCCCCACCAGCGGGCCCCAGATCATGGCGACGACCGCGGTCTGCGCCAGATAGGTCAGCAGCACGAACGCCGTGCCCGCAACCAGCGTTCGCATCGCGGGATCCGCGGCGCTGTCGACCGAACGCATCGCGACCAACCGCGCTGCGCGAAACGGCAGCCAATGATTGACGCGCCCCCAGAGCGCGACCGGTCCACCGATCAGTAGCAACCAGCCTTCGCGCAGAACGAAGCGCGCCGCGCGTCGGTCATCCAGCGAGATGCCGACGTCTTCGAGCAGAACGCCATGCTTCGCGGCGACGCGTTGGACGGCATCGAGCCGCCGCACTAGCTGATCGGCCTGCGCGCGCAGCGCGCCGTCGGCGAGCGGGAGACGCGCTGCCAGCTCGTCGATTCGGCGAGCGATTGCCGTTTCGACTCCGAGTCCACGGCCGACCGCGCCGATCGGGGCGACGTCCTCGAAGAGCGCGGCGATCATCGACGCGAGGCGCACCGCGCGCGCCGCATCGTCGATCGTGGGATAGTTGAGCGTGACGGCGCGCAGGCGCGCATCGATCTCCGCCGTCAACGCTTCGGCGGGCCCGACATCCTCGGGCGAGCGCCAGCCGTCCATGAAGATGGGTTCGCCGATCTTGATGAGCACGCGCGATCGCGGCGCGTCCTTTCGCTCGAACGTCAGGCCAATCGGGACAATCGCGAGGTCGCTGGCGTCGCCGCCGGCGCGCGCGTGCAACGCCATGCGCGCCGCACCGGTCTTGAGTGGAGCGAGCGACGGCTCATCGTGTGTCTTTCCTTCCGGGAAGATCAACACCGTTCCCTTTCGGCGCAGCGCGTCGTGCACCGCCTGAAACGTGTCTCGGTTTCGCCTCGGGTCGAGGCGCTCGCCGTCTTTCGCCACGTCGCTAGCCCGGTACAGCGGAACGACTCCGAGCCAGCGCAGCAGCGTCCCCGCCGCCGGATTCGCGAAGAGCGTGGACTTGGCGGTGACGAGCACGCGGCGTGGAACGATCCATCCAACGAGCAGCGCATCGACGAGCGCGTTCGGATGGTTCACGACCAACAGCAACGGCCGACGCCGCGGAATCCGTTCGAGGCCGTCGACCTGGATGTCCCGGTAATACCATCGGAGTGCAATACCGGCGATCGCTCGGAGGAGAGCGTACATGGTTACGCGAGTTGCCGGGAACGATCGGGCACGCCGCGCAAAATCAGCGCGGCGATCACGAACATCGCGGCAACGATCATCACCGCTACTCGGTATGCGATCGCCGTTCCCATACGTGGCTCCAAGCCGTCCACTGTTATGGCCCAGATGAGCGGCCCAGCGATCGCCGCCGCGCGCGACGACAGCAGCATGAGGCTGAAATAGCGCCCCGCTTCGACGTTGGGCACGAGGCTGAGCAACATGGGGCGCTCCGTGGTCGGAACGCCGCCGTAGTTCAGACCAATCGCCAGTCCGACTAGCCAGAACGCGTTCTTGCCGGGTACGGCGATCATGGCGGCGAGTAGCACGATCCACAGGGCAAGCGTCATCATCAAGCTGCGCTTCGCGCCGAACCGATCCACGAGATGGCCGTACACGTAACTGCCGAAGATCGACGGAATGGTGAGTACGAGAAACAGGGTGATCTCCGACCCCTTGTCGAATCCCACTGCCTTCACCGCGTACAACGCCATGAACCCCACGATCGTTCCGATCGCGTCCTGATACACGAACGACGCGATGATGAAGCGCAGCGCGCCAGGATGTTGACGAGCGTCGCGGAGGGTCTTCGCCACCTCGTGCACGGCGCGCCGCCAGTTCACTGGCGTTCCCTTCGGCGCGGGATTGTGGTCGCGGCAGAAGAGGAACAGCGGCAGTGAAAAAAGGAGAAACAGAATCCCGGTCGGTACGAAGGTCGACACGCGTCCATAGTGTCCGGTGAACGGCACGAGCGCGTGCAGCACCGCCATGACGCGTTCACCCAGCGCCCCCATCAGCGGCAGCTTGCCGTTGAAGAACGGGTAGACCAGCAGCACGCCGACCACCGACCCCACGTAGCCGAGCGCCGTGCCGAAGCCGGACAATCTGCCCCGCTCTTCCACCGGCACGAGCTCCGGCATCATGGCGTTGTAGAAAGGCTGCGCGGCCTGGTACGCGAAGTTGGCAAAGGCGTATGCCGCGAGCACCCACAGGAGCGGCGCACCGGTCGCATGCCAGTTTGCCGGCAGACTCGCGGGCACGTCGACGGACTCTCCTGTGAGCGGCAGCAACCGCTGCCCGAGCACGCCCATGAGCGCGCACGCGATACATGACGCGACGGTGAATCCCACAACCCATGGTTTCCGCCGCCGCCGCACGTCGGACAACGCTCCGAGAAACGGAATCGAGAGTACCACGAGCAGCGACGCGATGTCGCCGGCCACCGCGACCGCGGTGTTCGACACGCCGAGATCGCTCACCATCCACACCGTGAAATACAGTGTGGCCACGTTCATGGAGAAAATCGTGTTCGAAAAATCGTACAGCGCCCAGCTCACCCGTTCCATGAGGGGTGCGCGCTCGATTGGGCGCACCTCACCGTCGGGTAGAACGAGGGGTGGTGCGTGCTGCGGGTGTGCCATAGATGCAGGCTCCATTCGGTGACGTCACGAACCTTCACTCACACGCTACCCCTTCGAGCGCACGGCTGAGATACGTCGCATGACGTAGCCATTCTACCACCGCGCCGTTGACGCAGGGCCCGGTGGGTCCAAATTACACGGATGAAGCTGTTCCGCGGCTGTCTCGCATTGTTGGGTATTCTTTCAGGCGCAGCCTGCGAACGGGCCAAACCGGCCGCGGCCGGTGACTCGGCGCACGCGAACGCACCCGCCGGGGCAGACACGGCGGCGGCCGCGCTGCCTGCTCGCGACTGGGATCCGAGCGCCGGGCCTGTCTTGCTGGTCGTCGGGGAAACCCCGGCGAGAGCGTACGTCGTCCTGCCCGAGGCCGCGTCCGCCGCGACGGAGCTTGCGAGGATTCCTCACCCGGCCTCGGTCACGCTGTTCGGCCGCGGCGGAACCGTGCAAACGGCGGAGCTTCCGGCTGTATCGGACAGCGGTGCGTGTCCAGCCGCTTCGCTCAGCGCTGCTCCGCCGCCGCGTCCGTGGAACGTCGGATTCGTCGGCGGTGTCGTGTCACCCATCGGGATGGACTCGACCGAGTCGATCTCTCACGGCGATTCGGTCTCGATCGTCGCGGCGGTCACGCGTCTCGCATCGGCGATGCCCAACGATTCCGCTGGGCGATTCACTGGCCTGCCGTTCGTCGTCCGCTCCATCTGGCGTTTCAACATCTTGAATGGGCCGCAAGTGGTCGTCGCGAACCTGGCACGCCAGATCAACCAGGAAGCGACGCCGCTGGCGGAACGCACGCTGTTGGTTGCCGAGCGAAACGGAACCGATACGACGTTGACCACGGCGTACTCGGAGCGTTCTTACGGGAACGAAGAGAACATCGAGACGCGCGACGTGCTCGCCGCCGCGCTCCTGGGTGGCGCGCGCATACCAGCGCTCATCGTCGCGCACGACTACGGAGACGCGACCGCGTACGGGCTCGTGGAACGCGGCGCGGATGGTCGCTGGCGCGCACGCTGGGCGAGCGCGAAGCGGCACTGCTGACTACGTGCCGTAGGTGTCGTCCGCGCGCGCCAGTGCCGCCGGTGCGCGCACCCGGCCCGCGACGCCGGCCAGCGCGGCCAGCGTGAGCAGGTAAGGGAGCGCGAGGAAGAGTTGGTACGGCAGGGCGAGTCCGAGCGCTTGCAGAAGAAACTGCAGCGCGCTCGCCCCGCCGAACACCAGTGCAGCCAACGCGACGCCGCCAGGGTGCCACCGGCCCAACACGACGATGGCGATCGCGATGAATCCGCGGCCCGCCGACATGCCCTCCGCAAACGTGCCCGCCTGCGCAAGCACGAGCGTGCCTCCGGCGAGCCCGCCCATCGCCCCGCCGAACAGGAGCGCCAGCAGTCGAACTCGATCCACGCGAATGCCTGCTGCCTCCGCCGCCGCCGGAGACTCTCCGACCGCGCGGACCGCAAGTCCGGCGTGCGTGCGATACATCCACCACCACATCACGGGGACGAGGATATAGACGGCGTACGTCGTCGCGGGTTGGTCGAAGAAGCCTGGTCCGATCAGCGGCAAGGCGGACAGTCCAGGAATTCGCAGCGAACCAATTGTCCGAATCGACAGCGCCGCGCCCGCCGCGCCGTACAACGCGCGATAAAGCGTTCCGGTGAGTCCGACCGCAAGCAGCGTGACCGCGGTGCCCGTGATGATCTGGTCGGCCCGCAGCCAAATGGTGAACAGCGCGAACACGAGCGCGAGGGCCACTCCGAACAGCATCGCGACGAAGAACCCTCCGGCGACGCCCGCGTGTGTCGCGCCGACCAGCGCGCCGAACGCGCCGGCCGCGATGACGCCCTCGAGGCTGATGTTGATCACGCCGGCTCGCTCCACTACGAGCTCCCCCATCGCGGCGAGCGCGAGAGGCGTCGCCGTGCGCACCGTTGCCTCGAGGAAGGCATTCGCGGCCGCGCTCATTCGCTCACACCGGTCGACGACGCGCGTCGCGCGCGCTCGACAGCCACCAGCGCGAGGATGATTCCCGCTTCGACGACCGACACCACAACCGACGGTACCCCGGCGTCACGTTGCATCGCCGACGCACCCGCCTCCAGCGCTCCGAACAGAATCCCCGTGACGATGACCGCCGCCGGGTTGAGCCGCGCGAGCAACGCGACCGCGATCGCGGTGAAGCCGTATCCCGGTGAGATGTTCTCGTACAATGCGTACGTGACGCCCGACACTTCGATTGCACCCGCGAGCCCTGCTACGCCGCCGCTGATCAGGAAGGCGCGCGTCGTAACGCGCTCCACGTCGATCAACCCAGCGGAACGAGCCGCGTGGGCGTTGGCGCCGGCGACGCGCAGCCGAAAACCCGCGGCCGTATATCGAATCGCCCACCATGCGCCGAGACAGGCGGCGATCGCGATGCCGAAGCCAAGATGAAGTCGCGTGGCCGCTCCGAATCGCGGCAACCGCGCCGCCACTACGATCGTCTCCGTTTGCGGATTGACGTGCGAGGGCTCCTGCAGCGGTCCGCGCACGAGATACGAGACGAGATACGCGGCGATGAAGTTCAACATGATCGTGCTGATGACTTCCAGCACGTGAAAGCGCGTACGCAACACCGCCGCGACCCATGCCCACGCAGCACCGGCCAAAACCCCGGCCAGGAGCACCGCTGGTATGAGGGCGATCGCCGGGAGCGATCGCATCGACAGCGCGACGGCCGCTCCGGCGGCGGCACCAACGAGGAATTGTCCTTCGGCGCCAATGTTGAACACGCCCGCTCGAAAGGCGACGGCGACCGCCAGCCCTGTGAGGATCAACGGTGTGGCGCGAACCAGCGTTCCCGAGCCGAGTGCGTACCAGGAGCCGGCGGATCCGCGGACCAACGCAACGAACGCGCTGCGCACATCGAAGCCCGCAGCGCCGAGGAGCAGGCCGGTGCTCAGGACGAGCAGCGTCACGGCGTACGCGGCGAACCGGCGCGGAGAGCGACGGCCGCCGATCATCGATGTCTACGGTTTCTACGGGAGGGCATGCAGAGTGTCATCTTGGTTGTCGCGGCGCGCGTCGTCCAACGTTACTCTCCCCCACAATGAGCCTCCTAACCGAGAATCCGAACGCGATCGCCACGTCTCCACGCCTGACCGACTCCGATCCGCGCAGGTGGCGAACGCTGGGCGTTCTGGCGTTGGCCGAGCTGTTGGGAATGTCTCTCTGGTTCGGGGCGAGTGCGGTTGCCCCGCAACTCGGAGTACGCTGGTCCCTCTCGACGTCGGAGATTGGCTGGCTGACTGCCATCGTTCAACTTGGCTTTGTGGTGGGCACGGCCGTTTCGGCAATTCTGAATCTTGCCGACGTTCTGCCGTCGCGGCGGCTGTTCGCGTCATCAGCGCTCGCCGGCGCCACGGCGAACGCGCTCTTGTTGCTCGCGCCCAGCTACCCCGTCGCGCTCCTCTGCCGCTTTGCGACAGGCTTCGCTCTCGCCGGCGTGTATCCGCCCGCGATGAAGATGATCTCGACTTGGTTCCGCTCACAGCGCGGCTTGGCCGTCGGCAGCATTGTCGGCGCGCTCACCATCGGTAAGGCGACCCCATACCTCGTTCACGCCATCCCCGGTGCCGGCGAAACTCCGGTCATCCTTACCACGAGCGGCGGTGCCATCCTGGCCTCGTTGCTGGTGTTGTTCTCGTACAGCGACGGCCCTTACCCCTTCCCCGCTCGAGCATTCTCCTGGGGGCTCGTGGCGTCGGTGTTTCGCGAGCGGAGATGGCGACTCGCCACCGGCGGCTACCTGGGTCACATGTTCGAGTTGTACAGCGCCTGGACGTGGCTTCCGGTCTTCGTTGCGGCCAGCATGGCCGCGCATGGTCCGCCCGCCGGTCCTCATCACGACTCGTTGGCCTCCGCCATCTCCTTCGCCATCATCGCGGTTGGCGGCATCGGCTGCGTGTGGGGCGGTCTCGTGGCGGACCGCCGCGGCCGGGAATGGCTCGTCACAACGGCCATGGCGGCCAGTGGGGCGTGTGCGCTGCTCATCGGCTTCACGTTCGGGCAGAGCCTTTGGTGGCTCGTACCAATCGCGCTCGCTTGGGGCTTCTTCGTCATTGCCGACAGCGCTCAGTTCAGCGTTCTCGTAACCGAATCGGTCGCGCCGCACGCCGTGGGTACGGCCCTCACGGTGCAGACGTCACTCGGCTTCCTGCTGACGATGGTGTCCATTCAGCTCGTTCCACCGGTGGAGCATGTCATCGGCTGGCGATGGGCGTTCGCGCTGTTGGCGCTCGGGCCGGTGTGCGGGATCGCGGCGATCAGACGGCTGGTCGCCGTTTCGCCCCGTCCATCGTCACGGCGAGCTGCCGGCTGACAGGCTGTCCACTCCCAACATCGCCCGACCCACCGCGTCCCTATCCCGCTCAACCTCCCGCACCATCCCGGCGTGCATCACCAGCACCCGCGTGGCCAACGCGAGCACCTCGTCCAGATCGCTCGAGTACACCACCACGGCCGTCCCGGCCGCGGCAACGGCGCGCAGTCGGGCATGCACCTCCTGCGTTGCGCGAATGTCGAGTCCGCGCGTCGGATTTTCGACGACCAGCATCTCCGGCGTTCCGTCGAGCTCGCGGGCGAGCACGAGCTTTTGTTGGTTGCCGCCCGACAGCGATCGCACACTTGCGTGTGCGCCCGTGCCACGGACGTCGAAGTCGCGAACGAGCGAGAGGGCATGATCGCGCACCCCGCCCCAGCTGATTCGACCGCGGCGCCGACCCGCTCCTTTGAGCGCGACATTTTCAGCGACGGAGAAATCCAGGACGAGTGCGTCCCGGTGACGGTCCTCTGGAACGAACCCGATCTCGAGCGGAAGGCTCAACTCACCCCGGGCAATCGGCGTGCGCGCCGCCAGCGCGCGCAACAGCTCTCGCTGCCCCGCTCCTTCGACCGCGGCGATCCCCACGAGCTCCCCCGCCCCAACGGCGAACGTGGCATCGCATACCACAGTTGCACCTCGACCATCGAGCACCGTGACATTCCGCGCCGCGGCGATCACCGGACCGCTGGGCGCCACGGCTTCGCGTGTTTCCGCGGCGACCAGCTCCTGTCCCAACATCGCGAGTGCCAGCGATGACGTCGTGACCGTCGAGGCGCCGGCACTCAGCACGACTCGCCCGCGCCGCAGTACGGTCACGTCGTCGGTGATCGCCAATGCCTCCCGCAGCTTGTGCGTGATCAGCACCACGGCGTTCCCGGCCCGTGCGTATCCTCGAAGCCACCGCAGGAGCTCGTCCGCTTCACTCGGCGCGAGCACGGCGGTCGGCTCGTCGAGGATGAGTATTCGCGCATCGCGTGCGAGCGCCTTCACGATCTCCAGCCGCTGCTGCCCGCCGACCGGCAGCTGCTCTGCGCGAGCGGCCGGATCGAGCCGCAGCCCCGTACGGGCGCCGATCTCTTCGACTCGAGCCGCCGCCACGCTCGCATCGAAGGCGCCGCGCCCGCCCAGCGCGACGTTCGCCGCCACCGTCATCGCCGGTACGTTCGTGAAGTGCTGGTGCACCATGCCGACGCCCGCCGAGATGGCGTCCGCCGCGGAGGTGATGCGACGCGGCGCACCCGCGATATCGATTTGTCCGTCGTCGGCCGTCACCAGGCCGAACGCAATGCGCATCAGTGTCGTCTTCCCCGCGCCGTTCTCGCCAAGCAGCGCGTGCACCGTCCCGCGCCGTACCCGCATCGAGACGCCGTCGAGGGCGAGCGTTGCGCCGAACCGCTTTGTGATGCCCGTGAGTGCGAGTGAGACGTCGTCACCCAGCACACTCACAACCCGCTCGGCACGTCGATGAAAGTCGTGGTCAGGCCGAACCGCGCGGCGACGCGTTCGCCGAGTGCGCGTACGCCCAGCGTCTCGGTGGCATAGTGGCCCGCGTACAGAATGACGATGCCCAACTCGCGCGCCTCGACCGCGGTGTGATGCGGTCCTTCGCCCACGATGAGCGTGTCGAGTCCGCGCTGCGCAGCCTCACGGAGCGACGAGGAATCAGCGCCGGATCCCGTGCAGATGCCCCACCGTCGCGTGAGACGGTTGTCGTCGAACGGCGTAGCCACGAAGCTGCCCCGATGCTCGCTCGCGAGCGCGTGCGCGGCGTCGGCGAGCAGACGCGTCGGCACGTTCGACTCGCCGCTGAGTCCCACGTCGATCGACTGATACTTCGCGAATCCACCCGACGGCTGGAGGCCGAGTCGTTTCGCGAGCAATGCGTTGTTGCCGAGCTCCGGATGGACGTCGAGAGGTAGGTGCGCTGAGTACACCGCCACGTCGTGCGTGACGAGCGTCCACAGGCGCTGGTGGCGGTGTTCCGTGATCGGCTGCACGCCTCCCCAGAACATCCCATGATGCACGATCAGCAGCCGCGCACCGGCGCCGATCGCGCCGTTCACCGTTTCCGTCGAGAAGTCGACGGCCGTCGCGACTCGCTCGATATCGCCCATGTTGGCGAGCTGCACGCCGTTTACTGCGTTGGGATAGTCCGGAATCCCCGCGACGTTCAACGTGGCGTCGAGAAACTCGGCGAGCTGTGCGAGGGCGGACATGTCAGCGCTTCGCCGGCGTGCTGTCCACGTTCACCGTGTACTCGCCGGCGAGCATCTTCGTTTGCAAGGAGTCGATGCGCGTGCGCATGGCCGGCGGAATCGACGCTTGCAGGGCCGGGTTGAGCACGAGCGTCACGACGTGACTCCGCTCGCCGAGCTGCACGACGCCCGGCTTGAAGGTTCCCGCCTTCACTTGCTTCGCGATGGTCAGGAACGCCAACGGTAGGTCGATGACGACGCTTCCGAGCGTCACGTCGGGCGCGACGGCGTTCTGATTGGAGTTCGATCCGATGACGAACGCGTTCTTTTTGTCGCGCGCCGCTTGAAACACGCCGAGGCCCGCGGCGTCGGCGTTCTGGAAGATGACGTCCGCTCCCTGCGACAACTGCGCGAGCGCGGCCTCCTTGCCGGCGCTCACGTCGTCCCAGTTTCCGACGTACGAGGCGATCACCTTGATCGCCGGGTTCACCGAGTGTGCCCCCATCTCGAACGCGCCGAAGCTTTCGACGACGGGCGGTAGCTGCGTTCCGCCGATGACGCCGAGCTTGTTCGTCTTGGTCATGGATGCCGCGAGGATACCGGCGAGATACGACGCATCAGAGAACGCGAATGTCATCCCCGCGAGGTTCGGACCGGCGGTCGATCCCGACGTGGTGACGTAGATGGTTCGCGGGAACTCTGGCGCAACACGTTTGGCAGCGTCCTGGAACTCGAAGCCGTGCCCGAAGACGAGCGTGTAGCCCTGCGCCCCGTACTGGCGGAAATTCTCGTCGAACTCCGCGGGCGTCTTGGTCTGAATATGACTCACCTGCGCGCCGAGGCTGTCGCGAATGGCCATGAGCCCCTGATAGGCGCCGCCGTTCCACGACTGGTCGGAGATTGGGCCTGGGGTTAGGAGCGCGACCTTGAAGGTGGATTTGGCCGCTGTATCGGTGGCTGGCTTTCCGCCTGTCTTGCTGCAAGCCACGGCTGTGACAAAGAGCCAACCTGCGCTTAGGTGTCTAAGATGGCGGTAAAATGTCATTATGCTGTATCGAGGATGGCTCATATACGGCGCGCATGAGTGGCTATTATGGCGCTATAGCGCGTCGCCTAGAAATCGCGTCGACTCTCTCGAAGAATGAGGTCGAGTACCCGATCGAGGTCGTCGTTCGAATAGAACGACACTTCGATCTTTCCCTTCGATTCCCCGGAAACCTGAACCCGTACGTCCGTCTGCAGGTAGCGCCTCAAATCGTCTTCGATTCGCCGCACGGCCGGGTCCGACGCCGCTGACGCCTTGGGGATCGTCGTGGCCGCTGGACTCTTTTCTGCAGCTGTGGCGGCCTTCGGCCCAGCTACCAAGTCGCGCACGAGCTGCTCCAGCTCCCGCACCGACATCCCTCGCGCGACTGCCTGGTTGGCGACATCGACCGCGGAGTGCTTGGTCCCTAGCGCCAACAAAGCGCGCGCGTGCCCCGAGCTGAGCACGCCGTTCTCGACCAACTGCTGTACTTGCTCGGGTAGGGAAAGCACGCGCAGGAGATTGGTGACCGTCGTCCGATCCTTTCCGACGGCGTCGGCTACCTGCTGCTGCGTGAGCTGAAATTCATCGATGAGGCGACGATAGCCGCGCCCTTCTTCGATCGCGTTCAGGTTGGCGCGCTGGAGGTTTTCGACGAGCGCCAGTACGAGCATCGTCTGATCGTCGAACTCGCGGACGATCGCCGATATCTCGGTCCAACCCAGGTTGGTCGCCGCGCGGAAGCGTCGTTCGCCGGCGATGAGCTCGTACGCATCGCCGCGGCGCCGGACCGTGATCGGCTGCAAGAGCCCGCTCGCTTTGAGTGATGCTTCTAGCTCAGCGAGGTCGGCTGGGGCGAATTCGCGGCGTGGCTGAAACGGGTTGGCGCGAATGCGGGACAGCTGAATGCGCTGGAGGTCGCTCGGCGGCGCGGCGGGCGCGGCTGAGGTGTTCGTCGCAGATCCCGGGATCAATGCTTCCAGGCCGCGCCCGAGCCGCCTCGGCTTATCGGCGCTCACTTCAATCTCTCCATAAGTTCTTTGGCGACACTCATATACGCCTGTGCTCCCACCGACGCGACGTCATACAGAATGATCGGCTTGCCGAAGCTAGGAGCTTCGGCTAAACGTACGTTTCTCGGAATGACGGTTTCGAACACCTGATTGCCGAAGTACTCACGCGCTTCGGTGGCGACCTGTCGGGACAGATTGAGGCGGGCGTCGTACATCGTGAGGAGCACGCCGTCGATGGCCAGATCCGGGTTGACGCTTCGTTGGACGAGGTGCACCGTGTTGAGGAGCTGCGACAGACCCTCGAGGGCGTAGTACTCGCACTGGAGCGGGATCAGCAGCGCGTCGGCGGCGGCGAGCATGTTCAGCGTGATCAGACCCAGCGACGGCGGGCAATCGATCAGTACGTAGTCGTAGCGCTCGCGTACCGTTTCCACGGCAGTACGCATCATTCGTTCACGATTCGGCCGGTCGACGAGCTCAATCTCCGCGCCGGCGAGGTCGGGGGTGGCCGGAACCACGTCGAGATGCTTGAAGTGGACGTGGCGGATGAGCGTATCGCTGATCGCGCGGTCGCCGATCAGGACGTCGTAGACGGTGCCGTCGACCTGATCTTTCTGGGCTCCGATCCCGCTTGTGGCATTCCCTTGTGGGTCGCCGTCGATGAGCAGGGTTCGTTGCTCCGCCCCGGCGAGGCTGGCGGCGAGGTTCACGGCGGTCGTGGTCTTGCCGACGCCGCCTTTCTGGTTCGCGATCGCTATGACGCGGGCCAATATCCGTGAGGCTTGGGGGGAAGAGCGTCAGTGCCTCGAGGTGGGGTGGGAGCACCCCATTCCCGGCTCCTGTCGGCGTTTGGCTTCACCGCGACCTTCGGAGCGACCTGGGTCTGACTTCGGCAAATCTATGTGGCGCTGGAGTGCGAAACAACGTGCCACGTGGCACATCCAGCGTGATCGACGCACGCATGTGCCACGTGGCACGTTTGCCCAAGCGATTGCGCTATCGACCGCCTACGAACGCCCAGCGAGCCGAAACGCTCGCAGAAAAGCTCTGCTCTCCCGCTTCGATCGGAGTCGATTGCTTGGCCTCGGTCATCCGCGCCATCACGATCGGAACTGGACGAGATGCCGGCTCGGAAGTGGAAAGCTCCAAGAGCTGCCCCAGGGAGCCCCCTGCTGCCCTCGCGAGCACTTCGGCGTCTGCCCGCGCGTTCATCACGGCGACGCTCAGCGCGACCCGACGAACCGAATCTGCCTTCGACGAGAAGAACTGCAGGCTCGAGATCTCGTTCGCCCCCTTCGCGAGCGCCGCGTCGATGATCTTCCCAACGTCGTCCAACCGTCGCACTTCGGCGCGAACCGTGTTGCTGACGGTGTACCCCGTCACGCGCGGGGGTGTGGTCCCGTTCGGGCTGTATTGCATCTCCGGCGACACGTTGTAATTGACCGTTGAGAGTTGCTCATTCGTCAGGCCCATCGCCTTCAGGGTGTCCAGAATTGCGCGCTGCCGCCGAGCGTTCTCCGTGCCAGCTGCCGCCGCGGTTGCCGCCTTGCTCTGAACTCCAATGAAAATGGTCGCTCGGTCCGGCGAAATTCTGGCTTCGCCAATACCGGAGGTAACGATCTGGGGCGTCGTCACGATGCCAGAGCTCTGAGCAGACACAGCAGCGGGCGCCGTCACAGCGGCGACGATGACCGCGGACCACAAAATCGAGTTACGCACGATAGGCTCTCCAATTGGTGCTGGCGGACAATGGCCGCAAAGGCCATGCTCGGATAATAAGTACCATATTGCTACTAAATAGGCGGCGAAAGGTTCCGATGTAAGGGACGCCTGCGCGAGACCGCTCGGTCTCAACGTCGACCGAGCGAGCCGACGGACATTCCGGCGGTCCCGTCCGCGGCACCTGTCCGCGCGACGACGATGTTGGTTCGCACTTCCGCTGTTCGACGATCTCTAATTAAAGCTTCGTCATCGCCATCCGGCGGCGCTTCTCGATCTCGAGCACGAGGTTCTGCAAGTCCGTCGGACTCACGCCCGGAATGCGCGCCGCCTGCGCCAGCGTCGACGGTCGAATCGCCGTCAGCTTCTGTCGCGATTCGAACGACAGCGACTGCAACTCGCCATACGGGATGTCTTCGCTGAGCGAAAATTGTCCCATTCGACGCATCTTCGCGGCCTGGTCGCGCTCGCGAATAAAATAGCCTGCGTACTTGAGCTCGAGCTCCGCGGTGATGATCGCATCCGCCGACAGCTCCCGCCCGCTATCCACCGCGGCAAACAGATCGCCCAACGAAACGCCCTGCCGCTTCGCGAGCTCGGCGATCTTGACCGAATGCGCCAGCGGCGCGCTGCCGGCGCGCAGCAACACGGGATCCGCCTGGGTCGGAACGATGCTCGCCGTTTCCGCCAGGCGGAGCGCCGCGTCTTCATCGGCCAGCCGCCGCTCGATCACCGCTAGCTCGCGTGCGGAGTACAACTCGCACTCGATGCCGATCGCCGCAAGACGGCGAATCGCGTTGTCCTGCCGCACCGTGAGCCGAAACTCCGAACGCGAGGTGAACAACCGATACGGCTCATCGACGCCGCGCGTCACGAGATCGTCGATCAGCACGCCGATGTACGAGCTCTCGCGCCCAAGCACGATTCCATCCTTGCCCAGCGCCTGCCGCGCGGCGTTCAACCCGGCCGCGAGACCCTGCCCCGCCGCTTCCTCGTAGCCCGTGGTGCCGTTGATCTGCCCCGCGAAAAACAACCCGCGCAGCGCCTTCACCTGCAGCGTCGCGTCGAGCTGCGTGGGCGGATAGTAGTCGTACTCGATCGCGTATCCGGCGCGCGTCATCCGTGCCCGCTCGAGCCCGGGAACCGAATGCAGGATCTCGAGCTGCACCGGCGCGGGGAGCGACGTCGACAAGCCGTTGACGTAGAGCTCCGACGTGTCATGACCTTCCGGCTCGAGGAAGAGCTGATGACGCTCTGCCGCCGGGAACTTCACGATCTTGTCCTCGACGGATGGGCAGTAGCGCGGGCCGCGGGAGGCGATCGCGCCGCCGTACATTGCCGACTTCGCGATGTTCGTCTCGATGATTCGCTTGCCGCTCTCGCCGAGGAACGTGATCCAACAGGGCATCTGAGCCGGATGGCGCGACACGCCGTCGGTGAGCCGCGGCGTGGGCCAGAAGTGCGACCACGAGTAGTCGAACGCATCGATCTCGCTGTCCTGCCGCTCGAGATGCGTGTAGTCGACCGAGCGGCCGTCGATGCGCGGCGGCGTACCCGTCTTGAATCGTTCGACGACGAGCCCAACGTCGTCGAGCTGCTCAGCCAAGTGCGTGGCCGCGGACTCGCCGGCGCGGCCTCCGGAGATCTTCGTCTCGGTGCCGATATGAATGCGTCCGCGCAGGAACGTCCCCGTCGTGATCACCACGGCGCTCGCACCGAACCGGCGGCCCTCCAGCGTCTCGACACCGCCGACCGCGCGCGATTCGGCGTCGATCAGCAGACGGCCCACGGTGCCCTGAATCGTCTGCAGCGACGCATGCTCCTCGAGCAGGGTGCGCACGGCGCGGCGATAAAGCCCGCGATCACACTGCGCGCGCGGCGCCCAGACTGCCGGGCCTTTGCTGCGGTTGAGCATCCGAAACTGAAGCGACGCGAGATCCGTGGCCCGACCCATGATGCCACCGAGCGCGTCCACTTCGCGCACCACGGTTCCCTTGGCTACGCCGCCGATTGCTGGATTGCATGACATCTGGCCGATCGTCTCGAGCGCGCTCGTCACAATGCCGACGCGCGCGCCGGAGCGCGCAGCGGCGACCGCCGCCTCGGTGCCGGCGTGACCGGCGCCGATGACGATGACGTCGAAGGTCGCTTCGAGGTGTTCGGTGAAGTGGGGCGGGGCCATTCCGAAAGGTACGGTCGCGCAAAGGCCTAGGGGAGCTGTGCGCTTGTCTCGCCTATATTGCAGACCGCACCACACCGCAATTCACGGAGTTGTCATCATGGCCATCACAGTCGCTACCGGCGCACCCACTCTCTTCCTCCGACGCGCCGCATACGAATCGAGCGGCTTGAGTCGCGCCGCGCTCGACGAGCGCCTTGGCCTGACGCCCGAGGAATTCGCCGTGGAGGGCGAGCTGGTCGCGATCGGCCCGATCTATGGTACTGACGGAGACGCGCTCGGCGATCTGATCAGCGAGCTCGAAGGAATGGGACTCGTCTACTTCGACGACTTCTTCGAGTTGACGGGCAACTGGCCGGACTGGCTCAAGATCCTCGTTTCCGCTCGGTGAGGCCTACGGCGGTCCGTGCTCGGTGAGCGACTCTGACGGCTTCGTGGGCGTCAGCGGTCCATTTCGCAGCAGCCCGTGCCAGCCGCACTCGTAACACCAGCTCGTGCGAAACCGGGGGAGCAGCACGTTCCATCCGCGCGACTGCACGCGCACCGTGACCGCGTCACAGTTGGGGCAGTGGTCGCCTTCGGGGAGCAGATAGAAGAAAAAGACCGTGGCAAGGACTGCGCGCAGTATGAAAAAGCCGCCGATGATCAGAATACAGAGTACGGCGTCCCACATCGCGTCACCTCTCCTACGGTCGCTACAGTCGCTTCTCCACTTCCTGCCACGCCTCGACGTACGCGACGTCGTCTTCGATGCGCTCGATCACGACGTCGGTTCCTTCGGGAAGTGCGCCCTCGTCGAAGTTACGCGCGCGTAGCACGCGACGTTCGTTTTCGACCTCGAACACCACCTCTCCATCAACGCCCGCGTCGATCGGTTTCGTCACACGAGCGAGGTGGCCCTGCAAGATGTAGCGCTCGTCCTCCACTTCGTGCTCGGGCGTCACCGCCCACCATTTCCGCACGAGCCGTGCAGTCGTCATCGATGCAACGATGCCTGCGACCGCGGCAATGACGACCGTCATCGCGACACTGGCGCCTCCGCGGCGCGACAGGATGTACCCCGCAATGCCGAACATCACAGCGAACGCCCCGATTGGCGCCGGAGAGAGGCGAAACGAGCGCTCGCCCGACGGGTGCAACGCTCGGGGCCGTTCAACTCCAAAGATCATTACGCCGACTGCCAACAGCAGCCCGCCGATGAAGCTGGCGAGGTAGAGAATGGTCATGCGATACGGTCGGCTGGAAGCGACATGGAACTCCCCATGGGTAGGCGCGCTCTCAATTCCGGAATGTAATCGTCACGGGCGCGCGGTTCCGTCCGCGCCGAGCGCGGCGGCGAGAAACTCGCATGCGCGCCATTCCGCATAGTAGAACGGACGCCACGGCCAACGCCCGCCCACGAAGCCAACATGGCCGCCGTGCGCCGTGAACTCCAGCGTGAGGTGCGAATTGTCGCGCGCAATCGACCGAACTTCGTCCAGAACCTCTGCCGGCAAGAACGGGTCGTCGATCGCGCTCAGCAGTAAGGTTGGAACCGAGACCCGGTCGATCCAGCGAACAGAGCTGGACTTATGGTAGTAGTCGTGCGCGTCCGCGAAACCGTGAACCGGTGCTGTCACCGCGTCGTCAAAGTCATAGATCGACTCGGCCCGTTCCAGTTGCGCCGGGTCGAAGAGACCCGGGTATCGATCGAGCTTCGCCAACGCTTTCACGCGCAGCGTGTTCAGAAAATGTCGATCGTAGATTCGCGAAAATCCGGTCGAAATGAATCGGCACCCGCGCTCGAGGTCGAACGGAACGGATACGGCCGCGGCCGCTCTGATACGGTTGGACAGCGCGCTGCCCTGCTCGCCCAAGAACTTGAGGAGGACATTCCCGCCGAGCGAGACACCGGCGAGAACGACGGGGCTGTCGGAATGCTCGTTGAGAATTCGGTCGAGCACGAAGGCGAGGTCCGACGTCTCGCCGGAATGATAAAAGCGCGGCGCGCGATTGGGTTCATCGCCACACCCGCGAAAGATCAGCAAATCGGCCGCCCACCCGCGATCTTTCGCTTGCTCGAAGAACCCGGATACATAGTGCGACCGAACGGTCCCTTCGAGGCCGTGAAGGAACAGGAGTCGCGGCGCGCCGTGGGGTCCGCCGAGCCGGTGAAGATCGATGAAATCTCCATCGGGCGTCTGCCACCGTTCAGCTCGGATTGGCAAAGCCGGGCGCGGGCGAAAGAACTTTCCCCACAGCGTTTGTCCGTGGGGGCCCGGTACCCACCATGCGGGGTGGTAGATATACTCGCTGCGGCGGTTGGACACGAAGCGATCAATAACAGCCAGAACTCACCGATGGAAGTTCAAGTATTTGGCGTAAAGAAGAGCGCGGACACACGGAAAGCACTCCGGTTCTTCGCGGAGCGCAGGGTAAAGACCCACTTTGTCGATATGAATGAACGTGCGGCATCACTCGGGGAGCTCAAGCGATTCGTGCAAAAGTTCGGGTTGGACCGGCTCATCGATAAGGAATCGAAGCGGTATGAAGAGTTGGGACTGCGCCACGCCCGTCTCTCGGACGAGCGCTGGTTGGAGCGGTTGATCGACGAACCGTTGATCCTTCGGATGCCGTTGGTGCGCAACGGAAACGCGCTCACCGTTGGGCTGGCCGAGCAAGACTGGAAAGACTGGACGGGCAAGTGACGCAGCTTTCCTTTTCCGCGGTGAGCGTCGAGTTCGGCGCCACGCTGCTCTTCAAGGACATCACGTTCACCGTCGGCGCCGGCGACCGGTGGGGAATCATCGGCCGGAACGGTACCGGGAAGACGACGCTCTTCCGGCTGCTCACCGGCGAGGTGACCCCGACACGCGGACAGATCTCGCGGCAGCCGAACCTTCGCGTCACGCTGCTCGAGCAGCATCGAGATTTCGGCGGCGCCGTGACGGTGTGGGAAGCGGCGGCGGGACAATTCGCCGACCTGCTCGCGCTAGAGAAGTCGCTCGTCGAGCAGGCCGCGCAGCTGGAGCATGACCACAGCGAAGCCGCCATGGATCGCTACGGCCGCGACCTCGAGCGGTTCGAGCGCGAAGGCGGCTACACCATCGCACCACGTGTCGACGCGGTGCTCCACGGACTCGGCTTCGATCCGGCGGCCGCCCGCACGGCGCTCGTGGCGACGCTCAGCGGCGGCGAACGCGGCCGGCTCGGTCTCGCACGGCAGCTCGTGAGTCCCGCCGACGTGCTGCTGCTCGACGAGCCGACGAACCATCTCGATCTGGAGACGACGCGTTGGCTGGAAGAATACCTCGCGTCGGTGAGCGCCACGGTGCTGCTCATCAGCCACGACCGCGCGTTTCTGGCGGTGGTCGTCGATCACGTCCTCCACTTCGAGGGGGACAGCGCGACGCCATACACTGGCGGCTACCAGGCATTCATCGAGCAACGCGAGCTGCGGAGGCTCACGCAACAGCGTCAGTTCGAGAAGCAGGAAAGAAAAGTCGCCAGCGAACAGGATTACATCGCGCGCAATCTCGCGGGTCAGAACAGCAAGCAGGCCAAGGGCCGCCGGAAGCTGCTGGCTCGTATGCCGCGACTCAGCGCGCCGATTGGCGGAGACGGCACGATGTCGGTGCGCTTCGAGGTGGCCGAGCGCGGCGGTGACCGCGTGGTGGCGGCCGAGCGCGCGACGATCGAGGTGCCCGACCGCGTGCTGGTGAAGGATCTCAAAGCCACGCTGATGCGCGGCGACACACTCGGGCTGCTCGGGCCCAACGGCTCCGGGAAATCCACGCTGATTCGCACGCTCATGGGGGAGCATCCCATTTCGAGCGGGGAGCTGAAGATCGGCGGCGGCATCACGGTGGGCTATTACCGCCAGGACATGACCCAGGTGCCGCTCGACAAGACGTTGTTCGAGGTCATCAACGACCTTCGTCCGACGTGGGACCGGCGGCTCGTGCAGGGACATCTCGGGCGCTTCGGCTTTTCCGGAGACGAGGTGCAGCGGCGCGCCGATACGCTCTCGGGCGGTGAGCGCGCGCGGATCGCGTTGGCGATGTTGATGTTGAGCCGTGCCAACCTCCTCATTCTGGACGAGCCGACGAACCACCTCGACGTCGAGTCGATCGAGGCGCTCGAGGACGCGATCGAGCAGTACGACGGCACGGTGCTGCTCGTGAGCCACGACCGCGCCCTGTTGCGCGCGCTGACCACACGCCTGTGGGTGTTGCACGACCGTCACGTGACCGATTTCGACGGCAACTTCGCGGAATGGGAGATCGTGTCGTCGGAGCGGCAGCACGCGGCTTCGGTGCGCGCGTCGGAGGACGAGGCGTTGCGCCGCGTACAGGAAAAAAAGAAAATGCCGCGACGCGAACCGTCGTCGAACGAGACGCGAAACGCGCGCCGGGCTGCCGAGCGGCGTGTGAGTGATCTGGAATTAGAGATTCAGAACCTCGAAGCGCGCATCGACAAGCTGACCACGGAGCTCGAAGATCCGGAGCTGTATACGAAGCCGAACGGCGTATCCCGCGCGAAAGATCTGGGCATCGAGCTGGAGCGGGTGAAGCCTCAACTGGAGCGCGCCCTGAACGATTGGGGTACGGCCACGGAAGTCCTCGACACTTTGGTGACCGAAAGCTCGTAAGGAGCGAACCTCCCCTTCAAGCGAATGCTGAGCTTCATCGTTTGTGCGCAGCTGGCCATCGCGACGCCCGCTCGCGATTCCACATACTCCTCGGCCGCGCTCCGCGACGCGGTCGCGGCGGCGGCGATCGCCAACCACGAACCACCGCCGGCGCTGCGGTCGTACCGCAGTCACATCGAGACGGAGATCTCGCTGCTCATTCGCGACACACTCGGTCGCGAGCACAGCGCGGAGATCGAGCAGATGGCGACGACCGCCGACTGGAGGCGGATCGGCCGATACGATTTGCACGTCGTCGGGTATCGGTCGCAGAGCGTCGGCGTTCCATATTCCACGCTCAGCATCGTTCGCGCGTGGACGGTGCCGTCGTTGTACGGCGAGCGTCTCTCCCTCGGCACGTATTTCACGCGCGACCGGCCGGCCGACGACACCTTGATCGCCGTTCATCCGTTCGCCGCCGATCGCGACAAGTACTATCGGTTCACGGGCGGCGACACGGTTGCCATTCTGCGATCGGGTGCGCGGAGCATTCCCATGGTCCGGGTGCGCGTGCATCCAAACATCACCGGTCCCACCCGCCTCGCTGCGTTTGACGGCGAGATCGATCTCGACGCCACCCGCTCGCAGATCATACGCATGCGCGGGCAGTTCGTCATTGCCGGCGGAGAGCCGAGTGCGCGTGACGCGATCCTGCGGCGGATGGTGGTCGCCGTTGCGTACGCGGAATTCGTAAACGCCGAAGTCGACGGGAAATACTGGCTGCCGGCGTTCCAACGAACGGAGTTCCAAGCGGCGTTTCCGTTCTTCGGCGCCACGCGTCCGATCTTTCGGCTCGTCTCGAACATCAGCGGGATCGCCGTGAACGACACGGCTGGCGTCATCACCGCGTTCAACGACAGCCTCCGCGTTCGTGTGACCTGGGCGCCAGGGGACAGCGTGAGCGCGTACACGGGCTGGCAGCACGGGATCGGCGTTCAGAGCAACTCGGTTCACTCCGACGATTTCGACGACATGGCGCCGGACATCTGGCGCACCGACGGACCGCCACGGCTCAACCTCTTTCCAAACACCACCGGCCGTATTTTGCGGTTCAATCGCGTCGAAGGATTGTTCACGGGCGTCGCGCCGTCGGTGGATTTCCGGAATGTGGCGCCCGGCTTGTCCGCCGGTGTGAATGTGGGGTGGGCGTGGACGGAGCAGACGGCGCGCGGCGGTGCATTCGTCTCGTATCATCGGGGACAGAACATTCTTGGGCTCCGCGCGGAGCGAGCGCTGCCGACGACGAACGACTTCACGCCCCCGCTCAGCGACGATCCCGGATTTGGCGCGCTGCTCAGCTCCGTCGACAACTACGACTACGTCGACCGCCGCAGCGCGATGTTCTCGTTGACGCGCATTCTGGGATCGGTCGACGCCGGCTTGGCGACCGTGCAACTGGGTGTCGCGGACGACCGCGGCGAACACTCCCGATTGTCGTACGGTCTATTTCACGGCGGTAGCGCGTTTCGTCAGAACCGCGGAGTTGCTGAAGGACGATACGTGCTCGGCAGTGCGGAGCTCGAGATTCACCCGAACGTGACCGGCGATTTCGTGACACCCGGCGTCGGCCTCCGCGCCCATTACGAGGCCGCGTCGGGCGATATCGACTGGCAGCGCGCGGAGCTCGGGCTCTCGGCGCGGCGGTACCTCGGCCCACTGTCCATCTCAGCGCACGCCGACGGCGGCATGCTCCTCGGCGCGAACCCTCCGCCCCAACAACTCTTCGAGCTGGGCGGCGACCAGACACTGCCTGGTTATGAATACAAGCAGTTCGCTGGAGATCGAGCCGCGCTTTTTCGTACGTTCGCGAGCTACCGTTTCCGCGTCTGGGAACGGCCGATTCACGTATGGCGCAACTACTTTCTGCCCGGGGTAAGCCCCGGGGTCGCGGTAAGCGCGCAAGGCGGATGGACCGAGCTTTCGTCTCCCGGCGCGCGTCGCGCGGCACAACAACTCGGTGCCGGCTGGAGCTCAACGCCCGTGTCCGAGCCGACGCACGGAGTTCGCGCGACGGTCGGCGGAGGAATCACGTTGTTTTCCGACATCGTGCACATCGGGGTCGCGCGTCCTGTCGACAGGCCCGCGCCCTGGAAGCTCGTGTTCGGCTTCGGTGGAATCTTCTAGTCGACGCGAGCGAGCGGGTGCCGGATCAAAACTCTCCGATGAACCCAATCTCCGGCTCGAGGTGCACGCCGCATTCCTTCTCGACGGTGGATTGCGCGATCGAGATCAGCTCGCGCACATCTTTCGCCGTGGCGTTCCCGAGATTGATCATGATGTTCGCGTGCATATGGGAGATCTGTGCCCCGCCGTGGCGGTGCCCCTTGAGGCCGCACTGATCGACCAAACGTCCCGCCCCCACCCCTTCCTTCTTCTTGAAGATCGAGCCGGCGCTCGGATGCCATTCGAGCCAGGGGTGCTTGCTCCCGCGCCAGCTGAGGTTCTCCTGGAGAATGCGCTGCAGCACTTCCTGGTCGGCGCGCGCCAGCGTGAATGTTGCGGACAGCACGATGTCCCGGCGGTGATGGAACACTGTGTCGTCGTATCCGAATCCGACGTAGCCCGCGTCAACGGTCTTCCGCTCGTTTTCCTCGGACAGGATATCGCACGACTCGAACACCTCGGCGATGAACATCGTCCGCTCGCGTTCGGGCGCCGGCGAGAGGAAGTGGAGATTCTGCCAGATTGCGCCGCCCACGGTGCTCGGTATTCCGACATAGTGCTCCAACCCCGACCAGCCGCGCGCCACCGACTCCTGGATGAGATCCTTGACGATCGCGCCGCTTTCCGTCCACAGCTGGCAGGCGTTGCCGGCCTCGCGGAACTCATGTGCGCGGGCGGTGTTTCGAATGACCACACCGCGAAACCCGCGGTCGCCGATCAAGACGTTGGCCCCTAGGCCCAGCACGAAATAGGGTACATCGTGCTCGCGGGCCGCGAGCACGGCATTCGCAAGCGCGTCGGCGGACGTAGCTTCAAAGAAGAGATCGGCAGGACCGCCAATCTTGAACGTCGTGTATGGAGCCAGGGGCTCGTTGCGGCGAACGTGGGCCGCGTCGAGGCGCAACGCTACGCGTTCAATTGCCTTCGGATCTGGACTGGACATGGTGAGGCTGAAAGAAACTATGGATGACCTCGAGACGCTACCGCGCTCAGCCACGCGCTCTCGCACGTTTCGAGCGAGCGCGCTGGCGCTGCTGCTCTCCATTTCGTGCATCGCGGGAGCTCAGCGAGCCGAGCTGGAGCGCCGGATCCAGCGGACGACGCTTCCCAACGGGCTCGAGGTCATCGTCGTGCCGAATCGCGGCGTTCCGCTCGTCACGATCGAGGCCGACGTCAAGAACGGCTCGTTCACGCAGGGCCCCGAGTACGAGGGGCTCTCGCACCTGTACGAGCACATGTTCTTCAAGGCAAACAGGCTGTTCGCCAACCCTGACGACTTCGTGGCGCGCGCCTCGGAGCTCGGAGCGGAGTTCAACGGCACGACGAGCGAAGAGCGGGTCAACTACTATCTCACCGTGCCTGCCGACAGCGCCGAAGGGGGAATGAAGTTTCTCGCCGCCGCGCTGATCGATCCGTTGTTTCGCAAGGACGAACTCGAGAGTGAGCGCGAAGTGGTGATCGGGGAGTACGACCGAAACGAGTCGAGCCCGTTCTTCCAGTTCACCACCGCGATGGGCAAGGCGCTCTGGACCACGGCGTGGAGCCGAAAGAATCCGCTCGGGGAGCGGGCGATCATCAAAACGACGACGCCCGAGAAGATGCGCTTCATCCAAAAGCGCTATTACGTCCCGAACAACACCGCGATCATCATCACCGGCGACATCGCGCCCGAAAAGGCGTTTTCAATGGCGCGCGCCCTCTTCGGAACTTGGAAACGCGGCGCCGATCCGGCCGTCGCCGATCCCGTTCCGCCCATTCCAGCCCTCAAGAAGGACACGGCGATCATCGTCGAGCAGCCGTTTGGAAGCGTGATGTTGATGCTCCAATGGCAGGGCCCGAGCGCCACGAAGGATCCCGCCTCGACCTACGCAGCCGACGTGTTTTCCGACGTGCTCAATCTTCCCGGCTCGCGCTTTCAGCGCCGGTTGGTCGACAGCGGCCTCTTTCACTCGGTTGTCGTGAACTACTACACGCTCAATCAGAGCGGTCCCATCACGATCGAAGGCGAGACCTCGCCGGGGCGGCTGAAAGAAGCGCTCGCCGCGTTGCGTGACGAGATTCAGAAGCTCAACGATCCCGGCTACTACTCGGCCGAAGAGCTCAGCGCCGTGAAGCAGCACCGCATCGTGTCGACGACGGCCAGTCTCGAGCGCGCCTCGGGCTTCGCACAGCAACTCGGCTTCTGGTGGGCTGTCACGGGCCTCGACTATTTCTTCGGCTACGTCGACACAATGGCCAAGCAGACGCCGGCGAACCTTCAGGCGTACGCCGCCAAGTACATCATCGGCAAGCCGCACGTCACCGGCGTGCTGCTCGCCCCCGAAGTGCGAAAGGGCCTCAATCTCACGCCGTCCATGCTCCTCGATCTCGGAATTCGTCCGTGAGCGTTTCCTCGTTGCTCCGTGCCGCGCTGCTCGCCTGCGCGATCGTCGCGCCCGTGCGTGCCCATGCACAAGCCGACACCGCGACGTCAACGTTCGACGTCAATGGCCTGAAGGTGATTCTCCGCCGCAACACGGCGAACGACGTCGTGTCCGCCAACGTGTATCTGCTTGGCGGCACCCAACAACTGACGCCGGCGACTCAGGGCATCGAGTGGCTGCTGCTCCATGTGTCGGAGCGCGGAACCAAACGCTTTCCGCGCGAGAAAGTTCGCCAGCTCATGAGCCAGCTCGGGACCGACGTCGTGATCGCGCCGTCCGAGGACTGGACGCTGTTTGGTGTGACGACCATCAAGACCGTTTTCGACTCGACGTTCGCCATCTTCGCCGACCGGTTGATGGCACCGACGCTGGACTCGAACGAGGTCGAGCTCGTGCGCGCACGGATGATCGCCAACGTGCGCGAGGCGGAGAACAATCCCGATCCGCTGGTGAACCGCCTCGCCGACAGCCTGGCCTACGTCGGTCACCCGTACGGATTCTCCCCAACGGGAACGGAGTCCTCGCTCCAGTCCATCACGCTCGACGCGCTTCGGAATTACGAGACGTCGCAGATGGTCACGTCGCGCATGTTGCTCGTCGTGGTGGGCAACATCGATCGCGCGCACCTGGAACCGCTGGTGCAGCGCACCCTCGCGCAGCTTCCCCGCGGCAACTACACCTGGTCGCCGCCGCGGCCGCCGGCGAAGCTGGGCCGCGCGCTCGTCGTTAGAGAAGCGGCGCTTCCGACCAACTACCTGCTCGGCTACTTCGCCGGCCCCGCGGCACGCGATCCCGACTATCAGGCGCTGCGCGTCGCGTCCGCAGTCCTGTCGGGCCGGTTTTTCACCGAGATACGTTCGCGACGCAATCTGTCATACGAGGTCGACGCGCCCTTCGTGGAGCGCGCAATCTCGAATGGTGGCGTCTACGTGACGACGACCGACCCCAACACCACACTGGGGTTGATGCGCGTCGAGATCGACCGGCTGCAGCGCGAGCTGATCGATCCGCAGGGACTGGAGCGGCTGATCGGCCAGTTCATCACCGACTATTTCCTCAAGAACGAGACGAACGCCGATCAGGCGACGGCGCTGGCGCGCGCGCAGATCTATCAGGGCGACTACCGGCTCGCCGGCAAGTTCGTCGAGGACCTCCGTCGAGTGCATCCCGAAGACGTCCGGCGCGTGGCTCGCCAGTACATCCACGATTTCCGGTTCGTGTATCTCGGCAAGTCCGATGCGCTCTCGCGGAGTCTGATCGGACAGTTCTAGCCGCCGTACTCCTGCGCGACGGCGCGTGCGTCGAGCTCGCCCGAGTACAGCACGCTCCCCAGGAGCACCGCGGCCAGACCGCGGTGCTCCAGCGCCCGAAGGTCACTCATCGTCGAGACTCCGCCCGCGGCAATCACGGGGAACTCGCACGACTCGGCGACATCCTCGAGCAGCGCGAGATCTTGCGGCGTCCGGTGGCCATTGACACCCAGCGACGCCACGAGCACACCGCCGAGCGGAAGACCTGCCCACTCGTCGATCACGTCGAAGATGTCGAGGGGAAGGTTTCGCACCCAACCGCGAGTCACGACGCGACGCTCGCGAACGTCGGTGCTCACGACGAGCATGCCGGGAAAGAGCTCCGAGACCGATCCGAGCCAGTTGGGCTCTTCGATCGCGCGCGGTCCGACGACGACTCGCGTTGCGCCGGCGTCAACGAGCCGCTCGATCTGGTCGGTCGACTGCACCCCTCCGCTGGCCTGCACGTCGAGGGCGCCGTCGCGGACGATGTCCTCGACGAGGCTGGTGTTCGACCCCGCGCCGCTGTCGGCATCCAGGTCGAGCACGTGGAGTCGGTGAAATCCTGCGTTCGCCCAGGAGCGAGCGATCGCTATCGGATGTCCGAGCGCAATAGGGTCGTCCGATCCGGCCGGAACGCCCGGCTGGATGCAAATGCCTCTGCGAAGGTCGACGCTGGGAATGGCGATCATGTCAACAAAGTAGACGGCGGCCGCTGCCCAGGCGTTGGGCCATACAGCGGCGCGCCCCTTGCAGCGGGGCGCCGTGCGTTGCATTTGCCCGACTTTGTGAATAGTTTCACATTCTCCGCGAACTCGCGGCGAACCACTCAACGATCTAGCGAAGCATTACTCGGAGGCCCTAAGAAATGCGGTTCTACGGACTGGCGCTCCTGGCGGGCGCGGCTGTTCTCGGCGCGTGCAGCGGTGGCGAAAAGAAGGCTGATACTACGGCAGCGGCGACGCCTGCCCCCTCGGCAACTACCCCGGCGACGGCGGCCCCCTCAACGGGTACGGCTGGCGCTGTAGCGCCGATCCCGGCGACGGGCGCGACGCATGAAGTCAAGATGATCGGCGACGACAAAGGCTATCGTTTCGAGCCGGCAAACCTGACGATCAAGTCGGGCGACGCCGTGAAGTTCATCATGGTCACCGGCGGCCCGCACAACGTGGCATTCGATCCCGCTACGATCCCGGCCGACTCGAAGGCCCAGCTCGACGCGAACATGCCCCAGAAGATGTCCGAGCTTTCGAGCCCCATGCTCATGAATCCGAACGAGTCCTACACGATCTCGTTTGGCGGCGTCAAGCCGGGCGTCTATCCCTTCCATTGCACGCCGCACCTCGCGATGGGCATGAAGGGCGTCATCACGGTGCAGTAGGCGGTAAGCAGGACGCAACACCGTACAAAGAGCGGAGCCTTGACTGGTTCCGCTCTTTTTTTGCTTTCCAGCCCGTTCCGCCAGGACTGCGAGAGCGACGCGGTGGCCCGTTGCCTGCCAGTGTAGGGAGTGTGACGCAGCGTCGTTTGCGGCGCGTCCCCACGTGTGAGAGAATCGCAGCATGCCTCAAATGACCGGCGAGTTCCCGCGACCGATCGCGCGGGCGGTTTGGCTGACCGCGCGGGCGCGGAACGCCATGCACCGCCCGGTGTTCATCGGCGCCGTTGGTATCGGAACGTTCGCCGCGGCTCTGGTCGCGCTGATCCTGGCTCCGCAGCAGGCAAAGCGCGTTGGCCAAGTCGCGACGGTCACAGTGGACGTGCGCCCTGACACCATGCCGTTCACCGCGGCACTGGCTCAGGCGCGCACCCGTTTGGGAGCCGCCGACTCATCGTTGGCGTTCGCCCGCGCGCACGCCGCGACGACGCCCAAGCCCACGGTCGACACGCTGACGCCGATTCTGACGAAGCAGCGTGACTCGCTTTCAGTGGCCGTCAACGATCTGGGCGCACTGCTCACGCGCGTGGAATCGGCTCCGCTCGCCGCTTCTTATCGCGCTTTGGCGGAATCGCCGCAGATGACGACCAATCCCCGAGTGAAGGCGTTGCTCGACTCGCTCGCCGAGGTGGAAAAGGACCGCGAAGCGTTTGGCACCACGGGAGGAGCCGATCCGGTCTACCTCGCGCTGACCGCCCGCGCGACGGAAATCGGCCGGGGAATCGAGTCGATCGCTCAGGATCGGCGCGAAGCGATCCGGCAGCAAATCTCGAAGATCGCCATGCCGGCGCAGCGACAGACGGTGGCGGAGTCGCCCGTCGCCGATACCGCCGCGTGGACAGCCGAGCGGGATTCGGCGCAATCGCTGGTGGTGCAGGCGACCACCGCCCTGACGGAAGTCCGGACCAAAGCCACGAGCTACGATCGGCAGGTAGCGCGCGCCAAGGAAGAAGCAAAGCTCGACGCGCCTCCCGTGGCGCTTTTGGGGGCGGCGCTCGTCTTCGGCATCGCGCTCGGCTTTGGCGCCGCGTTCGTCGGTGAGATGCGCCATCCGCGCATCAGCGACGAGCACGAGGCTGAGCGAATGACCGGGGCGCGCGTGCTGGCGACGATACGACCTCGTCCCCGGAGTCCGGATCGAAAGCGCCGCTCCGCCGATCGCGAGGCGCCGCCGTACTTCGACCCCGCCGCCGATGGGTACCAGCTCACCTACCTGCACGTCGCCCGCGCGGGGGCGAGTCGCGTGATGCTGACGATCGCTGGCGAGGACACCGGCATCGCCGCCGTCGTCGCCACGAACGTCGCGGCGATTGCCGCCGACGAAGCGCGGAGCACGGTCATCGTCGACACCGATCCGCGCACCTCGCCCGTTGCCGCGGCGCTGCGCATTCACGCCGAACCAGGCCTCACGGACGTCATGGATCGCCGCGTCGACTGGACCGAAGCGACGTCGCAGGTGATGGTCGGCCGAGACCGGACGATCGACGTGATCCCGAGTGGCATGTCGACGACGAGCCGGAATCCCGCCGACGTAACGCAGCTCTTCAAGACCGAAGCGGCGCGCTTGGCGCGACACTATGAGGCCATCGTGATCGTGGCGTCGGTCGAGCAAACGGCGGCGGGACTGCCGGGGGTGCTGCCGATTCCCGACACGATTCTGTGCGCGCGCATCGGTCATACGCGAATCGCGAATCTGCAGGCGGCGCTGGAAGCGGTGCGAGTGGCGGGCGGCAATCCGCTCGGTATCGTGTTGTGGGACGCCGCGCCTCCTGCACTCCCGAGCCCAGACCGCATCGCTCGTTCGCCGCGCCCGGTACACACCGCGGAGATGAGAGCGCTCACCGGCGCCGGCTGACCACTTCCTCGGTCGTCGGTGCCCGGCTAGCATCCCTCGCGTGTGGGCCGACACCGTTCTTCACGCCGAGCAGCAGCACCTGCTGCGATTGTTGTTCTGGGCTGGGCTATCCATCCTGGCCGCCACCGGTGTCGCGACAATGATGGCAGTGCGTCGCGTTCGTTCTCCCTTTCTGGCCCATTTCGCCATTCAGATGGGCGGCTGGGGCGTCGTGATAGGCGCAATCGCGGGGCTTGGCTGGTACGGCGCGCAGCTACGCGATGTCTCCGGTGCCGCTCGACTCGAACGTCTGCTCTGGATGAACATCGGGCTGGATGCGGGTTACGTTGCAGTAGGAGCGGTGCTCGCGCTGTCTGCGTGGATGATCGCGCGGAAGATCGCGGCAGTGGGCGCCGGCGTCGGCATCGTGGTACAGGGCCTCGCCCTCCTGCTGATCGACCTGCAATTCGCCTCGGTTATCTCGAGATAATGGCTGAAGTCACGCCCGACCTGCGACACATACCGAAAGACCGCGCATACGCTCAACTGCATGCGCATTTGATCGCCGTGCTCGCCGGAATCGACGACGACATCGCCGGCATGGCGACGATGAGCGCGCTCATCCACCACGGATTCCGCCATCTCTGGACGGGCTTCTATCGCGTGGTGGGGCCAAATCTCCTGCGCGTTGGGCCCTATCAAGGAACGCTCGGCTGTCTCGACATCGCGTTCGGCCGCGGCGTCTGTGGAACGGCGGCGGCCGAGCGGCGCACTGTCGTCGTGCCGGAGGTCGATCGCTTTCCGGGCCACATCGCGTGTGACGCGCGGTCGAAATCGGAGATCGTCGTTCCGGTGTTCGACGCGGCGGGCGCGCTCATCGCAGTGCTCGACATCGATTCCGATCGCCGCTCCACGTTCGATCAAGAGGATGCGAATGGTCTTGAGCGCATCATGCGCTGGTTTGCCGGCGAAGGCCGTGGTTGACGCGGGTCGCGACGATGTGTAGCCTGGGGTTCTGCCCATGACGACCACCGGCTATTCGGATCGCATCAACCACGCGCTGGCGTTCGCGGCCAAGCACCACGACCGACAGGTGCGCAAGGGAACGCGGCTGCCGTACCTGACGCATCCGGCGAACGTCGCGATTATTCTGACGCGTTACGGTCAGGACACCGAGACGGTCGTGGGCGGAATCCTGCACGACGTGATCGAAGACTGCGTGCGCGAGGCGTTCTCTCGCGAGACACTCGAGCAGCGCATCGGCGACAAGTTCGGCAGCGGCGTGCTCGACACGGTGCTCGCCGTGACCTACCGCCTCGTGGACGACGACGGTGTGGAGCTGTCGCACGACGACCGGCGGGAGGACTATCTCGCGCGTCTCGCCACGGCGAGCGAATCGGCGCGATGGGTGTGCGCGGCCGACAAGCTGCACAACGCGAGCAGCATTCTCGCCGACCTCCGCCGCACGATCGACCCCGATACCATCTGGAGCCGGTTCAGCGGCGGAAAGGACGGAACGATCCGCTTCTATCGCTCCGTCTACGACCGGCTCAACGAGGTCGGCTTCACCGGGGCGATCATGCGCGAGCTGGGAGCCGCGGTCGCGTCGCTCGAGGAGTTCGCCGACGTCGCTGCGTAGTGCGACGCGACGTAGTCCTCGAGGATCTTTAGAAAATCCTGAACGATGGTGTCGCCCTTGAGCGTTGTGCGGAGCTTTCCGTCGACGTACACGGGCGCTTTCGGCTCCTCGAACGTGCCCGGCAGCGAGATGCCGATGTTCGCGTGCTTCGACTCGCCCGGCCCGTTCACGACACAGCCCATGACCGCCACTTTCAGCTCTTCGACGCCGGGACGCTCTTCGCGCCACACGGGCATCTGATCGCGGATGTACGTCTGGATGTCTTCCGCCATGTGCTGGAAGAACGTCGAGGTGGTGCGGCCGCATCCTGGACAGGCGGTGACCTGCGGCGCGAAGCTGCGCAGGCCGAGCGACTGAAGGATCTGCTGCGCGACGAGCACTTCCTCCGTGCGATCGCCGTTCGGCTTCGGCGTGAGCGACACGCGAATCGTGTCCCCGATCCCCTCGGCCAGCAAGATCGAGAGGCCGGCGGTGCTGGCTACGATGCCTTTCGTGCCCATTCCGGCTTCGGTGAGGCCGAGGTGGAGCGGGTAGTCGCATCGCGCGGCGAGCCGGCGGTACACCTCGACGAGATCCTGAACGCCGGAGACCTTGGCGGAGATGATGATCTGGTCATGGCGCAACCCTACCTCCTCCGCGAGCTCCGCAGAGCGAAGCGCGCTGGCGAGCATCGCTTCGATGTAGACGTCCTTGGCGTCACGCAGCGAACCGGTACGCGCGTTCTCGTCCATCATCTGCGTGAGCAGATCCTGATCGAGCGAGCCCCAGTTCACACCAATGCGAACGGGCTTGTCGTGGTCCACGGCGATCTGAACGATCGTACGAAAGTTCTCATCGCGGCGTTTGCCGCCGACATTCCCAGGGTTGATGCGGTACTTGGCCAGCGTGCGAGCGCACTCCGGATACTTGGCGAGGAGCAGGTGCCCGTTGTAGTGGAAGTCGCCGACGATGGGCACAATGACGCCGGCGTCGATCACACGGCTGGCGATCTCGGGCACGGCTGCCGCGGCCTCGTCGTTGTTCACCGTGACACGCACGAGCTGCGAGCCGGCGCGCGCGAGGGCGACCACTTGCTCCGCCGTTCCCCGCGCGTCGGCGGTGTCGGTGTTCGTCATCGACTGCACGACGACGGGCATGGACGAGCCGACGGGAACGCCGCCGACCCACGCCGTTACGGTTTCTCTGCGTTCTCCAAAGCGCACGCTGGTTCCTCGACCACGGGACAGGGTGAAAGATACTCGTGGATCGGACATCCCTCACGGCACCCGTGGGAGCCCTCTAGAGCCACGCTTGACCGTTTTTCCAGTCGCGGCTACCTTGGCCGTCGCCTCAAACCGGTCCTCCGGGAGTGCCGGAGATTCGGTTTCGGCGTGTTCTCCCCCGCGCAACATGGTGTTGTCGCGGCGCGTTCTTTCAGGAGTCGGCCATGCGCACGAGCGGCAAAGTAAAGTGGTTCAACGACGCCAAGGGTTTCGGGTTCATTACCCCAGACGGCGACGACAAGGATTGCTTCGTCCACTACAGCTCCATCCAGGGCAACGGCTTCAAGACCCTCGCTGAGGGTGAGCCGGTGGAATTCGACCTCGTGCAAGGCCAGAAGGGACCGGCTGCCGAGAACGTGAGCAAGGCGATCGCGAGCTGACGCTCGGCTCCTGATCGGCGAAGTAGCGCGGGGCGCCCAGTGTTGGGCGCCCCGTTCGTTTTGGTCGATGTTCAGCGCCTCAGGGGCGGCCGACCGCGACGGGCAGGTGCGACCGATTCCACCGCGACCGCAAGCGCGGCATCGACCTCCCGCTCGAAGACCCGCCGGTCGAGATGCAGACTCAAACCGCCCGACAGGGATAAATGTTCGGCATCGGTGGTCAACAGGTGTCTCGCCAGGGAGACAGCGGCGTCTACACTCACGGTCAGACCGCGCGTCAGCCGGCGGATCAACGCGACATGGTAGATGCCGTGCAGCGAGATTCGCCGCGCGACGCCCTGGCGGCCGCCTTCGACTCCGGGGATGTTGAAATGCGAGAGTAGGTTGTCGACCCACTTTGCATCCGCATCTGCGGCATGTTGTGCGATCTCAACATGATAGGAGCGAGCCATAAATATCCTTCTGAGAGAAGATAAATATAATACCGCTCCTTCTCGATTAATATACTATTTCATAAGGATATTAGTCTCTACCTGGTCGCGCGACCAGTGATGGCAATCCAATTCAAGCGGCACGGAACAGGCACCGGGCAATCGCCAACATCAATTCGGAGAACCAATGCCACGAATGCTCCGCTCCGGGGCACTGCTCGCCCTCGCCCTCTCCGCTCCCGTTCTGGCGAGCGCGCAATCGACGACCAGCATCCACTACAACCTCGCCGCCGGTGCATCCCTGGCCGCCGGCTCCTTCGGCGATCGGAACGACACCAGCTATAACTTCATGGTCGGCGTTGGTATGGAACAGCCGGCCTCCGCGCTCGGGTTTCGAGCTGAAGGGATCTACAACGAGTTCAGCGAGAAGTTCGGCAGCGACAAATCGCACGCCGGCGGAATCACCGGCAACGTGACGTACAACCTGATCCAGCCGAGCAGAACGCAGAGCAATACGCTCTATCTCATCGGCGGCATCGGCTACTACAGCACCAAAGAGCCGTTCTTCGACTTCGAGAGCCAAAGCAACGTCGGTTACAACATCGGCGGCGGATTCAAATTTCCGCTCAGCGGCTTCTCCGCGTACGTCGAGGCGCGATATCACACCGTGTCGAACGTCGACGTGAAGTTCGTGCCGATCTCGTTTGGCTTGGTGTTCTAATACCCGCACAACTGCACTAACGCAGACCCGAACAGACAAGCGCGGACCGCGGGGAAAGCATCTCTCCGCGGTCCGCGCTCGTCTGTTCGTCGCTCGTCGTCTGCGTTAGTGCTGTTAAAGGGCCTTCTGCGCCGACTCGATCTGCGCGCGTACGGAAACAGGGCCCGTTCCACCTTCGACTTCGCGATGCTCGACGGACGCGTGCGCCGACAGCGCGTCGAAGACGTCCTGCTCGAACAGCACGTGCGCGGCGGTGAACGCCGACAGCGGCAGCGTGTGGAGCTCGGACTTTTCCTCCTCGCTCTGACGCACCAACCGCCCCACCGCACCGTGCGCCTCGCGGAACGTGGCACCCTTGCGCACGAGATAGTCGGCGAGATCCGTCGCCATCATCGTGCTCGACAGCGCGGCCTTCATGCGCTGCGGCTTGAACTCGCACTCGGCCAGCGCGCCGGCAACGGCGGGCAACACGAGCAACAAGGTGTCGACAGCGTCGAACAACACGCGCTTGTCGTCCTGAAGATCCTTGTTGTAGCTGCTCGGCAGCCCTTTGAGGGTTGCCAACAGCGTGGTCAGGTTGCCGAGCATGCGGGCCGCGGATCCACGCGCCAGCTCGAGCGCGTCGGGGTTCCGCTTCTGCGGCATCATGCTCGAGCCCGACGTGAACGAGTCGCCGAACTGCACGAATCCAAACTCGCTCGAGCCGTAAATGATGAGATCCTCGGCGAAGCGCGAAAGGTGCGTTCCGATCATCGTCGACGCGAACAACAGCTCGGCCACGAAATCGCGATCGCTCACCGCGTCGATGGAATTCTGCGTCACCGCGCCGAACCCGAGGCTTCCCTGTAACAGCACGCGGGAGATCGGATACGCGCACCCGGCTACCGCGCCAGAGCCGAGCGGCAGCACACCGGCCGACCGTTGCGACGCGCGAAGACGCACGCGATCGCGCTCGAGCGGCCAGAAATGTGACAGCATCCAATGCGCGCCCGATACGGGAATGGCGCGCTGCATGTGCGTGTACGACGGCATGAGCGCCGTCTCGAGCCCGTGCGCTTGGTCAATCATCACCTGCTGCAGGGCGCGGACAGCTGCGTCGAGACGATTCGCCGCTTCCATGGACCACAGGCGCGTTGCCGTCGCGACTTGGTCGTTGCGACTGCGACCCGTGTGGAGCTTCGATGCGACGTCACCGACCTCGGAGTGCAGGAGGCGGTCGATGAGCGTATGTACATCCTCGTCGCCCTCACCCGGTTGCTCGCCCGCATCAAGGCGCGCAGAAACGGCGTCCAGTCCGCGCTCGATCTCGCGACACTCGTCAAGCGTGAGCACGTTGGCCTTGTACAGCGCCATCGCCCACGCCTTCGAGAGCTGAACGTCGAACGGCCACAGACGGAAATCGATGCCGATGGAGTTGTTGAGCGCGTCGAACGCCGGGGCGGGACCGCCGGCGAAGCGGCCCCCCCACAGCTTGTGCGATTTGGCAGACGCGGCCGCGAAGGTCACCGTCGTCACGCCGGTTGAAGCGCGGGCTCGTCCGCCGCTTCCTCGATGGATGCCTGGGTTACCGGCGACGGAATGGGTGTGAGCCCCATCTCCTGATCCTTGATGGCGCGCACGCGGGCGGGCAAGGCGAAAAGGCGAATGAAGCCCGCCGCGTCGCTCTGCTGGTAGACGTCGTCCTCGCCGAAGGTGACGAAGCGCTCATCGTACAATGCCTCAGCGCTCTCGCGTCCGGCGATGGTGACCGATCCCTTGAAGAGGCGCAGCGTGATCGTGCCCGTGACGCGCTGCTGCGTCGCGTGAACGAAGGCGTCGTAGGCCTCGCGCTCCGTCGTCCACCAGCGGCCCTCGTACACGAGGTCCGCGTAGCGCGGCGCTATCAGGTCTTTGGCAGAGAGAGTGCGGCGGTCGAGCACGAGCTGCTCGAGCTCGGAGTGCGCCAGCTGGAGGAGTGTTCCGCCAGGGGTCTCGTAAATGCCGCGGGACTTCATTCCGATCAGGCGATCTTCGACGAGGTCGATTCGTCCGACGCCGTGTGTGCCGCCGATCTGGTTGAGCTTCTCGACCAATTCGACCGGGCCGAGCTTCTGATTGTTGACGGATACCGGGGTGCCGGCGTGGAAGCCTATGCTGACGTCTTCCGGTGTATTCGGCGCGCTTGCCGGGTCGGCGGTGAGAAGGAAGAGGTCCGCCGGCGGGACGGCGTTGGGATTTTCGAGAATTCCGCCCTCGTGCGAGACGTGCCAGAGATTGCGATCGCGCGAGTAGATCTTGGCGGTGGTCGCGGAGACCGGGACGTTGTGCGCGGCGGCGTAGGCGAGGGCGTCCTCGCGGCTCCGGATGTCCCACTCGCGCCATGGCGCGATGACCGGTAGCTCGGGAGCGAAAGCGGCGTACGTGAGCTCGAAGCGCACCTGGTCGTTTCCCTTGCCGGTGCATCCGTGGGCGAGCGCATCGGCGCCGACGGCGCGTGCGACGTCGACCTGGCGCTTCGCGATGAGCGGGCGCGCCATCGAGGTGCCGAGAAGGTACTTGCGGCCGTAGATCGCGCCGGAGCGGAGTGTTGGCCAGATGTAATCGGTGACGAACTCCTCGCGCATGTCCTCGATGAAGCATTCGTCTGCGCCGGAGGCGATCGCCTTTGCGCGAACGCCATCGAGCTCGTCACCCTGGCCGATGTCAGCGGCGACGCAGATGATCTCGGCGTCGTAGCGCTCGCGCAGCCAGGGAACGATGATGGAAGTGTCGAGGCCCCCCGAGTAGGCGAGCGCAATCTTGCGAATCATGCCGTCTCCGCGATCAGGAATAAATATGCGCAACTTCTGCATATTTAGCGGATGGGCGCAGGCCCTGTCAAGCGGTGGGCCGCGGAGGCTCAGACGGGGGGCGGGCCGGCAACTGATTTGAGGCGCTTGATCACCTTTTCCATGGCGGTGGTGGAGCGGCAGATGATCAGCACCGTGTCATCGCCGGCGATCGTGCCCATCACCTCGGGCCATTCTTCGGCATCGAGGGCAACGCCGATCGGCTGCGCGCCGCCCGGCAGCGTGTGCAATACGATGAGCTCGCCGACGCCGTCGATCGCGGTGTAGAGCGGAGGGAGCAGCGCCTGCAGAGGGGGGCGCGCGTCCGTGTCCTCGGAGGTGATGGCGTAGCGTGAGCTGCCACCCTGATAGGGGATTCGCGAGACCCGCATCTCGCGAAGGTCGCGGGACAGCGTGGACTGCGTGACATCCCACCCGCGCTGGCGGAGCTGTTTTCGAAGCTCCTCCTGGTTTTCGATCGGGCGGGAATCGATGACGCCGCGGATCGTCGCCTGCCGTTCTCGTTTGTTGGCCATGGCGGAGAATAGCGATGGAGCCGGGCCGCGGCGAGAGGGCGCCATTGACACGGGGGCTCGGCAATTTTATGCATTCGGTGTGCATAAACTTGCGATTGGAGTTCTGGGGGCCAGTGGATACGCGGGGCGCGAGCTGTGCGAGCTCGTGGCCCGGCATCCCTGCGCGCGGCTGGTGTTCGCGACCGCGAGCGACCGGCAGGGCTCTCGTGCGCGCTTCGGCGGACAGGACGTGGCCTTCGTCGCGGCCGAAGACGCCAGGCTGGGCGACGCGCAGCTGGTGTTCAGCGCGCTCCCGCACGGCGCATCGGCGTCGTGGGTGCGCGCGGCGCACGATGCCGGCGCGAAGGTCGTAGACCTCTCGGCCGATCTGCGTCCCGGCAACGGGATCGCGCTCGGCTCGGGGAGCGTTCCGTACGGGCTCACCGAGCTTGCGAGGGACACCGTTCGCGGCGCGGAGATCGTGGCCAATCCCGGATGCTATCCCACGGTGACGCTGCTGGCGTTGCTGCCGCTGCTCGTGCGCGGGCTCGTGGCGCCCGGGGCTACGATCACGGTGAACGCAGCCAGCGGCGTCACCGGCGCGGGGTTCACTCCCAGGCGCGAGCTGATGTTCGCCGAGGTCGCCGACGATTTTCGTCCATACGCGATCGGGAACGAGCACCGGCATCTCGCCGAGATGCGTGCGGTACTCGCATCGCTCGACTGCGATGCGGATCTCATCTTCACGCCGCACCTGCTTCCCGTGGCGCGCGGAATCCTGGCGACGATCACGGTGCCGGTGACCGAGCCCCTCGTGGATGTGCTGGCGCCGTGGCGCGAGCACTATGAGGGGGAGCCCTTCATCGAGGTGAGCGCGGAGATTCCATCGCTGCGGGATGTCGTGCACCGGAACGTCGTGCGCATCACCGCGACGATGGCGGCGGGCGTGCGTGCGCCGACGGTGATCATCGTTGCCGCGATCGACAACCTCGTGAAGGGAGCGGCGGGACAGGCGCTGCAGAACGCGAACCTGCTGCTGGGGCTCGAGGAGACGATGGGGCTTCCCGTATGATGCGCGTGATCAAGGTGGGGGGACGCGTACAGCGCGACGCGGCTCTCGCGGGCGCGCTTGCGACGCTCTGGTCGGATGCGCCCGCGAGCTTCTGCGTGGTGCACGGCGGTGGCGACACGATCTCTGCGCTGCAGACGCAGCTCGGCGGCGCACCGCGCTTCGTCGCTGGCAGGCGCGTGACAACGGACACTGATATTGAAGTGCTGAGAATGGCGCTCTCGGGCGTGGCGAACAAGCAGCTCGTGAGCTCTCTTAGTACTAAGGGAATTCAGGCGGTGGGCCTGTCCGGCGAGGATGGCGCGCTGCTCGTCGCGCGGGCGCTCGATGCGGACGTGCTCGGGAAGGTGGGGCGCGTGGTGGAGGTGAACGGTGCGCTACTGCGCACGCTGCTCGCCGGCGGCTATCTCCCGGTCATCTCGCCGGTGTCGTGCGATGGAGAATCCGTGCAGGGCGGCGCGCTCAACGTGAACGCCGATGATGCGGCGGCGGCGATCGCGGCATCGCTGGGGGCGGAGGAGCTGCTTCTCATCTCCGATGTGTCCGGGGTACTGATCGATGGTGTGGCGGCAGCGTCGCTGACGGAGGATGACGCCGCGCAGGCGATCGAGCGAGGGATCGCGACGGAGGGGATGGCGACCAAGCTGCGCGCCGCGCTCGACGCGCTTCGCCGCGGCGTGCCGCAAGTGCGCATTGGAGGGCTCGACGCGCTGCTGGACCACGCGGTGGGGACCACGCTCGTTGCGACCGCGCAGCTCGCATGACGACGTTGCCCGTAGTCATGGCCAGCACGCCATCCACGCAGCGCGACGACGAGTCGCTCGCGATCCTTCCGGTCTACAAGCGCTTCCCCGTCGAGATCGTGCGCGGGGAGGGATCGCGACTCTTCGCCGCAGACGGCCGCAGCTATCTCGATTTCACCAGCGGCATCGGTGTGAACGCGCTCGGCTACAACGACGCGGGCATTGCCGATGCGATTCGCGGAGCGCTCGAAAGCGGCGTGCTGCACACGTCGAATCTCTTTCACTCGGCACCGGGGCTCGCGCTCGCGGAGGCGCTGGTCGCTCGGTCGTTCGCGTCGAGTGTGTTCTTCTGCAACTCGGGTGCGGAGGCGAATGAGGGCGCGTTCAAGCTCGTACGCCGATGGGGGCGCGAGGTAGGCGGAGCGGACAAGCACGAGATCATCGCGCTGCGCGGCGGCTTTCACGGCAGGCTGTTCGCGACGCTCGCGGCCACGGACCGGCCACAATATCGCGCGCCCTTTCGTCCGCTCGCGGCTGGAATCTCGATCGCCGAGCGCGATATCGGCGAGCTGTCACGCATGCTCGATCGAGAGACCGTTGCGGCGGTGATCGTCGAGCCCGTACAGGGCGAGGGAGGCGTGCGCGTGCTCGAGCCCGCGTTCCTCAACGCGCTACGAGCGCTCACGCGCGAGCGAAACGTCGCGCTGATCTTCGACGAGGTGCAGTGCGGGCTCGGACGCACGGGATGGCTGTTCGCGTACGAGCGCACCGACGTCGTGCCGGATGTGGTGACGCTCGCGAAGCCGCTGGCGGGCGGGTTGCCGATGGGTGCGATACTCATGACCGCGGAGATCGCCGCGGCGGTGCAGCCTGGCGATCACGGAACCACGTTCGGCGGCGGTCCGTTCGTCTCGACCGTCGCGAAGCATGTATTCGATCGACTGTCGGATCCCGCACTGCTCGCGCGCGTGCGCGAGAACGGCGCGTGGCTCGGCGAGTCGCTGCGCGCGCTGGCCGCACGACGCGATGAGATTCGCGCGGTGCGCGGTGTGGGATACATCTGGGGAATCGATGTCACGCGGCCCGCGGGCGAGATCCTCGCGAGCGCGCGCGAGGCCGGGCTCCTGATGCTGACCGCGGGCGATTACACGGTGCGGCTCCTGCCGCCGCTCATCGCGACGCGCGAGGAGCTCGCGTATGGCGTAGACCAGTTGGAGAAGGCGCTGTCATGAGAGAGCAGATCTCCCTGCGCATGGCGCAGCCCGCGGATGTTGCTGCCATCGTCGCCCTGGTGAACGACTATGCATCCGACAGCGTGATGCTGCCGATCAGCGCCGAGCGTGTGATGCTCGCCCTCGAGGATTTCGTGGTCGCAGCGGATGCGCGCGGACGTGTTCGCGCGTGCGGCGCGCTCAAGGAATACTCTCCGTCGCTGGCGGAGGTCGCATCGCTCGCGGTGGCGCGCGATGCGCACGGGGCCGGACTGGGCAAACGCATTGTCGCAGAGCTCGAGACGCTGGCACGCATGCGCGGGATCGACGAGTTGTTCGCACTCACGATGACCGCGGGATTCTTCGAGTCGATCGGATATGCGGTCACCGAGCGCGCGCGCTATCCGGAAAAGATTCGCCGCGACTGCGCCTCGTGCGCGCGTCGCTTCGGGTGCGCCGAGGTGTGCGTTGCGCGCGTGTTGCGTGCGGGCACGATGGATTGTGCGGCGTGACGCGGTCCGGCGCGAAATGTGACCGAACTCACCAATAAAAAGCTCCTCTCCCAAACTTTCCTGGGCCCCGAGCGTCTGTAGGATGGCGCGCACGGCGAACTTTTCTCCGTCGGGACCGTTCGATATGCGTGCTTCTTGCACTGAAAGCGTTGACCGGCACGTGCCGGACGGCTCTTCAGGCGCTGGTGCATCGTCGGCAGCGCCCAGGACCGCGACTCATGAACTGTCAGGGGGATTTGCTATGAATCGTACGGCGATCAATGCCGCCGTTTGGGGGCTCATTCTTTCCGCGGCCGCCGCGCCGCTTTCGGCGCAAGCCATCGTCAGCAGCCCGGTGCGATTCGGCATCATGGGCGGTGCGACGGTACCGCTCAGCGATCTGAAGGACTTCAACAAGACTGGATGGAATGCCGGTGCGCTGGTGACGATCGGGGTGCCGCTGGTGCCTGTGAGCTTTCGCATCGACGGACAGTGGCACCAACTTCAACACAAGAGCGGGGTCGCCGATCCGGCGGATCTTCGCATCATCGATGGTACGGCGAATGTCGTGTACACGTTCGGCGCCGCACTGCCGACGAAGTTCTATGTCATCGGCGGCGTCGGTGCGTACAACGAGCGGTTCAAGGATCCGAACAGTGATCTGCACGTGAGCGGTACGAAGTTCGGTCTGAACGCCGGTGTCGGATTCAAGTTCCAGCTCACGGGGTTCGCGACGTTCATCGAAGCGCGTTACCACAACGTGATTCATGGCTCGGACGTAGGCGACGTGGCTTCCAGCAATCCGAAGTCACTGCAGTTTCTTCCGATCAGCGTCGGCATCACGTTCTAAGTGCTGGACGACGACCTGTGAGAGGTCGTCGAGTGCATGCGATTCAGCAAAAGCGTCGAATCATCTGCGCGCATCATCGCATCTGATTTTGTCAAACTGCCCGTGACACAGCGCCGATTCCGGCGAACATGTGCGCGGGCAGTTTCGTGTATTCCCGATTGCGCTCGAGACCAGAGATCCGTGCCGAGCTTTTCGGAAACGTTTGAACGTCGACCGAGCTGCGCATGAAAGGACGCATCGCGGCGATGATGCTATGTACGCTTCGAATCACAACGTCTTCTACGCCCGGTGTTTGTAGCGGACGCGACGCGTGAAGAGTCCGTTATGTCCGGAACGAACGGCTTCCTTTTTGCCTTTTGGACAAGGGCGACGCTGGTTTCGCAGTCGCATAACGTGGCCTTCAATAAAGACTGAGAGGAACTTATGAAGCGTTTTCTTACGGGTGCTGCGGTACTGGGGTTCACTGTTCTCGCGAGCGCGAATGTCGCGGCTCAGGAGACGAGTGAAATGGCCAACACGAGTCCGATTCAGTTCG
>JAQBQB010000024.1 GCA_028287235.1 Gemmatimonadota bacterium | reverse complement strand
GAGCGCCCGAAGTCCGTGTAGCAACCCGCAAGGGAGCGAGCGGCCGAAGGCGAGCGCAGTGACTGGGGCGAAGTCGTAACAAGGTAGCCGTAGGGGAACCTGCGGCTGGATCACCTCCTTAACGGATCTGAGTAGGTCACCAGCACCACGCGGTGACTGAAAAATTCCTGTAGTCGCAGCCATCCGCACGACACACACTCGATTTCCATATTCAAATGCCCCGCGGCTCTTTGAGCCGCGGGGCATTTGCACGTCCATCAGTCGTCGATCATCAATCGCCCCACGCCCCACGCCCCACGCCCCACGCCCCACGCCCCACGCCCCACGCCTCAGCGCGACGCCACCACCGACGCCACCAGCTGCTCCGACCCGCCGATCTTCGCCGCCACACGCTCCGCGGCATCCAGGCCGGTGAACCGCCCCACCCGCACCACGTGCAGCGAGCGATCGCCCTCCTGCCGCACCGACACCGTCGTCTTGTAGCCGGCGTTCGTCAACCGGTCCGCCAACTCGCGCGCGTGCTGCTCGACCCGGAACGTCCCGACCTGCACGAGATACGATGCAGTGTCGCGCACCGGCGCCGGGTTCTGAACCGGCGCCGGCTCCGCGAGGCTCGACGGAACGTAGGCGATGGTCGAGATCCGTCCACTCGCGCGACGAGCCGCGGGTGTTTCGGGCGCGGCGGGTTGGGTCGGCGCTGGCATCGGCGTGGCCTGCGCCGCAGCCTCCGGCACGCTGTAGCCAGACGCGCTGAACGGCCACGTGCCGTCGGTCGGCGCCGGCGTTCCCGCTTGGGCAATGCCGGGAGTCGGCGCGGTGGTGCCGGCTGGAACGACCGTCGAAGCGGGCAGGGGAGCGGCGGTCACCGGCGAGGCCGGAGCCGCCGGCGCGCGCGACGCCGTGGCGGGAGCGATCGGCGAGAACTGCACGCGAACGCCGACCAGCACACCGCTCACGAACAGCAGCATGCCGCATGCGCCGGCGGCAACGCCCACGATGGCGATCGCTTTACCGCTCAGAAAAAATGTGTGCATCTTCATGGTGCGCTCCGTGTCCTCACGGGACCTGCACGGTGGTCGAGCCGGGATTCAGAATCTGGATCACCCCGCCCCACATACAGTTCAACTTAGACGAGTTGTTGAGCGCGGGCATACCGCCGATCAGCACGGTCGGCGAGCCGGGCGCCCAGGGCGCAACGGTCGCGGGGATGCATGGCATCGGCGTCATCGCCCCAAGAGCCGCGGCGGTCGCCGCGGCAACGACGGGATTGCTCATCGAGTTGCACGTGCCGAAGGCCGGAATGTTCGCCATCGGAATGTTGTCCATGATCGTCGCGGCCATCAGGCTGTTCGCCTGCACCGGCGGCCCCTTGGGAATGACGCTCAGCACGGCCGGAGCCGCGCCGAAGCTGCACTGGATCTGCGCCGTCATGCACGCGCACTGTCCCATCGTCGCTCTCCGCTCCAGCCCTAGTTGATCTTCACGAGCGATCCCTTCAACACCAGGATACCACTCGCCTCGACGTTTTGCATCCCGCCGGCCTTGTTGTTCAGCTGCCCGCTGGCGTCGTTGGTGACCGTCACGCCCTTGTTCGTCAGCTCCGTCGACGCTTCGTTGGCCACCGTCATGCCCTTGTTCTTGAGCGCCGAGGTTGCCTCGTTCGTCAGATCGCTGCCGGCCTTGTTGGTCATCGCGGTGCCGGCCTCGTTGGCGAACGTCGTTCCCGACTTGATCGAGATCGTGCCGCCCGCCTCGATCGTGAGGTTGCCGTTCACTTTGAGGACGTAGTCGCCCGTCACGTTGTGCGTGAACTTCGCCTCGTCGGTGTGCGTCTCGTCGCCGGTGACTTTGACGGTGCGCTTGCCGCCGACAGTGTGCGTCTCGTCGCCCGCGGTCACCGTGACGGTGCGCTTGCCCTTGGTGACGGTCAGGCTCTCGTCGCCCTCCGACACCGTGACGCTCTTGTTCGCCTTGCTCACCGTGAGCGTGTCGGCGTTCGTCACCGTCGTGGTACGATCGTTCTCGACCAACACCGTCATGTCTTTCTGCGCGTGGAGGTAGAGCTCCTCGCTGTCCTTCTTGTCCTCGAAGCGGATCTCGTTGCCCGCCGTTCCGCCCTTGGACGACATCGTCTTGATCGTGCTCTTCGTCTGGTCGTCGGGGAGCGTGTAGGGCACCGTCTGCGTGGCGTTGTACACCGTGCCGGTGATCAGCGGCCGATCGGGGTCGCCGTCGACGAAGCTCACGATCGCCTCGGTGCCGATGCGCGGCGTGAACAACGTGCCCCAGCTCTTGCCGGCCCAGCCCTGCCCCACGCGAATCCAGCAGGAGCTGTTCTCGTCGTTCGTCCCTTTCTGGTCCCAGTGGAACTGGACCTTCACGCGGCCGTACTGGTCGGTCCAGATCTCTTCGCCGCTCTTGCCGACCACGATCGCCGTCTGCGCGCCGTGGATGCGCGGCTTGGGCGTGGTGCACCGCGGGCGAAACGCGACGGTCGAGGGAATGGCCTCGAAGCGATTGCCGTACTCGTCGGTGGTCGCCGAGTGCGACACTGTGCGCAGGAGATAGGTGGCGTTCACGTCGCTGCGCGGATGATCGGTCAGCGCGAACGTGTACCCCGGCAGGAACGTGCGCACGCTGCTGTCGCCGCGAATCACCTTGGCGTCGGCCTCGTGCGCTTCGATGCGCAGCTTGGCGAGCGCTTCGCCGCGATCCTTCACCGCATAGCCGCCCGGATAGTCGTAGCGGCGCAGCAATCCGTCGTCGGCGCCGTCGACGCTGACGGCGAGATCGGTGGCCGGCGTGGTGAACTCGTAGTCGTCGAGCGCGTACTTGTTCGGAATGACCTGCTGCTCGATGGTGCACGACAGGATCACGTCGTCCTTCACGCGATCGGAGCCGGTGACGGCGTACTTGATGGCCGCCGGCGCCGCGATGGCCGTGTGCGCGTCGGCGTCGTCCGCGAGCACGAGCGTGTGCTTGCCGTTCGCGTGCTCGAAGAAGTAGTGAATGCCTTCTTCCTCGAGCAGGCGCGACACGAAGTCGAACGCCGACTCGTTGTACTGCACGCAGTAGTCGCGCGCCGTGTAGGTGCCGGTGGTGGCGTCGCGGAAATCGCTGAACCCGAGCTCGGCGAACAACGCCTTCACGATCTCGAGCGTGGTCTTCGCCTGGTAGATCCGCTGGTCCGACGACAGCGTCATGAGCCAGAACCAGGGCCGGATCTCGCCGAAGTACGCGGTGAGGCGTCCCGAGGTGCCGGCCTGCACGAAGCGCGTCATGATGCCGTGCAGATACCGGGTGGTGCCGCCGCTCGCCGTGATCGAGATCGTGACGCCCTTGCCCACGATCGTCGAAAAGTCGAGATCGGCCTGCTCGGAGAGCAGGTCGACGGAGAAATGGAACGGCGCCGACAGCGTCTCTTCGCCGCGGAAGGCGCGCAGCAGCAGCGTGTCCGCTCCGAAGGGCGTGGCGATGCTGAGATACGTGTTCGCCTGCGTGTAGCCGACCGTCATGCAAGTCCCTGGGTGGTGGCGGGCGGTTCACTGAGCAGTTGCCGAAGATCGCGCTGCTCGCGCTCGAGCGCGTCGGCGGCGAGGAGGTCGAAGACGAAGTTGCTCGCCAGGTCCACCGAGAGGTGCGCGCTCCCGAGCCGGTCGCCGCGCGCCACGAGATCGAGCACGCGCGCCGACAGCTCGGGGAGCATGGAGTGCGTGACGATGTGGTCGACGTTGCGCGCGCCCGTATCCACTTCCGTACAGCGCTGCGTGATCAGCTCCACCACCTGCGGCGTGTACGTCAGCGCCGCCAGATGCTGCTCGCGCACCCGCCGCTCGATCTTGTTCAGCTTGAGCTTCACGATCTCGCGGATCTCGACGTCGCGCAACGGCAAATACGGAACGATCACCATACGGCCGAGCAGCGCGGGCTTGAAGCGCGCCACGAGCTCCGGCCGGATGAGCGCCGCCAGCTCGTCGGCCGTGGGCCGGCGCACGTCGGGCCGGCAGGCGCGAATGATCTCGTCCGATCCCACGTTCGACGTGAGAAGAATCACGGTGTTCTTGAAATCCACCGCGACGCCCTCGCCGTCTTCCATGTTCCCCTTGTCGAACACCTGATAAAACAGCTCGAGCACGTCGGGGTGCGCCTTCTCGACTTCGTCGAGGAGCACGACGCTGTACGGACGGCGGCGCACGGCTTCGGTGAGCACGCCGCCCGTGCCGTAGCCCACATAGCCCGGCGGCGCTCCCTTGAGCGACGACACCGTGTGCGCCTCCTGGAACTCCGACATGTTGACGGTGATGAGATTTCTCTCACCGCCGAACAACACCTCGGCCAACGTCGCGGCGGTTTCCGTCTTACCGACGCCGCTGGGACCCACCAGCAGAAACACGCCGACCGGTTTGCCAGGGTCGTCGAGCCCCGCGCGGTAGGTGCGAATGCGCTTGGCGATCGAGTCGAGCGCCTCGGGTTGACCCACGACGCGCTCGCCGAGCCGCTCGCGTAGCGTGAGGATCGTGTGAATCTCGTCGGTCATCATGCGGCCGACGGGAATTCCCGTCCATCCGGAGATCACCGACGCCACGACTTCGGAGTCGACGCTCGTGGGGATCATCGGAAAGTCGGCCTGGATCGCCTCGAGTCCTTTCTCGAGCCGGCCGAGCACGCGGTTGAGCCGCTCGCGCTCCGCTTCGTCGGTGTGCTCGCTCTCGAGTAAACCGTCGAGCTGATCGTGGACCGCATGAATCTCGGCGACGGCCGCCGCCTCTTCCTTCCACCGGTCCTCGAGCTCGGCGACACGCGCGCGCGCCGACGCGAGCGTTCGCGTGACGTCGGCGATGCGCGTGCTCGGCGCGCCGTTGGTGAGCTGGTCGCGGCGAGCCACGCGCAGCTCCACCGCGAGCTCCTCGACGGTCCGGCGCGCATCTTCGATCGCCGACGGCGTACCGTTCTGGCCGACTGCCACGCGCGCGCACGCGGTATCGAGCACGCTGATGGCCTTGTCGGGCAGGCGGCGGTCGGGAAGGTAGCGGTGCGACAGCGCGACCGCGTCCTTCACGGCTTCGTCGAGAATGCGCACGCCGTGGTGCGTCTCCAACTTTCTCGCGACGCTGCGCAGCATCGCGATGGCCGACTCCTCGCTCGGCTCCTCGACTTTCACGACCTGAAAGCGGCGGGCGAGTGCAGGATCCTTCTCGATGTACTTCTTGTACTCGGCCCAGGTGGTGGCGGCAATCGTGCGCAGCTCGCCGCGCGCGAGCGCCGGCTTGAGCAGATTCGCCGCGTCGCCCTGACCGGCCTGGCCGCCGGCGCCGATGATCGTGTGCGCCTCATCGATGAACAGGATGATGGGCCGCGACGAGGACTTCACCTCTTCGATCACCGTCTTGAGACGATGCTCGAATTCGCCCTTCACGCCGGCGCCTGCCTGCAGCAGTCCGAGGTCGAGCGTGCGCACCGACGCGTTGCGAAGCAACGGCGGCACGTCGCCGCGCGCCACGCGATCGGCGAACCCTTCGACGACCGCCGTCTTGCCGACACCCGCTTCGCCCGTGAGGATGGGGTTGTTCTGCCGCCGGCGCAGGAGGATGTCGACCACCTGCCGAATCTCGTTGTCGCGCCCGATGGCCTGATCGATCTTCCCCTCGGCGGCGAGCGCCGTGAGGTCGATGGTGTACTGGTCGAGGCTCGGTGTGGCGGTGGTGCGGCGCTCGCGCGAGTTGGCGGCAGCAGTGCGTGCGTCGGTCGAGCCGCGCTCGCCGCCGCGGCGGCGATTGACCTGTTCCTGGGTGCCGCGGATGATGTCGCGCGCGTTCAGCCGCAGCGTCTCGCTCGGCAGGCGCAGGAGCGTCAGCGACGAGGCGAGCACGAGGCCGCGCAATGAATCGTCGATCGAGAGCGCGAGCATCAGCGCGGCCGACCGGATCACGCCTTCCTCGAGCGTGAGCGACGACTGCAACCACGCGGACTCGATGAGCCGCGACAGGTGCGGCGACAGCGCGGGCGTGCGTCCGTTGCCGCGCTTGAACCGCTCCGTCGCCTGCGTCAGCTCCGTCACGACGACGCTCGGGTCGAGCTCGAAGTAGTGGAGGATCGCGAGCAGATCCGTGCCGTCTTCCTCGAGCAGCTTGAGGAGCAGATGCTCGATCTCGACGTTGTAGTGCGTCTGATTGACGCAGAGCGAGGCGGCGCCCTCGAGGGCGCGGCGGCAGATCGGGTTGAGCTTGGAGATGAGCGTCGACAGATCGTTGCTCACGAGGCCTCTCCGGTCGGCGCGACGTGGGGATTGTGCGTGCGCGGACGCGTGCTCGCGAGCCACGACGTCCACCCGAGCTGTGGGGGATCGGCACTGACGAGTGCCGCGACCGGCACCTGCCGGGCGCGCACGACGAGCTGAACGTCGAACTCGGTTTCGGGGCCGAGGTACAATCGCGCCAAGTCGCGCAGCGGTGCGAGGCCGGTGCCGGTGGGGAGAAAATCCCGGTAACGGCCAAAGTCGAGCGGTCCCACCACGAGCGCGACCTTACCCTGCTGGTCCCACACGCGCGAGCCGAGGACGGCGCTCTCGCCGAGGATCTGCGATTGCCCCGAGCGGCCGAGTCGCGTGACGTCGTCGGACTCGATGGGGCGCCACTTGCCGACGAACTGCCGCACGCGCGTGTGCACGCCGAAGTAGCCCGTGAGCAAACGCTCGAGGCCCACGGCCGACCGCGGCCGCTGCGCGAGCAGCGCGGAGAAGCGAAGCAGCGAGCGGTCGGGTACCGCGACGCGCTGCTGAAGCCCGTCCATGCCGAGGCCCGCGAGCGACGCGAGCATCGGAGCCGCGGTGCTCCCTTCGGGGGGCAGGCCGTCGACGCCGATGCGCTGCTTTCGCCGCACGCGATACATGAGCGCGACGAGGCGATGATGAAAGATGTCGAGGAACTCGCGCAGCGCGATGTTGCGCGACTTGCGTCCCAGGAGCCGCTCGGTGAACGCGCGCGGCATGGGGCCCTGCACGCCGGCGAGCCCGAGAAAGGCGACGCGCATGTGCCAGGGCGCGGCCGCGGTCTGCGGAGACTCGATGCTCTCCACTTCGCTGGGCGGAAAGTCGAGCCCCGAGGCCGACGAGAAGCGGATCGCCTCGCGCGTGCTGTCCACCCCCGACGCGACCGACGCCGCGTCGGGCCGCATACGCTCGATGAGCGATACGGCCTGGTAGAAATCGAAGCGGTACGGCTCGGACTCGAGCCGCTCCGCTACGCTACGATCTGTTCGCCCGCGCTCGGTGGCCATTCTTTCCAGACTCCCTCGCGCTGCTCACTGAGCACACGAAACTGCACGAACGAATTCACGCCCGCGTACATCGAGAAAAAGCGATTGAGCACCGACGCGAACAAGTAGGGGCTGCTCGTGAGGAACTCCTGCTCGTCGAGCGTGAGGCTCACGGAGAGCCCGCGGCAGAAGCCGCGCCAGGCGTCGTGGCCCACGCGGCGCATGACCCGGCGCGTCTCGACCCGGCGCACGCCGGTGATCTGGCGCAGCGCCAGCGGATCGTCGCCGGCGTAGAGGCGGAGCATCTCGCGCAGCGTGCGCACGCCCTGTTCGCCCTCGAGCGAGAGATGGTTCAGCGTGAGGTGCGAGACGAGCTTCCAGTGGCTCGCGCCGCCGAGCGGCGAGTCGAGCTGCGGCGTGGGCTTGTGCAGCGCCGTGATGCGCGCGACCGGCGCCGAGATCTCGACCTGTAGCTGCGCGCCGGTAGGCAGTTGCTGCGCGAGATGGCGGTTGGTGCACAACGCGTGGACGTAGACGGACTGTGTGCCCGGCAAGCGCGGGTTGAAGTCGAGGTCGACGAGCGAGAGCATCGTGTCGGAGCCGGGTACGTTCGCACGGCCGCTCGCCTGACGGCGGGCATGCCAGAACGCCCGTACGTCGCTCGCCTGCGCGTCGTGCTGGAAGGAGAAGAACGGCTGAAAGCGGATCGATTCGGCGGCGCCGTCTGGCTGGGCGGCGACGCGCAGGATCGAATGAATCTCCGTGGAGCTCTCGCGCCGCTGGTCCGGAACTACGCGGTACTCGGGGCGCAGATGATCGATGCGAATCGGCTCAGCCGATTTCGTGAACAGATTCACGATCGGCGTACAGCCGAGCACGAACGATTCGGCGTCGATCGGCGTGCGGTCGGCGGGCGCGCGGTCGAGAAGGATGAGCAGGTCCATGCGCTCACTGGCGATCGACGGGTCGATGCCGGTGACGTCGACGAAGTTGAACTTCGCCGGAAAGGCGAAATACTCCTGCAGCAGCCAGTAGCCGGGGTGCGAGCTCGGCGCGACGGGGAGGATTTCTTCGTTGGCGCCAAAGCCGACCGCCTCGAGCGCCGACGCCGGCCGGCGGAGCGTCGGCCCGCCGGCATCGCCGACCATGGCCACGCCGCGCGCGTGCGCGAAGATCAGCTCGTACAGCGTGCTCACGACCTTGGCGTCGCCGTTCAGGTAGAAGCGCAGATCGCGCAATTCCAGATCGCTGAACTTTCCGGCGGTGCAGCGGAGCCGAATGCGCAGCACGCTCGCCACGTCGGTGGCGTAGTCGAGGAAATCGAAGTCGGCGGGCGAGAGGAACGACGCCTGTTCCACTTCGATCGGCCAGAGCGTGACGGGGTACCCTGTGCGAAAGCGCAGCGTGCGCGGCGCCGGTCCGCCTTCGGTGCTCTCGGCGAATACGGGCGTGTGCTTGGGCAGCAGATAGCCGGCAGTGAGCTTACCCTGCTTCGGATCGACGTCGAAGCGCGCGACCGTGATCGATGGGAGCGGCGCGACGTAGTTCGGGTAGAGCAGCTCGAGGAGGGCGGTCGTGATCTCGGGAAGCGACGCATCGAGATTCCGGCGGATGCGCGCCGTGAGAAACGCGAACGATTCGATCAGCCGCTCGACGTGCGGGTCGGCGACGACGTCGGGACCGAGCTCGAGCCGTGCGGCCACGGCGGGGAAGCGCTGGGCGAATGCGCCGCCCATGCGGCGCAGATAGCTCAGCTCCTCGCGGTAGTACTGCAGGAGCTCGGAGTTGGCGTCAGCCGGCATCGGCCTGCTCGGAGAGTGGGCCGCGGTCGACGGGGAAGGTGAAGCTCTCCGGCGCTCCGTTCACATGCAAAATGCCGGTGATGAGAAAGCCCACCGAATCGCGGCGGGTCTCCTCGGTGACGATCTCCACGCGCGGCCGGGCGAGCCGAGGCTCGAAGGCCACGATCGCGCGTTCGGCGGCGCGGGCGAGACGCGACACGTCGTCGCCGCTCGCCGCCGAGAGCGCGGTGAAATCGGGCAGACCATATTCGATCACCGTACGCTCACGAGGCTCGATGGCGTCGATCGCCGGGTCGATCCGCGTGTTGAGGATCGCGGAGATCTCGCGCGCCACCGACAGCTGGAGCTCGGCGCGCGAGATGATGTGTCCGGACGGTGCGCCCGGAGCGACGTCCACGAGCCTGTCGAACAACAGGGCTCGCGAGGCGTCGGCTCCGGGGCTCACCGGGGTGAAGGTCACGTCGCCGAGTTGGCGGCGAGGTCCCACACCGCGGCCGCAGTACCTTCCTGCGCGCCTTCGGCCTTCTGAGCTTTGTAGTCCCACTTCATCTTCGTGAAGTTGAACGTCACCGTCTCCACGGGAATGCCGCCGCCCGCCGAGCCGCCGATCGACACGCTCGACGCCAGACAGTTCGTCATCGTGTAGACCATGAGGGGAATCACGGTGCCCTGATCGTTCTGGTACAGCGAGACGGTGATCTCGCCGAGGTCCTGGCCCTGGCAGCACTTCTGGTTCAGCACCGGCGTCGCCTTGTCGAGCAGCTTGCTGACGACGAACTCGCTGACCATCGCCGTGCCCGAGGTGCGCTTCGTGTTGCTCGGGTCGCCGGTCATCGGCATGGAGACGTTGTGGCTGAACGAGAGGAGCTCGATCTCGTTCAGGTGGTCCTTGGTCTTGCTTTCGCCGGGAACGGTGGTGCCGTCGCCGATCTTCATCAGGATTTGTTCAGACATTGGTGCCTCGTGCTAGTGAGAGGGAATGGGAAGCGACACGATCACGCGCGACAGAATCAGGCTGCCGGTTGCGGCAGCTCGGCCACCAGCCGAATCGACGCCGACAACTCCTCGAGCTGGAAGTGCGGCTTGAGGAAGACGGTGGCGTTGTACGCGCCCGGCTTGCCCGGAATTTCCGTCACGTCGACGCGCGCTTCGCGGAGCGGATACTTCGCCTTCACCGCCTGCGGGGCGTCGTCGTTGAGCAGCACGTAGTCCGCGATCCAGTTGTTCAGCAGTTGCTCCACGTTGCCGCGGGTCATGAAGCTGCCGATCTTGTCGCGCATGATGACCTTGAGGTAGTGCGCGAAGCGCGAGGCCGCGAGCACGTACGGGAGCATGGCCGAGATGCGCGCGTTGGCGTTGGCGTCGTTCGTGTTGTACTGCTTCGCCTTGTTCGCCGTGGCGCCGCCGAAGAACGCGGCGAAATCGCTGCCCTTGCAGTGGCAGAGCGAGATGAAGCCGAGGTCGTTCAGCTCCTTTTCGCGGCGATCGGTGATCGCGATCTCGGTGGGGCACTTGAGGGCGATGTCGCCCTGATCCGTCTTGAAGGTGTGGGTCGGCAGGCCTTCGACGAGACCACCGCCTTCCACGCCGCGGATCGCGGCGCACCAGCTGTGCTGGGCGAAGGCGCTCGTGATGCGCTGGGCGAGCGCATACGCGGCGTTGCCCCACAAATACTTGGAGTGATCCGTACCGTCCACGTCCTCCACGAACGTCACGCCTTCGGTCGGCTTGGTGTCCGGGCCGTAGGGCAGACGCATGAGAATGTGCGGCAGCGCGAGCGACACGTAGCGCGAGTCTTCCGAGTCGCGGAAGGAGCGCCACTTGGCGAGCTCCGAGCTCTCGAACGACTTCGCGAGATCGCGGGGCACGCTCAGCTCCGTGAAGCTGCCCATGTCGAACAGCTTGGGGCTCGCGGATGCGAGGAACGGCGCGTGGGCCGCGGCGGCCACGTTCGACATCTTCTCGAGGAACGCGATGTCCTGCGGATGACGGCCGAACTCGAAATCGCCCATCAGCACGCTGAACGGGTGACCGCCGAACGTGCCGTATTCCTCTTCGTAAATCTTCTTGAACAACACGCTCTGGTCGAACTCGACGGCCTTCTCGAGATCCTTCTGCAGCTCGTCGCGCGACGCATTGAGGAGGCGCAGCTTGAGGCGCGTGCTGGTCTCGGTGTTCATGACGAGGAAGTGCAACCCGCGCCACGAGGCTTCGAGCTTCTGGAACGACTGGGCGTGCATGACTTGGTTCAGCTGCGCGCTGATCAACTCGTCGATCTGCGCGATACGGGCGTTGATCATCGCCGCGGTATCGTTGCTGATGGTCATGCCCTCGTCGAGCACCTGGGAGGCGAATTCGGCGATGAGGTCGCGGGCGTGCGTGTTCTGCACGGGGTCGCGGGTCATGCGGCCTTCGCTGATGATCTTTTCGAGCAAGCTCCCGGGCTCGGGAGCGTACGTCGCCGTGGCAGTCGCCGTGGCGCTTTCGGTTTGATTCGCAGGCATTGGTCCGGCTCCTCCAAAAAGTTGATGGCGGACGTCGGCCGGTAATTGTCCGGCGGCGTCCTACAAGGCGTTGGTCAGCTGACCGCCGGAGTGCCGGCGCCGAGGGCCTTCAGCTCGTTCAGCCCGTCGGTGTTCTGCACGATCTCTTGGAGGAGGTGATCCAGCTCGTCGTTGCCGTCGAGCTTCGTCAGGAGATCAGACAGGCGCTGGCGCGCCTCGTACAACTTGCGCAACGCGGACACCTGCTGAATCAGCGCGACCGGCTCGAAATCGTCGATCGTCTTGAAGTTCAATTCGACGTTCAGCTTGCTGTCGTCGTTGGCGATCTTGTTGTCGACCTGGAACGCGAGCCGCGGCGCGATCGACGTCATCACGTCGTTGAAGTTGTCGCGATCGATGCTCACGAATCCGCGCGTCTTCAACGGCGCCGGCGCGTCGGTCGGCTTGCCCGACAGATCGGCGAGGATGCCGACGACCAGCGGCAGCTCGCGCTTCTGCATGGCGCCGCCGACTTCGACGTCGTACGTGATCTGAACGCGGGGGGGACGTACTCGATCCAGCTTGTGTTGCGTGCTTTCCGGCATCGTAACTCCCGGTATGGGTTGGAGAAGGCAGTTCGGGGACTACAGGCGGCGACGCGTGTCGCCGAGGGCAACGGTCTACGGCAGGGCGCTAGCCTCCATCGGCGCCGCTGTCCTCGCCGGTCGGAAAAGGTCGTCCTCAGGGGAGAGCCGCGTCCATCGACGTCGATGCCGGGGGCTGGGGATCGTGCAGAACCACGCGGACGGGCGGACGCGGGCGACGACGTTCATTCGCCCATGCCCAGCATGGAGTACAGCGACTTGAGGTCGTAGCCGCTGTCGATGAAGTGGCGCATCAGCTCCGCGAGGCTCATTCCGCCCCACGCGATGGCGCGCTGTACGAGATACGGTGTCGGGCTATGCGGCTCGATGCGCATCAGCGTTTCCGCCGCTTCGGCGAGCTTCCGGTAGGCCTCGGTGCGCGCCGCCGACGGATCGATCATCGCCTGTGCGGGCGCTGACGCCGACGCCGGACTCGAAGTCTGTTGCATGACGGCATCCAGGATCGAAGGCGGTTGGGCCGCCGTGAGTATCGCAGTCCCCGGCGAGGGAGCGGGAGCGGCGGCGGCAATCGAACCGCGCGCCGGCGCGCCGCTCGCGCGCGTCCGCTCGTCGATCACGGTGCCGAGGTAGCGGCGGATCTCGCTCATCAACTCGGTGATCTTCGAGAGACTCGGCGCGGCGGAGCCACAGCGCCGGTCGAGTGACTCCTCGAGCGATCGCGCGAAGCCGATCGCCGCCGTGAGGTCGTCTTCCCATTCCAGCAGAAACGGCAGCGGCGTGGAGCCGGCGCTGGCCGCGAACTTTGGGGCCGTGAGCCAGTCGTCGGCGGCGGGTGCCGCTTTCGTGCTCTTGCCTGCGCGCTTCGCCATCGCCTCGCGGCGCAGCGCCTCGACCCGATCGCCCCAGGTGAAGGAGCGCGCGTCGAGATCGGTGGGCTTGGTGACCGGCACGTCGAGCAGGCGAAGCGGCAGCCGCTCGTTGATCCACTCGATCGTCGACGTGCGCGCCGAGAGATCGTCGCCGTCGGGCAAGGGATACAGATCGTTCCAGTACTGCTCGCACATCGCGCCGAGAAGCTCGAAGCCCAAGCGCGCACCGGCGAAGCCGTGCATCCGGATCCACGCCTCGAGCAACCACGCCGCGATCTGCAGATCCTTCGTGCGGTGCGATAGCAAGTCCGACGCGAGCGTGTGCACGGCGACCCAATCGGCGCGCTTGAGATCGCGCGTCCAGATGCCCTGTGGTGTGCTGGCGTCGTCTTCGCGGCGCGCCTCGCGCAACACGTCGAACACCGGCTCGTAGCGCAGCCATGCGCCCGCGGGCGCGGTTGCGTCGATCGGCGCCAGCAGCGTTCCGAGATCGACGAGCGCGAGGCGCTCCGACGTGGCGACTCCCGCGCTCAAGCTGGCGCGCAACGCGGCGATGTGCAGCTCGGGCGTCGTCATCGACGGTCGTCCGCGCCGAGATCGGGCGCTGCGCCGGGGAAGTGGGGCAGCGTCAACTCCGCCTTGGTGTCGGGGTTGTAGAGACGCAGGCGCAGGTACGCGCGTGCCGCGCTCGACGCGTCGGCCGACGTGCCGCGGCGCGCCGTGCGCACCGTGAACTTGAGCGTCTGGCCCCCGTCCGGATCGGGAATGTCGCTCTCATACTGCCGCAGCAGTCGAAGCAGCGACCACTGGCCCGACGTCGAGAAGGTCACCACCGCATCGCCGGCCGCTGAGCCGGCGGGAGCCGGATCGGTCGGCACGACTTGCGAACCGGTTGCCCAGCGCATCTGCGCGCGAATGTCGTCGCCGGCGCGCCACCGCCCGCGGCGCGATGCGACCGGCGCACCGGCCATTGCGTGCTGGTCGCCGACGTCGGCCGTCCATTCGGCAATCTGGTTCGCGCCCGTCTCGTGCGAGCGGTTCACGCGGAAATCGATCTGGTAGTCATACGTCGGCAGCCGCCCCACGGCGGCGCTGTCGAGGTACGGCTGGAAGAAGGTCCGCACGCGCGCCATCTCCGTGACGAACGCGTCGACGCGCGAGCCCAGCAGACCGAAGGGATCGTCCGACGGCCCCGACTGCCGCGCCACGGCGACGAACGCGTCGTAGCTGCGCAGGAAATCGGCGATGTCGGCGGCGGTCGCCTCGGGTTGGGCGTCGGGCGTGGAGAAGGGAAAACGCCCCGCGAGCTTCGTCCTGAATGCCGACTGCAAGCGGCCGTACGCGACCATGAGATCGCGGCTGCTGATGTCGGCGCAGCGGCGCCACACGGCACTCCACATGGCATCGGCGCGCTGGGCGAACAAGTCGTTCGCGGCCGCGGGGCGCGCAGCGCGGCGCGCACAGGTGCGCGTGTCGATCGAATCGAGCTCGTAACGAATCGTGGCTTCGAGCGCGGCGATCGGTCCACTCGCCGGCTTCTTGTCCAAGCGGTCGACGGCCGCAAGAATGACGTCCCAGTTCCGGAGCGACACCGAGCGGCGCGACGCGTCGTCGGCGTGGGTGCGCAGGAACCCGACCATCGGCCGCGCGAGTTGCGCGGACGAGCGGAACGCCTCCTGCTCGCCGGCGAGAAAATCGTCGAGCGCGCCGGGCCGTCCACCGAAGCCGGTGGTCGAGAACGGCGCGTGTCCGTTCCACGCGCCCACCGCGCTGGGCGGCAGGCGATAGCGGTTGCCGAGATCGAGCTGCGCGTCGACGCGCGCGAGTAGCGCCGTGGCGTTCGCCGACGTGAGGTCGAGCAGCGCGTCGTACGTCGTCGTCGCGCCCATCGCGTCCAACTTCTCGAGGAGCTGGGCAATGCGCGTGGCGCTCTGATCGAAGGCGGTAATCTTCGCCGTGAGATCGCGGTCGCGATCGGCGAGCAGCATGGGCGAGGCGCGCAAGTGCTCCGCCGACGCAATGCCGTCGGTCATCGCGGCGCCCACTTGCACCGTAGCCAGCCGGCGCACGCGGTTGCGCAATACGTCGGGCAGGGCATCGAGTCCGTGCGCCATGAACGCGTCGAAGCTCGCGTGCAGCGCGATCACTTCGTCGAGCCGCGCCACGTCCCACGAAATTTCGGTTCCCGCGCTCTGCTCGGCGACGAGCGTGCGCGTCGCCGGCGCCTGCATGAAGGGCTGGCGAAGCAGCGCGTCGAGCGCGTGCAGCACAGCGTCCGAGGAGTGGGCCGCGTCGGTGTACCGCGGCAGCACCTGTCCCGTGAGCTGTGTGGTATAGAAGGTGAGCGTGTCGCGCACTTTCGGCGCGAAGTCGTCGCCGAACATGAACGGCGGGCGAATCGCCGAGAGGGTGCGCTCGACCGGGCCGGCGGTGTCGAGGAACGCGCGCAGTCCGGCGAGCGCTTCGACGTCGGCGCGAGATTCCGACACCTGCGCGGCGGAGTCGGCGCCGATCTGCGTTCCGCTCAGGCGGCGAAGCAGCGCGACGTACGAGCTTCGAGTCAGATCGCCGGCGCGGCGCAGCGCGTGCACGTCGACCACGGTGTCGATGGCGATCGGCCGGGAGTGTGCCGTTGCCAACGCCGCGCGGTAGTAATCGGCGTCGTCGAGAAAGCCCGGTGCGACTTCCTCGCCATAGAGATAGTGCACGATTGCCGCGATATCCTCGAGGCTTCCTTTGTCGCGTTCCGCGAGGGAGTTGAACTTCGCGATGTTCGTCCCGAGCGCGTTGACTTCGGACAGATACTGCGGCAGCGACAAGTTGGCGCCGAAGCGCTCGTCGCCGCGTACGGGGCGCGTGTTCTCGGGATCGACCAACCGGCGCGTGCGGTACTGAAGCCGGTCGCGGAACTCCGGCAGGATGATCGTTTGAAACGAGAGCCCGATGGCGTCGGTGATGTCGCGGTGCAGCGGGCTCACGAGCGTGCCGGGGAGGAACACCGACCACAGATGGTTCGTGCTCAGGCTCGCCATGTTGTCGAGCAGCTGAAACACGCTGACTTCCTGCGCGCCGTCGTTGATCGCCGCGCGGAACACCTTGCGGCGCGTCTCCATCTGCCGCACGGCGACGTCGATGTTCTGCAGCAGCGGCTTGATGTCCGCCGTTTCGGCGCGGATCCCGCGCGACGGTCGCCACGCGCCGATGCGCACGCCGTTCATGGCGGCGTAGAGCGCGAGCGGTCCGAGCAGCACGATCGCCGCGGCGGCGATCTGCATGCGCGCCACGATCTTGTTCTTCGACGGAAATACGCGCGCGCCCGGCTGTGCCAGGCCGCGCTCCGAGAAGATCTTTTCGCCGAACAGGTCGTTGATGAACGCCGGCCGTTCGGTGCTCGATTCGGCTGGCGCGATCGGCGGAAGCGACGCGAACTCCGCGGTCGAGCCGAACGCTTCACCGAGGAACGCGGTGAGGCGGGGCGCCACGGGCGCGGCGGAGGCGAGCGCGGTCGAGAGCTCGCCCGCGACCGCACGTGCGTTGCGGTCGCCGGTGAAGAAGACGCCGCGGAAGAACGATCCGCGCTCGTAGGTGGTCGGCCGGAAGATGCGGTGGAGATATTCGCGCAGCGGCGAGCGCACGCGTCCAAGATGCAGCGGAAAGAGAAAGAGTGAACCGCCTTCCGTGGGGACGTCCTCGCGCGCCAGCGCCGCGAACTCCGCTTCCTGCACGCCGCGCAGCACCGAGTCCATCGCCTCGTCCGCCCACGCGGGCACGAACGCCGCGTCCACGCTGTACGGCGACGACCAGCCGAGCATGTCGTCGAGTCGCTTCGCCGGCATTGAGCGGCAAAAGGCGCCGAACCCGGGCACGGAGTCGCACTTGGTGACGACGACGTACACGGGTAGCCGAAGCGACAGCGCGTTCTGCAGCTCCGCGAGCCGATCGCCGATCCGCCCCGCCTTGGCGCCGAGCGCGTCTCGGGTGAGGCGGCTCGTTCCGACGAGGTCGGTGACGGGAATCGACAACACCACGGCGTCGAGCGGGCGCTCGGGGCGGTACTTCTGCAGCTGGGTCACGAGCGCGTTCCACGCGCGGTCGTCGGCGTGCGTGCGAGTGGGATCGACCAGCAGCGCGCCGGCGATGTCGAGCACGACGCCCTGCTCGAAGAAGCTCCAGTTGCACGCAGGCTCGACGGAGCTGTCCCCCTCGCGCGGAACGCCCGGGAGGCGCGGAAGCGTCAACGCATTCAGCATCGTCGTCTTTCCGCAGCCCACTTCGCCGACCGACAGGACCCACGGGATCGCCAACCGGTCCGCGGCGCCGTGCGTCTGAGCGCGGAAGGCGCGGTGCGCGTCGCTGAACGACTTCCGCAGGCCGAGCGCCGCGGTCATCCCGCTCGCGTGCACGTTGCCCGTGGGCGCGTCGCCCGGAACACCGGCGGCCGGAACGGCGCTCGCCGGAACCATCGGCATCTTCGCCCGCGACGCGCGCAACACCAGCACGGCGATGACGACGCAGATCACCACACCGACGATCGCCGCCGCGATCGCCCAGGGCCACAGCGACGCGAAGCTCATGGGACGTCCTGCGCCGATTCCGCGATCACCCGCCGAATGTCGGCGTGAATCGCGCGCAGATCCTGGGTCACGCTGCGCCAGACGATGTGCGATACCGTGAGGTAGGTGACGATCGTCACGCCGAGCACGAGGGCCCACCGCTGGACGAGGGGCAAGCGCGTCGCGCGAGTAGGCGGCGCAATGTGATCGTACGGCTGCGGCATGAGCGCGCCGCTCGTCCGCCGCGCGTCGCGGCGGAAGATGAAGCGGTACAGCCGTTGGCGGTAATCGCGCAGTGCCGGATCGCCGGTGCCGCGGTACTGACCCTCGAAACCGGCGCCGAGTGCCATGAAGTACACGGAGCCGAGCTCCGCGGCCACACCGGTGCGCGTCGTCAGCAGCTTGTCGATTCGGCGGAAGATCTCCTCGCCGGCAATCTGCGTTCTGAAGAGCGCGCGCTCCAACAGGAACGCGAGCCACGCCTCGCGGCCGGACCAGTCGGTCGTGAGAAAGACTTCGTCGGCCGCGGCGGCCATGACGTACTGCGCTTCGCTGAAGACCGACGCGCCGTACTCGCCCGACCGAGCGCCGGCATCGAGGGCGAGCTGCTCGAGGAGATTTTGCAGACGGTGGCTGATCGCTCGCGCGATCTGCGCGGTGCCATGGTCGGGCGTGTATTCGGCGGCGTCGGTCGGCAACAGCTGTCCCGGGTCGCGCACCGCGGCCTCGCGCAGCCGAATGACCTCGGCGTAGAACCCCCGAAAGCTCGCGAGCAGAAACGATCGCTGCGGATCGTAGGCGCCGCCGTCCACGCCGTCATCGGGCGAGGGACCGTCGGCGAGCATGTCCAGATCGTGCGAATCCGTCACCGGTGCGGCGAGCGAATCGCGCATCGGATCGCGCGGCGGCGGCGCGAGGCGCCCGTCTCGTTCAAGCCCGAGTTGCAACATACAAAACCACCTCATCGGGGCGGCCGCGTTCCGCGTCGCCCGGGTTCAGCACCTGCAGCACTTCGCCGCCTTCGACGTATTGTGCGTCAGTTCCCACAGTCATCAGCACTTCGCCACGCCTGGGCGCGACGCCCAAGCTGTCCGGCGCATCGACGCGCGACCTGGCGGGGCCGCGCACTCGCCGTTCGCGAAGAGACGTCATTTTCGTCTTCGACGCAATGAGGGAACTCTCCAGCCACGACGCGAGATCGGCGTCCGACACGCCGACGGGTGCCACCGCACCGAGTACCAGCCGGCCGCCCTGGAGCCATTCCGGATCGATCGCGAGCTCGAACGTGCCGTTCGTCGAAAGGCGAAACGGCACTGGGCGATACGCCTCCTGAATCCCGTCGAGCACGCCCTCGACGTAGCCGAAGATCGACTGAAACGACCCGTACAAGTTCAGATGGTCGTACGCCTCGATCACCGGCGGAACGAGCGCCGTTCCCACGGCGGCCACGTGACCCACGATGCCGCAGAAGCCGAGGAAAAGCGGAAACGGATGCGTGACGCCCGTGCGGAGCATCGCTTCGACGGGGGGCAGCGCGCAGGAGAGGTTCTGCGCCATGAGCTGCGTCTCGAGCACCAACGGCCGCTTTGCCGTGGCCGCGGCGGCGCGCGCGCGGTCGGCCAGGAACACCGCCTTCTCGCGAATACGCTTCAGCACGTGCGCGCTCATCTTTCCGAGCTCGTCCTGCTGCGACACCTGCAGCAGCGGCGGAACGAAGTCGGCAAGTGTGAAGCGCTCATCACGATACGACACGCGGGCGAGCGGAATGCTGACGAACTTGTCCGGCGGCGTGTCGCCGACGATCAGCGAGATGCGTGGTCGCAGCCGCGGCACCGGGAGCTCGCCTTCGCCCGTGTTCAGGTCGGGCACCGGCGAGCCGTCGTACGAGGCATAGCGGGCGAAGTGGCCGGCCGCCGTCGCGGAGCCGCGCGCGGCCGGAACGGCCAGGTGCACGGCGACGGACGCGTTCCGGTCCATCGGCTTGCCGGCGAGGCTCACCGAGAGGTCGATTGGATCGCCGTCGCGGTAGGACACGCTCAACCCGTCGGGCATCACCGCCTCGAGCTCGATGATGCGGTAGGTGCCGTCGAGCAGCAGGCTCGTGTCGATCCGCAGGCGCCGCACGCCCCAATGAAACGGAGCCGCCGCGAGCATGTGGTACTGCAACAGCGCGTCGGAGCGCAGGGCGAGCTGCTGAAAATGCTGCGGCGCGAGGAGCATTCCCTCGTGCCACTGCACAGCATCCGGAACGTCACCCACGCGCGTCATCTGAGCTCCGTGACGGTGAAGTCACGATCAGTCAACGTGATACGTGCATGCGAGCGCGCATCCAGCCGGGCGCGATGCGCGCCCGGCGAACGAAAGTTTGCGAACACGAGCAGGGCGTCGCCTTTGCGAAACGGAAGCTTGCGGAGATCGAGCTGCTGGCCGGGAACGATCTCCCAGGCGCGCGAGTCGAAGCCATCGGGAAAATCGTTGCGAAGTTGGTCGCGAGCGCCAAACCAGTCGGCCGCGCTCATGGTGAGCAACGTCTTGAGCAGCGTCGCATCGTAGACCATCACTGCCTCTACGGCTGTCGGACTGTTGTCGTTTGCCGCGGCCGTCGCCACGATTTGCATCTCGTTGGTACGGACAGGACCGCGGCGCAGAAAGCACGCGCTCGTCCCGCTCAGGAGCAGCAGCGCGACAATTCCGCGCCGCGCAATGTCGAAAAACCCGTACGATCGCTCGGTCACGACGCCAGACGGGCCGGTATCGAGTTGCGTGAACAGCAACTGGCGTGATGACAACACATTTGGGAGGGACTGCAGCAAGGCGGGAAAACGGTGGTTACTCCGACGTCGGGAGGGCGAATATAGCGTCGGCGTGACGGCCCGCAAGAACGATGAGGCGCGTCGTGGCGTGTACGTTACCTGATTGCGCGCGCCGAATTGTGCGCTAGTGAACGATCGCGATGCGACTTGCCGACGAGCGGCCCGCGTCGTAGGATTGCGGCCCTGCCGTTGGCGTGCGCTCTGTGAGCGCTCTGTCGCTGCCGTCCATCCTTAACAGCACTACGCCGCGTAGGAGCGTCGCACATGCCCAACTACCCGATTTCCGACACCGACCGCGCCGCGCTCGTCGACAAGCTATGCGAGTACTACACGGAAGCGCTCGACACCGGGGTTCGCAGTCTGATGGACCGCATGGCGCGCGCAAACATGGGCACTGCCACGGCTTACCTCGATCAGGGGCGGGACAGCTGGGCGTCGATGACCGCCGAATCGCGCGACAAATTCACCGTCATGTTCGAGCGCGAAGTCCGGTCGCAGTCCAGCCTGATGCTCGCCGGCGCCAACGACCTGGCCGCCGATGCCATCCCCATGGCCGTCAATGCGCTCAAGTCCCTCGCCGACAAGATCCCCGTTCCGCTCGTCGGCACCGCGGTCGGCAAGCTGTTGGAGCTCGCCGGCGGCGCGGCCGTCACCGAGCTGCGGACGCGCGCCTTCAATGAAGCCGATGCCCGCGTGACCGCGTCGAGCGGCGCCGAGGTACGCAAGCTGTTCACGAGCGACGAAGTCGCCGCCGAGGCGATGAAGACCGCGCTCGAGCAGTACAAGCTGATCGGGCGGCACATCACCACGATGCCCAGCAAGCTCACGAGCTTTCAGGAGATCGTCACCTTCCCGAAGTCGGTGTTCAAGGTCCGCCAGGCGGCGTCGTCGCTCAATGTGAGCCTGGTGCAGATTCGCGACTACATCGACTCCATGCAGACACGGCTCGACGCGGTGCAGAAGGTCTACGTGAACTACGAGACGCAACTGCGCACCTGCCTCCCCGACGCCGTGCTCAATGTCCTCGAGTCGGCGTACGACTCGGGGTACACCAAGGGAGGCCTCAAAATCATGACGCGCACCTACAAGCCCATCGCCGATCCGGTCTTCAGGGCGCCCGCACAGTCGGGCGGCGCGACGCACCTGGCCGCGCACATCACCTGCGCGATCGCAACCGGCTACTTCGTGGCCGGCATCGGATCGGTGGCGGGTCCGGAGCGGGGACGGAGCAGAGGTGTCCTCACCGGCGAGAATGGCGAGACCGCCGCGCCGGGCTACGGCCGCGGCCGTGCGTCGGCGCCGCCGCCACCGTTGTCGTTGCCCGTAAAGCGACGCTAGCGCTCTCTCGCGGCGTTGCGCGGGTCGCGCGCTAGAGCCCAGATTCCGGCAACACCATGCCGCGTCAACCCTTGGCTCGCACGGCCCGCCGTCTCGCGACCGCGCTCGTTTTCTCGAGCGCAGTCGGCGCCCGCGCGCTTCGGCCCACCCCGGCGCGCGCCACCGGCAGAATAGAGGGGACGGTCGAGATCTCGAGCACTTTGTCGGCCCGGCGCCCGCAATTCCGGATCTACTCCGATCCGGGCGCCGGGTCGCTCCCGCCCGCGCCGGCGCGCGATCCGATCGCCGCCGAGCTGCACAACGTGGTGGTGTATCTCGAGGGCGATTCCGCGCACTTGCCCGCGTCCGACGCACGCATCGACGCGCGCCGCCACGGCAGCATCGCGCAGCGCGACGAACGCTTCGTGCCGCACGTGCTGCCGATCGTCGCCGGCGGCACGGTGAACTTCCCGAACGAAGACGACGTCTTTCACAACGTCTTCTCGCTGTCGAGTGCGGCCGCCCCGGGCGGCAAGGGATTCGATCTCGGCCGCTACCCGAACGGCTCGTCGAAGGCGTGGACGTTCCTTCGTCCGGGAACCGTTCAGGTGTTCTGCCACATTCATTCTGACATGAGCGCCATCGTGCTCGTGCTGGCGAATCCGTTCTTCGCGAGCCCCGGCGACGACCACCGCTTCGCGATCGACGACGTGCCGGAAGGCGACTACACCATCGTCGGGTGGCACGAGCGAATCAAACCAATCACGCGACGCGTGCATGTGACGGCGGGACAGACGATCTCGGTGGATTTCAACATCCCGCTCCCTCAGGGCGGGAACGCGTCGCGGTGACCTCAACGGCGCCGGGGACCGGCACCCTCCGCGCGCGCGCGCGCCGCAGCTCGTTGAGCGCCAAGCTCGCCGTGCTCGGCGCCGCCGTGACGGCGGTGGTCGTCTTCGCCGCGTTCTGGGCGTTGAGCGCCGAGATCAAGTCGAGCACCCGCCAGCTCTTCGCGACGCAGCTGGCGCAGAATCAGCGCACACTCCAGGTGCTGCAGGCGCGCGAAGCGAGCCAGCTCCTGTTCGCCGCTTCGCTCATCACGCAGACGCCGAGCTTTCATTACGATCTTAGTATTTACAAAGTAGAAAAAAATTCGACGGGGAAGGCACGGCTCGATCTCGTGAACACGCTCGAGGACGAGCTGCGCAAGCGGTTGCGCAGCGTCGATGCCGACGTGCTGCTCGTGACCGACGATTCCGCGCGCGTCTTCGCCGCGGCCGGGCGGCGCGGCGCAACGATCGCCCGCGGCACGAGCCTCCTCGCGTCCAAAGCCGTGCGCCAGGTCCTCGATCCCAACCTGCCGGCGGACTTCGGCGATCTCGCCGTCCTTCGCACCGACTCCGGGGAACTGGAGATCGCCGTCTATCCGCTCGTGCTGGACGGTTTCACGCTCGGCGCGCTCGTGCTCGGCCGCCGGCTCGATTCGGCGTTCGTCGCCACGGCCCGCGCGGCGTCGGACGCCGAGGTGGTGCTCACCGTCGGCTCGTCCGTCGTGTCGGCGAGCGACCAGTCGCTGGGCACACCGGCCGTGCGGTCGCAACTCGAGCCGCACGCCGCCGACTCGAGCGCCGCCACCGTGCGTCTCGGCGACGCGGAGTACGTCGTGGCGGCGGTCCCAATCGGTGAGACGCAGGATCATCAGGCCGTACGTCTGTGGATGTTGCAGCCGCTCACCCGGCGCGTGGCGGCGCTCACGGCTCCGCTGCGCCGGGACTTTCTGCTCTATGGCGGGCTGGCTGTTCTGATCGCCGGATTCGGAACGGCGTTCGTCGCACGCACGGTACTCGGCCCGTTTCGGAAGTTCGTGCGCCACATGCGGTCGGGCGCGGCGTCGGAGCAGCGACAGGCGCAGTTCGACGCCGACCGCGAAGCGCTCGAAGTGCGCACGCTGAACGATTCGTTCAATCAGCTCATGGACTCGATTGCCCGAAAGCGGCGGCAGCTCGAGGAGCGCACCGCCGAGCTCGCGGCGGCGAACGTCGTGCTCACCGACGAGATCGCGGAGCGCATCCGCATCGAGAAAGCGCTGCGGGAAAGCGAGGCGCAGCTGCGCCAGTCGCAGAAGCTCGAGGCCATCGGCACGCTGGCCGGCGGCATCGCCCACGACTTCAACAATCTCATAACGGTCATCTCCGGCTACACCCAGCTCGCTCTGATGCGCACCAACAAGACGAGCCCCGAAGCCGAAGACCTGCGACAGGTGATCGACGCGTCGGACCGCGCCGCGAACCTCACCCACCAGTTGCTCGCCTTCAGCCGCAAGCAGGTGATGCAGCCCACGGTGCTCGACCTGGGCGACGTGGTGAAGGGAATCGCCCCGATGCTGCGGCGCATCATCGGCGAGCAGATCGAGCTTCGCATCGAGTCGGGGCCGCCGCTCGCGCGCGTGCGCGCCGACCGGGGGCAGCTCGAGCAGGTCCTGCTCAATCTCGCGGTGAACGCGCGCGACGCGATGGCCGGCACCGGCGGCGGCATCCTCACGATCGCGACGACCAACGTGCTCGAGCCCGCGGCCGCGGCCGATGCCGAACGCACGAACGCGTGCGCCGTCGCGCTGGTCGTCAGCGACACCGGAACCGGAATGAGCAACGAGGTGAAGGAACGCATCTTCGAGCCGTTCTTCACCACCAAGGAAGTGGGGAAGGGGACCGGCCTCGGCCTCTCGACGGTGTATGGCATCGTCAACCAATCCGGTGGAGCTGTGAGCGTGGAGAGCGAGTTGGGCACGGGCTCGTCGTTCACCATCACGCTGCCCACGGCGGAAACGCTCGGCGCACTCGAGCTTACGCCGGAGAGCGACGAGACGCTGCCGAGCGGCACCGAGACGATTCTCATCGTCGAAGATGCAGAGGATGTCCGCATCCTCGCGCGCCGAACGTTGCAGGAGCGCGGCTACACGGTTTACGTCGCGCGCAACGCGTCGGAGGCGCTGGAGATCGGCATGGCGGGCAAGATCGACGTGCTGCTCACCGACATCGTCATGCCGCACACGAGCGGGCCGCAGCTCGTCGCGGAATATCTCGCGACGCGGCCGGCGCCGGTGGTGATCTACATGTCGGGTTACGCCGATGAAGCGCTCGCCCAGTACGAGCTCGATCCGGCCACGGTGTTCCTGCGCAAACCATTCACGCCGGCGACGTTGGCGCGCACGATTCGCGACGCGCTCGCGAAGTTCGCGCTCGCGACCCTCGTGCTCGCCGCGGGCTCGAGACGCGTGCACGCGCAGGGTGGCGTGTTGTTGCAGGGCGTCGCCGACGCCGAATTCTGGTCGACGAACGCGAGCTCCAATCTGCTCACGCGCAACAAGGGCCGCCCGGCCGGGTTGGGCCGGGTACAACTCTGGGGGGCGTACGAACCGGTGCGCGGTCTCGTGTTTTACGCGCAGGGAATGGCCGAGGGAGGGCCTGCGCGCGTCGAGTCCGATCGCTACGACGTGTACAGCAATCAGTTCGGCGTGCGCTATGCCAGCTCGCGGGCGCTCGTAATCGATGTGGGGCGGTTGACGCCGGTGATCGGAACGTTTGCGTCGCGCCGTTTCTCCACGCGCAATCCGCTGATCGGCCTCCCCGACGGCTACTCGCTCGACTATCCCCTTGGCGCCGAGATTTCCGGCGAGACCACACATCTCGACTACCGAGCCGCGATGGTCTCTCTTCCCGCCGATCACGTCGGCTACGTCCCGTCGCCGACGCCGCGGTTGCGGCCGGCCATCGGCGGCGGCATCACGCCGTTCGTTGGCCTGCGCGTCGGCGCATCGTTCACCGCCGGATCGTATCTGAATCGCGATCTCGCGGCCGCACAGTACGGCGCCACGGATTGGACCGAATACCAGCAGCGCGTGTTCGCCCTCGACGCGTCATTCTCACGCGGCTACCTCGAGACGCACGCGGAGTTCGCGCGAGGAAACTACGACGTGCCCGGCCGAACCACCGGGTTGACGGGGTACACGTATTATGGCGAGGCGAAGTACACGCTGTCGCCGCGCCTCTTCGTCGCGGTGCGTCTCGAGCGAAACAAGTACCCGTTCATTCGCCCCGCGCAAACGGTGAGCTGGAGCTCGCGGCTCACCGACTTCGTCGACGGCGAAACGGGCGTGGGGTACCGCCTCACGTCGTCGACGCTGCTCAAGGCGTCGGTGCGCGCCGACCGGTGGTGGATCCGTCCCGGCACACCCGGCTTCTACGGGCAGGGCGGGCATGCGATCGCCATGCAGCTCTCGCAGGCCTTCGACGTGCTGGATTGGTTCAACCCCGCGCGCTGACCTTTCGTGCGAGCTATCGAAAGAGACGAAACAGTCGCGCCGTCGCTTCCCGAATCGTCGAGCGGCGCTCGGCGATCAGCTCGTCGGCTTCGGGGACCATCTTTCCGTTGAGCGCATCGAGCAAGCGCGGCGCGGTGAAGCGCGCGGCCGGCGCTTTCGCGAGCATGCGCTCGATGACGTGCTGCATGTCCTCCGACACGTCGGGCCGGACGATGCGGACCTTGGGCGGCGGCTCCGTCATGTGCCGCGCGATCACCGCCCGCGCCGTGGGGCCGGCGAAGGGCGGCAGGCCGGAAAGCAGCTCGTAGAACACGCAGCCGAGCGAGTAGACGTCGCTCCGGCCGTCGATGTGCCGTTCGGCCGCCGCCTGCTCGGGACTCATGTAAGTTGGCGTGCCGAGCGTGAGTCCGGTGGTCGTCACGCTCTGAACGTCGGCGGCGCACTCGATCGCGCGCGCGATGCCGAAGTCGGTGACGAGTGCTCGTCCAGTGCTCCGCTCGATGAGGATGTTCTCCGGCTTCACGTCGCGATGGACGATGTTCTTGCCGTGCGCGTAGACCAACGCCTCGGCGACGTCGCGCACGAGCGCAAGCGCGCGCTCCACCGGGAGCTCGCCGCCGGCGGCGATGAGCGCGCGGAGCGTATCGCCTTCGATGAAGGGCATGGTGTAGTACAACACGTCGCCGGCGCTCGCCGCCTTGAGAACTGGGACGATGCGCGGGTGATGGAGGCTGCTCGCGAGCTGGATCTCGCGCTTGAAGCGCTCGCCGTCGACGCCGGCGCTCAGGTCGGGGGAGAGGACTTTGACGACGACGCGGTGGGCGAGCTCCGGATCGTCGGCGACGAAGACGTGCGCCATGCCTCCGCCGCCGAGCTCGCGGCTGAGTCGGTATCCGGAACCGAGGCTGCCCTGCAACTGAGCGCGAATATCGATGGCCATGAGCGTACCCTCACCGGGCTGCGGCGACCGAGCGGACGGAGCAAACGCGTGGGCCTATCATGGCATATCGAGAACGGCGAAGCTAGCTCGATTGACCCGAGGGGGAGGGTTGGTTAACTTTTCCGGCTCGGATGGTTCGGGGGTACGAGCCCGTAAGGGCCTGTAGCTCAGTTGGTTAGAGCGCACGCCTGATAAGCGTGAGGTCAGAGGTTCAACTCCTCTCAGGCCCATAAACACAGAAGTCATTACCCCGCCCACAGCGACGCTGTGGGCGGGATTTCTGTATCGGACCCGGAACATTGCTCTGCTGTCGATTGGTGCTGTCGATTCGCGGATCGGGCCCTGCTACTGGGCCGCGGCGCGCCGTTCTTCGCGGTTTGTGAGCGCGTTGCGCATCGTCACTTGGTCGGCCTGCTGATACACCGTCATGATCGTCAACGGGCTCTTCCAGCCGCCCAACTGACATAGGTCGGCCATCGGTGTATCGCCCTTCAAGTCGTTCACAAACTTGCGACGCAGACTGTGCCAGCCCATGCGCGCCGTCGATGGCAACTCCGCAAGCGACGCCGCTCGCTGCCACCAATCCCGCATCAGATGCCGGGAACACGACTCCTTCGTGTTCTCTGGCGACGGAAACACCCAACCGTCTCCGATCGCCGCGCGCTTCTTCCACGCCGCGTCGAGCACCCGTGCCGCCTCGACCGACAGCGGCGGCGTGTGCTCCATCCCGATCTTGTCGTTCTCGGCGCGCCACGTGATTCGCTTCTCTTTGAGGTCCACATCGGACCACCGAAGTTGTCGAATCGCGCCGATTCTGTGACCGGTCTCGTGAGCCAACACGAGCAGCAGCTCGAAGGTCGGGTCAACCTGCGGTGCAATCTTCCGCAACGCCATGTACTGCTCTTCGCTCACGAGCGGCCGACGCGGGTTCTCCTCGACGCCGGGCGTGCCCGCCTCGCCCCCCGCCCGGCCACTCGGAACGGCGCGTCACGTAGTCTCTTTATGCCGCGCCGTGGCGCGGGCGTGCGACCTCGGGGCGGATCGGCGTCCCAGCGGGTCATTGCAAGCTTGGGCGGTTGTGGGTCCGCAGCGAGGCGCTAGAGTCGGCAGGGCTCTCTCTGCCGTCTCAGGTATCGCGAAGGCGTCCGGATGGGGGACTTAAGCAAAACAGATCGATGCCGCCTGCGCTCGCGGGGTGCTGCGCGCTCCGCACGAGCCGTAGATTGCTCAACAATGAGCATGCAGACGCTACCGTCGCCGGCCGTTGCGGACCTTACCGACTTCGTGGACCTCGTTCGGCTCGACGCCGCTCGGAGGCTTCAGCCGGAACGTCGCTCGGCCCTCGGGCAGTTCTTCACACCGGCGGCTATTGCGCGCCTCATGACCTCCCTCAGCACCCCCAAGACCGGAACGGTAAGGCTGCTCGATCCCGGCGCGGGCGTCGGAGTTCTCGCTGCTGCGTGGGTCGCGAGGGCTTGCGGAGGCAAATGCCCCCCAAACCGTATTGAGATCGTCGCGTATGAGGTGGACGACGAACTAGTTCCTGCGCTGACTTCGGTGCTTGAGGGTTGCCAGGAGCACGGTCAGAAGCATGGCGTTGCTGTCACGTTTGAGATCCGGCAAGAAGACTTTATCAGCTCCGCTGTTGAGTTGTTGACCGGCGGTTTCTTCGGCACCTCTGCGCCACAGTTCGACGTCGTGATCTTGAATCCACCATACGGGAAGATTCGCACCGACTCGCCAGAACGTCGGCTGTTGAGGGAGGTTGGCGTTGAGACGAGCAATCTCTACACAGCCTTTGTTTCGTTGGCACTGCGGTCGCTCACGGAGGGGGGCGAGTTGATCGCGATCACGCCACGATCATTCTGTAATGGTCCGTACTTCACGCCATTCCGTCGAGATCTCCTTCGTCTGGCCAGCCTAACCCATGTTCACGTTTTCGATTCGCGCGACGTGGCGTTCGGCGAGGACGAAGTCCTCCAGGAAAACGTGGTGTTCCGCGTCGAGCGTGGACACGAGCAGGCGAACTGTGTGCAAGTCGAATGGAGTGACTCTGGCGACGCCCAGCATACCACTCGGCGCGAGGTTCCGTTTTCACAGGTCGTCCGTTCGGGTGATCCCGACGCGTTTATTCACATCGCGCCGGACGAGTGGGACGCGCGCATCGCGCACATCGTTCGAGGATTGCGCGGGAGTATCGAAACATTGGGTGTCCAGGTCTCCACGGGCCGCGTGGTTGATTTTCGCGTGAAGGACTTTCTCCGTGCGGAACCAGATACGGGAACAGTACCGCTGATCTATCCAACCCATTTTTCGAATGGACGGATCGAGTGGCCAAGGGTGGGCTCGAAGAAGCCGAACGCAATCGAGCGCGCACCGGAGACTCAAGCCCAACTGAATCCGACGGGCACCTATGTCTTGGTCAAGCGGTTCTCCTCGAAGGAGGAGCAGCGTCGCGTCGTGGCTGCGGTCTTCACGCCCGAGGCCGCACCGGGAGAGTTCGTGGCGTTCGAGAACCACCTGAACTACTTTCATCGCCGCGGACACAGTCTCCCTCGTAAGCTGGCGGATGGGCTCGCGGCGTACCTCAATTCGACGCTGCTCGATTCGTATTTTCGCCAGTTCAACGGACACACTCAGGTCAACGCAACTGATCTGCGGAAGTTGCCCTACCCGACGGACGAGCAGCTTGAGCGGATCTCGGAGCGTGTCGGCGGTGTCAGCGACCAATCCGATCTGGATGACATCGTAGAAGGAGAACTGATCGACTTGCCTGACAAACCGCGGAAGAATACGGCAGCCCAACGGCGGGTCGTCGAGGCCTGCTCTATCCTCAAGGCACTCGGCCTGCCGAAGGAGCAAACCAACGAGCGCGCCGGATTCACGCTATTGGCGCTTCTCGACCTTACGCCAAAGCAACCGTGGTCTGCTGCAAGCGCGCCCCTGCGCGGCGTGACTCCGATTATGGAATTCGCGGCCGAACACTATGGCAAGCAATGGAAGCCGAATACGCGCGAGACGGTTCGTCGCTCCACGCTCCACCAATTTCAAGACGCCGGTTTGGTTGTTCCGAATCCGGACAAAGAAGACCGGCCGGTCAACAGCCCGGCATACTGCTACCAGGTGCCTGAGACCGCGCTGGAGCTATTGCGCTCGTGGGGATCGCCGGAATGGGAGAAGCGACTCGGCGACTACTTGGTTTCGGCACCGGCGCTTGCGGAGAAGTACGCCAGCGAGCGGCAGATGAAGCGGATTCCGCTTCGCATTCGCGAAGGGCTCGAAATCACGCTATCTCCCGGCGGACAGAATGAGCTGATCCGCGAGATTGTAGACGAGTTCTGCCCGCGCTTTACTCCGGGTGCAAACGCAATCTACGTTGGCGACGCGGACGAAAAGTGGGGCTATTTCGATGAGGCCGCGCTGTCGGCTCTTGGCGTCACGGTGGACGAGCACGGCAAGATGCCCGACGTTGTCGTCCACTTCACGGAGAAGAACTGGCTCATCTTGATTGAGGCGGTGACGAGTCACGGGCCGGTAAACGCGAAGCGCCACGGCGAACTGAAAGAACTCTTCAAGTCGTCGTCTGCGCCGCTCGTGTTTGTGACGGCGTTCCGCAACCGACCTGCGTTGAATAAGTACATGACCGAAATCGCTTGGGAAACCGAGGTGTGGGTCGCTGATGCGCCGACGCACATGATTCATTTCAACGGCGAACGGTTCCTAGGTCCGTACGAATAGGCCAGTGCGGGAACGATAGCCTCACAAACCCTCGGCAAGGCGAGCTACAATCCTCTTCGATCCTGTCGTTCCGCCTGCTCGCCTTCATCCAGCGGTTGCGCTTCTCCGAAACGATCCCGGAGCCGAGCCGACGCGGCTGATGATGGAGGAAGTTTTCGCTGCCTGTCGCGAGCATCTCGATTGCAATTTCGTCGAGCAGTTTCAGACGACCGGCTTCGACGCGAGACTATTCGAGCTGTTTCTCTTCGCGTATTTCAAGAGCATTGGCGCGGACGTCGAACGTGCGGCCGAACGACCCGATTACCTGGTTTGTAGGAATGGGACGACGGTCGCTGTGGAGGCGACCACCGCCAATCCGACGCAGCGGCCGGGCGAGACGCCAAAGCTGATAACGGGCGTCGATCTTCGCGCGCTTGTCGACGAGGATGAACAAGCACGCGTTGAGCGTTCACAGCAGGAATTGCCAATCCGACTGGGGAGCGCCCTGTACTCCAAGCTCAATAAGCGGTATTGGAAGCTGCCTCACGTGAAGGGACGGGCGCTCGTACTCGCGATTCAACCATTCTACAGCCACGATTCCTTGCTCTTCAGCTCGGCCGGCATCGCGCAATATCTGTATGGCATCCGGCAGACGGGCCGTCATGACGAGCAAGGGAAACTGGTCATTGACACGGCGGAAGTAGAGGAGCATCAACTGGCCGAAAAGAAGATACCCTCGAACTTCTTCGCTCAACCGGAAACCGAGCACATTAGCGCGGTGCTCTACACGAATGTCGCGGCCGTCAGCAAGTTCACGCGAATGGGTTACCAGGCTGGGCTCCATCGCGGCAACGTGTTGGTTTCGCGGCGTGGTGCGGCGTGGGACCCTGACCCCAATGCCAAAGAGGCCGCGCAGTTCAGCTATCGCCTCGACGAGGACCCGGGGCCCGAGCCTTGGGGAAGCGGCGTCGAGGTCTTTCTAAATCCCCGCGCGCTGCATTCACTGCCGGAGTTCTTCTTTGACGATGCGATTCAGACTTCGCTCAAAGATGGAGTTCCTGTCTCGCTCCTTAAGCAATTCGTTCCATTCGTCTCGATCACGCAGCGCCTGACCCTCAAACTCGATTCGCTCGCTCCGGTTGAAGATCGACGCGGCCACGTCGGAACGATTCTGCGACGCGAGTTCGACGCATTCCAACCGAAGCGACCTCCGTACAAATCGGGAGAGGTTCCTTTCAGCGAAGTCGCTTGGTTCGCAGACGCAGAACGTCGTCTGATCGGCACCGTGTTTCGATGGCACGGGCAGGAGCGTTACGGGGTCGCCATCCTTGGCCCCGACGAGGCCGGCCGGTGGCGGGCGATTGATACGGCCGGGGACGTTTCGAGCCTCGATGTCGCCGCGAAAGTGGCAATCGCCCGGATGCAGCAGATCGTCGGAACCGGCGAAACGGTTTTTCCGCAGGGAGACTAGGTGACTAGGAACTTGGCCCTGTGACTCTAGGCGATGGCGCGTCGTATAACCTGAATTGGAACGAGGCATCAGCTTTCGTCGCCGGATGTATATCCCGTCGGATCTCCATCAGAAGGCGGGTCAGCGCTGCGTCGTGAGCCTGTTGTGATTTGTTGGTGTTGCGAGCGCCAATTTCGTCCTGGAACGCATACAGCGCCTCTAGCACCGGAGCAGGCGCAACAAGGGAGAGCGTGTTGACCGAGTCGGAGTATCGAAGCTGATCCACGTCGGTCGCGCGCCGCCCCGTAACCCCTGATAGCGCGAGAATAAACTCCCGGTATTGCTCCAGCTTAATCTTACGCCAGTCGGCTTCACGCTCGCGGCGCTTGCTGAGAGTGTACGTCATCGCCGCCACGAAGAGCGCGGTCGCGGCCGAGATCAGCGATGCAACGAGAGTGATGCTCATCCCTTAGGCCAAGCGACACGCGGCGACTGCGAGGTATTCTCCGGAGGACCCGATGCTTGGCGATCACCCGGTTCGTCGGTCTGCGGCTTACGAATAGTGTTCCGCGAATTGAGGGCGGCCTCGACACCCTTTCGTGTCGCACCGGCGATCCATTCGGTTGCGCCATTTGCTACGATCTGATTGACCTGCATGGAGGTGACCCTCTCCGGAAACGGGCTCGCCGCGTGACCGGCTAGGAGAGCGACCGTTCGTGACAACGGTGCGACTAGCTGGACGGCCGCGTGTCTCAAATAGGCCGGAGGTAGTTCCATCGCACCATGGAATCCCCAGAGAACCGGCCGATCGCCGATCACAAAGTGCTGATCTCTCGGCGCGTCGAGAATCATCCAGTTCAGCCGCGGAAAGAAACGCTCGTAGAAGTATGCCGCCTGCGCGTGCGCCAATTCGAGAAAATCGGGCTGCTCCACAACAAAACGCCATCCGGCAAACCGCATCGCTTCATACTCACTCGCCCCAACGAGCCTCGTTCCCAGTTGAGGATGCGCCACGCGATGAACTCCATCGCGCTCCGTCGCGTTCATCAGCCAGGGCGGCGGAGGCTCGGCAAGAGGCGTATCGTCATTCGCAATGTCATCGATCCAGGATTGATACAGCGCCCACATCGTGCGGCTGCGCGCTGCGGCCCACGCCAGGTAGCGCATAATTGTCGACGGAATCTCGCCGCGCCTGCCAGCCGGCTTGCCGCAGAATTCGCGAAGCGCGGCTGCGGCGGGAGATTCTACCGAGTCGGCGAGGTACGTTTCCAGCTTCGCTCCGCGGTCGCCGAGCGCGCCCGCTCCATCGAATAGGGATCGCGCCCACGCAATGTTGGACGGGGCCCTCCGTTTAACCTTCCCGGTCGCGCAGTTGCCGACCCATAGCCAAGGTGAGCGCGTTGCCTCGGACTCCGGGTCCACAAAGCTCCGGAGGTGGAACTGCGATACGTAATGTTGGCGATCAGCCATGCACTTGAGATTAATCCGAGACGCCCACCGAGGCATTCCCTACGGCGGTGAGCGGTTGGGGGTACCGCCGGGGGGCATTCCTCGCCGGTGAGATCAGGGCGATTGTCCTAAGTATCACTGGCACTGTCAGGTAGAGTTACCGGGTTCAATTCCCGGCGCCTCCCCTTACGCCGAATATGGGCGCTCGGATTCTGCATTCCGCCAACTGTTGGTGCACCAGAGCAACTCTAGGCCGCGCTGCTCTTTCGGCTGGATGGACCGGCGTGATCGTTGCCGTGACCTCGCGCACCTCGCGCACCTCGCGCACCTCGCGCACCTCACGCACCTCACGCACCTCACCAAGGGCGCTCGCTTGACGGGCGTGAGGTCGGGGTCTGATTCTGAGGGTCGGACTTGTCGCTGTTCCCCCGGGAATTTGCTGGCTGCGACTGCGATCAAGTCGGTTGACCACCGAGCTGCTGTCGATTCGTGGTGTCGATTGCTGTCGATTCGGCCCGTCCCCGCCAGCGCGATCTCGCCGACGCCGCGCGACACCGAGAGCGTTCAGCACCGTATCCGGGTAATCGAGAAACGTCACGTCGATCGCCGGCGCATCGGCGTTGGTGCTCGTGATGTAGTCGGCGAGGTTGCTGTTGATCGGGGCTCCACAGCGCTTGTCGTATCGCGCCTACTCGAACAACGCCATGTCGATCCCGACAACCACCGCTCCTTCGATCTGTTTGCGTGCCTGCTTCGCGTTGATCATGCGCCCCGCGTTGATGACGCTGACGAACCGCGACACGCGGAGCCGAGCCGTCTCCGGTCGGTTGGGCAATCATGACCCCACCGCACGCCTCTTATCTCGATTCGAAAGCGCATTCCTCATGGTCGTTGGTCTTGGAACGATGGAGAACGCAATGTTGATATTCTTCGCGCTATCCAGTCCTTGGGCACGGCATGCCCGCCGCCAGCCAGGCCTGTAGCGCGTTAACGAACTCCTCATGCGAGAGCGGTGGTGTGGTGCGATGGCCGCCCGGAGCCCAGGCCCACAGCACGAGAGGGTCGCTCTTCATGTGCTCGATAACCTGCTTTCCGCTCCGGCGGCCACCGTTCCGAGCTGGGTCCTTCATTGCCTGACAGATTTGCGTCTTGGTCAGCCCTTGCCACTTCATCGACAAGGGTGCCAACTGCCAGCTCGCGACGCCCGGAACGAAACCGTCGGCTGTGTTCGTCGCTTGGTGGCATGCCTGACACTGTTGGGTGGGCGCGCCGTGGCCGTCCTTCCCACGGACCACGAGTGGTTGATGAAGGATGGCAGCATCCGTCTGCCTTGGAGAATTGTCCTGGTGGCAGTTCATGCATCGCGCGTGCATGACGACGCTCGCTACCGGATCGAACTGCGTCGAGCGTGCGGTTTGCGCTGCGGCGCTGTGGCTGAAAGCCGCGAGCAAAAGGAGGAGGGAGACGGATGGCGCACGCGCGGCGCGCTTGATCGCCGCGCGAATCCGTGTGTAAGTCCCGCACCGGCAGATGTTGCCCGACATGGCCTGATCGATATCCGTGTCGGTGGGCGCGGGGATCTTCGCGAGCAACGCCGCGGCGGCCATGATCTGGCCGGACTGACAGTAACCGCACTGGACGACCTCGAGATCGAGCCATGCCTGCTGGATCTTCCTGCCACTTGGCGTGGCACTGATCCCCTCGATCGTGGTGATCGCGTGACCGACGGCGGAGCTCACCGGCATCACGCAAGAGCGGCGAGGA